>PLTX01000060.1 GCA_003164675.1 Verrucomicrobiota bacterium | reverse complement strand
GTTGCCGATGTTCTGAACCTGCACCAATCGGCGGTCAGCCCATTCGGCAGGCTCAGGGCAGGCGGTCGGCAAGCGAAACACAGACGACAGAAGGCAGGAGGCGAGAGCCGGTTGACTTCGGCGAGCACGGTGCGGCGCGACTCGATGTCGACCTGCGCGAATGCGCTGGATGCGAGTGCCAGCAGCAACAAAAACAGTGCGGGTCTTTTCATGGTCGCGTGGGTGATTCCTCCGCCAAAGTGGGTGCGCGATATCTTGACCCTCGTGGCGCGGCAATGTTAAATTCATATGCCTTCGGCGTGATGGGTGAATCATGGATGGTGGCCGTAGCTCAGCCTGGTAGAGCTCCAGATTGTGGATCTGGCTGTCGCGGGTTCAAATCCCGTCGGTCACCCCATCCCTCCGCGGGACTGACATACCCCGACGCGGGGGGATTGGCTGGCGTCCCGCCCGAAAAGAAATCTCGCCAGACGGTGATGGACCGGGTACCATGCGGCAACGGTTCTTCAGGATGAAGGGTCAGGCAAACAACCTCACCGCGGCGGAACTCAAGGCCATCGAGGAGCACAAGTACTATCTCTCGCAACAGCGCGGCATCGAGGTAAGCATCGAAGAGGCCATTGACGATTTTGTCCAGCATCTCGCCGAGGACTGGCGACAAGAGAAGTTGCGAAGGGACAACCTCGATCAGCGCGACGAAATCGAGAAACACAAGTACCTTCGCTCCATGGCAGAAGGACGGGACATCGGCAGGTCTTCCGCAGCCGAGGAATGGTGCCAAAAATATGCGCACATCTGGCGCACGGAACGTGAATCGCTGGAACGAAACGGCTTCCAGAAAATCCTTGTGACCGTCCACAACAAGGACGGACTGCACCTGCGACCGGTTTCGGCTGTCGCCGGCCTTGCCGCCCAGTTTGACTGCGATATCTACGTGCACAAGAAAGGCATGACGTACTACAACTTCCTGCTGGAAGGACGCCCGTACATGAACGTGCGATCCATTCTCGGGTTGCTGTCTGTGGGGGCAGCCCTTGGTGACACTCTGGAGTTCATCGCCACCGGCTTGCAAGCCGCGCCCGCGCTCAAGGCGCTGGCAGACCTGCTTACCAAGGAGCCACCCGAAGTGAGCGCCGTCGATCGGTAGGGCATTCTCGGGAGCAGACGCGGGCGCCGTGTGTGACAGAACTGACAGCGGGGATTGCGTTTGCAAAGCGGGGCGCAGTTCGTTACCGTTGCAGGCAGATGATTGGCTCGACTTTTGCAGATTTCACCGTGCTTGATAAGATCAACCATGGTGGAATGGCGACCATTTATTTGGTGGCGGATCGACAGGGCCAGCGGCTCATCCTACGCATGTTGCTTCCCGAGCACCGGTTCCATTGGAGCCGCCTCCGACAATTCAAATGGGGGTGCAAGGTCATGGAGCATCTCGACCACCCGAATATCGTGCGGTACTTCGGGAGCGGGAAGTTCAACGGCCTGCGCTACGCGATCATTGAATACGTCGAAGGGCCGAACCTGAAAGAAGCCATCGTGCGCAACGACCCAAACCTGCGCTCCAATCAGCTCAAGATGCTGACCGGCATGGCTTCCGCCCTGGCCCACGTCCACCAGCGCGGTTTTCTCCACCTCGACTTCAAGCCGGAAAACGTCCTGGTGCCCAAGTCGTATGATCCGAAGTTAATTGATTTCGACCTCTCGATCCCGCGGCCCGCAAAACCGAGGCGGGAACCGAAGCTGTCCGGCACGCCATTGTATCTCGCACCGGAACAGATCGCGCGCCGACCCGTCGATGAGCGCGCGGACATCTTTTCCTTCGGCGTCACGGCGTACGAGATGATCACGGGCAGGAAGCCAATCGCTGGAAACACTCGCGAAGAAATCCTGCAGAAGTACTCCGACTTCAACGCGCATCTGCGACCACCTCGCACGCTGGCCCCGGACATCCCCCCTTCCATTGAGCGGGTCATCCTCAAATGTCTTGAAAAGGAACCGTCGGCCCGTTATCCTGCCATGAGTCTGGTGGTTCGCGACTTGCAGACATGAAACTTTGGCTCAGTTTGGTCGTGCTGACATTCTGGCTTGCGGGTTGTGACCGACTCCCAAGTTCGTCGTCATCCGCACCCGCAGCCCAATCCCCAACTTCAACTGTCGCCGCAGCCCCACTCACGGATGCTGTCTCCGCGATCAGTCGCCCGCCTGCGCCAGCCGAGACCGACGTCGACCAATACCAGCACGCGCACGAACTACAAAGCGAGGGCAAGTTGTCCGACGCCCGCGCCTTGTTGCAGCCGTTGGCAGACGACGGTAGCGCCTCGGACAAGGCTCTCGATTTGTTAGGCGAGATCGATACGAAGATTTTGCTCACACCCGCGCCGGCGGACGGAAAGACCGACTACACGATTGTGGCGGGAGATTCGCTTGGCAAACTCGCCCAGAGGTTCGGCACTACCGTCGACCTGATCAAGAAGTCCAACAACCTGTCCCGCGACCTGATCCGCGTGGGCGACCGGCTACGCATTTATCAGGGCCATTTTGCAGTCAATGTCAACAAAACCACGAATGAACTTCGATTGACCGACAACGGCAAGTTTTTCAAGCGTTACCGCGTCGGCACCGGCGAGTACAGCAAAACGCCCGTCGGTGAATTCAAAATCGCGACGCGGATTGCGAACCCGCCCTGGTGGCGGGCCGATGGCAAGACGATTCCCTTCGGCGATCCCGAGAATATTCTGGGCACCTACTGGCTGGGCCTGAACGTGCCCGGCTACGGCATCCATGGCACCTGGGACACCAACTCCATCGGCAAGCAAGCCACCGCGGGTTGCATTCGCCTCCTGAACGATGATATTGGGGAGTTGTACACAATCTTGCCGGTCGGCACCCCGGTGGTCATTCATGAGTAGGAAGGAGCCGGATCACGGATGAAAATCTATACCCTGGAATTCGAGAAGCCCATCACCGAGCTGGAGCAAACGCTCGAGGCCCTGCGGGGGCAGGCGGCGGAACAAAAGATCGACCTCTCGGCGCAAATTCATGCGATTGAAGAAAAGCTCGAAGCCACCAAGAAAGAGATCTTCACCAATCTTACCCCGTGGCAACGCGTCCAGCTCGCCCGGCACCCGAAACGCCCATACATGCTGGATTACCTGCAGCGCATCGCAACCAATTTCATCGAACTGCACGGCGACCGCCGTTTTGCCGATGACCATGCGATCGTTGGCGGACTGACGGAGATCGACGACCGCCGCGTGATGGTCATCGGCCAGCAAAAGGGCCGCGACACCAAGGAGAATTTGATGCGCAATTTTGGCAGCCCGCATCCCGAGGGTTACCGCAAGGCGCTGCGACTCATGCAACTGGCTGAAAAGTTCGACGTACCGGTCATCTGCTTCATTGATACGCCGGGCGCTTATCCTGGCGTCGGAGCCGAGGAACGCCACATTGCGGAAGCGATTGCCGTAAACCTGCGGGAAATGATGACGCTTAAGACGCCGTTGTTGGCGGTGGTCATCGGCGAGGGAGGGTCCGGCGGCGCGCTCGGCATCGGTGTGTGCGACCGCGTCCTCATTCTCGAAAACGCCTACTACTCCGTGATTTCGCCAGAAGGTTGCGCCGCGATCCTCTGGAAGGACCGCGCCAACGCCGCCCAAGCCGCCGCCGCCCTCAAACTCACGGCGAAAGACCTGCTGGAACTCGACGTCGTGGATGAAGTCATCCCAGAACCTCTCGGTGGCGCGCACAAGGATTACGACGAGACCGCCGCCTCGCTCAAGAAGGCGATTCTAAAGAACCTCGATAAACTTTGGGAAATGAAGACGTCTGATCTACTCGAGGCGCGGTACAAGAAATACCGACGGATGGGCGTCTTCACCCGCGTCGAACCAAAGAAGCGAGGACGCGCCAAAAAGGATGCAGCCGTGGTCACCCCGGCTCCAAGTACCGCATGAAATGGCAACCACCCCGCTCACGCGCAACCATCTTCTGCTTCACAAACCGGTTCTGCTTATGTTACAGACTTGGACGACGGTGCGGGTAATGTTCACGGTAAATACGATCCACCAAACCTTGGGGGAGAATAAATGAAACGATGGCTTTGTGCGATTGGACTGGCGTTGTCCCTTGGTTGTGCGTCTGCAGTCGTCCGTCCCTACATTGGCGATCAACAGGCGTGGCCCACAGCCAGCGGCAGCATCGTCAACACCAACTACAGTCTGCCCGTATTCACGTCCCTGCCGCCGGTTTCCTACGATGTGCTTGCAGAGGTACGCATCAGCAGTCCCTTCTACGCCCAACCCGAAGAAGGCCACCTCCCCTTGCTCGTGCAGAAGGCGAAACGACTCGGCGCAGATGCGTTGGTCTTTGTCCAGGGTAAGATCTTCTTTAGCACCAACTATGGCCCCCGCAACGGTGCATCACAGGACACCGGGGAACAGAAGCCACCGACCTTGACAACGGTCAACACCTTCAACCCCGATTCGTTCGCCACTGACGTGAATGTCCTCGCCGTCCGTTGGACTGGCGAGGCGCCAGCTGGATTGCCGTCGCACCACAAAGCAGCGCCCGCAGTCGCGACACCGCCGGTAGAAGCGCCGCCAGTGGCGACGACAGCGGCTCCCACGCAATCAGTCCCAGCCGAGCCTCCCAAAGCAGATTCTTCTGCGCCTGTTCCTGCTCCAACTCCAGCACCGGCGCCTTCGATATCGACCCCACCGACGGCTCCGCCAAGTCAATAGCCACAGTTCGGCAGGTTGGTTGCGAGGTTCTGACCGCAGAGGTCAACCGGCGTCTTCAACATCAAGCTTGATGTGCAGGTCGCGTAACTGCTTCGATTCGACTTCGCTCGGGGAACTCGTCATCAAGTCCACCGCTTTCGCCGTCTTCGGAAAGGCGATTACGTCGCGGATATTCGTCGAGCCGCACAGGATGGCGCACAACCGGTCGAAGCCCAACGCAATGCCGCCGTGCGGCGGCGCGCCGTACCGAAACGCCTGGAGCATGTAACCAAACCGCGATTGCGCGATGTCGGGCGGAATCTTGAGCACGTCCTCGAACACTTTTTTCTGGACGTCGGGTTTGTGAATACGGATCGAGCCGCCGCCGAGTTCCACACCGTTCAGTACAATGTCATAATGTTGTCCGCGAACCTTTGTCGGCTCGGAGTCCAACAGCGACAGATCCTCGGCCACGGCCGCGGTGAACGGATGATGCGTGGAAAGATAGCGATTTGACTCGCGGTCAAACGTGATCAGTGGGAAGTCCACGACCCACAGGAAATTCCATTGGTCGTCACGGACCTTGAGTGTGCCTTGTTTCTTCAACAAATCCGCCACAACCAGCCGCAAGCGTCCCAATACTTCCCACACGATCTCGCGCTTGTCCGCGCCAAACAAAATCAGGTCGCCTTCTTCAATCTTCAATTTCTCGATGAGCGCCTTTTTCTCGGTATCGCTGAAGAATTTTACAATCGGCGATTTCCATTCCCCGCCCTCGACCTTGATGAAGGCCAGCCCCTTCGCGCCGAAACTCTTGGCCGTCTCCGTCAACGTCTCAATCTGGCCTTGCGTCGCGCTGGCCAGTCCCTTCGCGTTGATCGCCTTGACGACGCCACCGGAGTCGACGGCGCCACGAAACACCTTGAACTGACTTTGCGCAAAGTCCTTCGTCAGATCGACCAATTCGATGCCAAACCGTGTGTCCGGCTTGTCGCTCCCGAACCGCTCCATCGCTTCGATAAACGGCATTCGCGGAAACGGCGTGGGTATTGTTTCGCCCCGCGCCGCCAACCATACCGCCGCGAGCAGGCCTTCGATAATCGCGTACATATCCTCGCGCGTGATAAAACTCATCTCGACGTCGATCTGCGTGAATTCCGGTTGGCGGTCCGCACGCAGGTCTTCGTCACGGAAACACTTCGCGATCTGGAAATACCGATCCACGCCCGCGACCATCAACATCTGCTTGAATTGCTGGGGTGATTGCGGCAGCGCGTAGAACTTCCCCGGGTTCACACGCGATGGCACGAGATACTCGCGCGCGCCTTCGGGCGTGCTCTTGAACAGAATCGGCGTCTCGACTTCGAGAAAGCCATTGCCGTCGAAATAGTCCCGCACGGCCTTGGCCATGCGATGTCGCAGCACCAGGTTGCGAGCCATCGCTGGCCGGCGCAAATCAAGGTAGCGATATTGCAATCGCAAATCTTCGCCGGCCTGCGCACCGCCCGATTCGTCGATCTGAAACGGCGGCGTTTCGCTCGGGTTGAGGATTTCCAGTTGGTGCGTCAACACCTCGACTTCGCCCGTCGCCATCTTGGCGTTTTCCGTGCCTGCGGGACGCTGGCGCACCGTGCCTTCGACGGCGATGACGAACTCACTGCGTAACGACTGCGCCAGTTCCCACGACGGCTTGTTGTGCTGCGGGTCAAAGACGGTCTGTGTTGTACCGCTGCGGTCGCGCAGTTCAATGAACACAATGCCGCCCAGGTCGCGCCGCACGTGCACCCAACCCGTCAGCGTGACTTTCTGTCCAACCTGCGCCGCGCGCAATTCCCCGCAATAATGCGTCCGTTTCATAAAATGGCTCTTTCGACGATGTATCCCTTCAACTCCATAGCGCCAGCGGGTAAACGCCGTTCTTCTCCCGTCGCAAGATTCTTCAGCTTCACCTCGCCGGACTTCCACTCGTCCGGTCCGATCACCAGCGCGTATCGGGCGCCGCAAGCCGACGCCGCTTGAAATTGTTTGCCCACCTTCGTTTCGGTGAAGGCGTAGTCTACCGCAATTCCTTCATCGCGCAACTGATGAATCAGCTTGAGAGCCTCTGCCCGCAGCCCCTCGTCGGCGATCACAACGTAGCAGTCCAATCCCCAATCAGCCTTCGGAAGCAGCCCGCGATCTTTCAACAACTCCCCAAGCACGACATCGCCCATGCCGAAGCCGAGTGCGGGCAAATCGACGCCGCTGACCTGCTTCAGCAAATTGTCGTACCGTCCGCCGCCCGCAATGGCGCGCAATTCACCCTTGCGGTCGTGAATCTCCCAAACGATGCCGGTATAATATGCCAGCCCGCGCACAATCTTGAAATCCACCTGGCAATACTCGAATAGCGACCCAAGTTTCAAACATACGAGATCCAACTCCGGTGCAACAGCGACCGTGCCGCCTCGCGCAATATCCAAAATCTCGCCAATCTGCGATGGCGACAATCCAATCGCGGCAAGTTTCTCGCGAGTCTTGTCCTCTGGCTCGCGTTCGAGTTTATCGATTGCCTGAAACGCAGCGTACTGTTGTTCGCCCGTGATGCCCGTCGCGGCCAAGTGCCGCTGCCACGCAAGACGGTCGGATACACGCACCACGAAGTCGTCCTTCGTCAATCCGAAGCTCCGTAGCGTATCAATCGCCAGCGCAATCAATTCGGCATCGGCGCTCACGTCGGTTTCACCAATGATGTCGGCATTAAATTGAAAGTGCTCGCGCAGACGCCCGCGCTGCTGTTTCTCATAGCGGAAGAGTTGCGGGATGGCAAACCACTTGATCGGCTTCTTGTAGTCGCGGTGATGCGGGCCGACCATCCGGGCCAGCGTCGGTGTCATCTCCGGCCGCAACGCCACCGCGCGCTCGCCTTTGTCGACAAAATTGAAGAGCTGTCCGACGATCTCGTCGCCTGATTTCTGCGTGTACAACTCCAGCGGTTCCAGTGGCGGGCCATCGTATTCGCGGAAGCCGTAACGCCGCGCGACATCACGCCACTTGTCAAAGATATGGCGGCGGACAGCGAGCGTTTCAGGATAAAAGTCGCGGAAGCCGGGTAACGGATTCATCGGATTCGTTCCAAAAGTCATCGGACGCGAAACCCGTCAAGGTTCGCGCAGTCGATATCATTGGCGGGAACCTCCGGGAGCCCGCCCTGCAAGCTCTCAGGCCTGCGGCGGTGCGCCCTGCGGGCCGTTGTATTTTTCGGTCAACCGCAACACCTGCTCGCGCATTTCCTTGCCGGGCTTGAACTTGACGACTGCGCGCGCGGGAATCTCCACGTCCTTGCCGGGGTCGTTCGGATTGCGGCCCACGCGTGGCTTGCGCAGTTTGACCTCAAACACGCCGAAGTTGCGCAACTCGACCGTCTCGCCCTTGATGAGCGCCTCCGTGATGTAGTCGAGCGTCTTCTGCACAACCGTCAGCACGTCCTGTTGGATGAGGTTTGTGTCATTGCTGATCCGAATCACCAGGTCTCTCTTGGTCATTATCTCTTCTCCATTTGTTCCTTTAGCTGCGTCAATTTTGGAATCCACTCTTCCGCAAATCGGTACACCCCGTATGCCGCCGCGATCATGACCAACAAGATCACGATCGGATTCGCGAAAACGTTTCGCATCCCCACGGCGAAGGTGCTGATGCTTCGCAACTGCTCCTGCCGCCCCCGCAATCGCCCCAGCAACGCCTGCAGCCCCATGTACGTGCCATGCCACTCGGTTGCCAGCTTCTTGGACATGCCCTCGGGCAATTCCTTGAATGACGACAAACTTGGCACACTGTTCAACAACCGCAACGCCCGATCGTCCCGCTCCGCTTCCGAGGCCAGCATAACCATCAACGCCTCATACTCTTGCGCGATCCGGCTTTTCAGGTCCAGAAACGCCGCCTCTTCTTCGCCCGTAAACGGGTCGCCCTTGAATCCCCGATCCAAGAACTGGCTCAACCGCTTCCACGAATCAACAAATGCTCCGACCCGCAGAATGTTCCTCTCCAAATTCCGGTCGCGCATCGATCTTCTTCTTTACCTTCCTTGCCCGCAATCGCTTACGAGTCTTTTCACTCTGGCACCTGTCTGTGTCAATTTAGTGTCAGAGTCGCTTGTCGTCAAGCCAAATGGCTTGTGTATCAACGACTTCAGCAATTACCGCGCCGATTGCCCCAAAATTCCTCAATTGCCGCCAGCGCTCCAGCCACGTCATTGTCGCAAAATCGCACCACACGCACGCGTTCGCCGCGCGGTTCCCAGATCGGCAGTGAGGCGCCGCCAAACATCGCCACCACGGGTGTTCCTACCGCCGCCGCGAGGTGCGTGATGCCGGAATCGTTCCCCAAAAACAACGCGCACCGCTCCAACACCGCCGCCAACTCAACCAACTTCAATCGGCTGGCTACGGTGATCGACCGCGGCTCCAGAAGCTTGGTCAGCTTTCCCACCACGCGGTCATCGGCCTCGCCCTCCACGACCAGCAGTTGCGCCGCCAACTCATCGGACACCCAGCGTGCCACCGCCGCGAAGTTTTCCACCGGCCAATTCTTCTTCTCGCTGCCACTGCCCGGATGAATGGCGACGATCGGCTCGCGCCCAACCATCTTCAGAAATCTCGACGCCGCCTCATGGTCCGATTCACTCGGATGAATCTTCGGGCGCGGCTCGTCCACGTAAATCGCCAGCGACTCCAGCGGACGGCAATAATGTTTCGCCGCGTGCGTGTCCTTGGGGCGCGGCGAAGCCTCGATGACCTGCTTGACCCCGCACCGGCGCACGTTGTTGGCGAACAGGCTGTCGGGATCAAACAGATAGGAAATGACCACATTGAAGCTGCCGAAATACTCCATCAGGTCGGGATCGAGCACCGAGTTGGGAATAAAAAAGCCCGCCATCGCCTTGGCGTCAATCGATCGCGTCGCATCCGCGTAATACCGTCCCCGCGCCAACTCGATAATGTGCGGATACCCGAGGATCTCAATGCGCGCCTCGGGCCACTGCTCGCGCAGCGCGCCGATCGCCGGCAGGGTCATGATAAAATCCCCCATCGCCCCACCCCGCACAATCAGTATTCGCGGCGTTTTCATCGCCATCTGGATGCGATATTGACCGTGTCAATACACGCACAACCCCAGCACCACCAGCAGCGCGCCGACAAGGGAACCGAGGAAACAGGCGAGGCGGCAGCGCGTGTTGTTGGCGGTGATGAAACCGATCACGTCACGCACTTGATTGGGCGCGCCCGCCATCCACATGGCCACGCACACCCAGATGTACGCCAGCACCGTGACGATCAACCGCATCGGTAGATCGCTCTGGTCCGCCGCGTCCACCATGAGCTTGGCGATCAGGAGTATCAACGCCGCCATGCCGCGCAACGCCAGAAATTGATTGGCGAATTGAATTACCAACCAGTAGGCAATCGGCACGCCGATGACGATCAGTGGTCTGGCCCACGCCCAGTCGTCCGTCGCGGCTTTGAACATGACGATTCCCGCCCAGATCGCGCAAACTCCCATAAGAATGCGCCCCCACAGCACCGAGCGGGGGAATTTCCGCGCGGCCTCGCCGAATTGTTTCGGGGCCAGAATGCCGGGCACACGGCCCGCAATGCTGGCCACGCCGATGATGGTCGAAGTAATGGCTAGTCGTGTCATAAGTTGTGGATGGCGATGTCGCCGTAAAGTGTGATGGTGGTCGCGCGCTCGATGCGCACGGGCAGCAGTTCGCCCTTGTGACGCTCGCTGCCGTCGAAAAAAACAATCTTGTTGGTGCGCGTGCGTCCGAACATCCGTTTGCCCGCCTTCTCGCTACGGCCTTCGACAAGGATCTCCACCGTCTGGCCTATGAGCTTCTGATTCATGCGGGCCATGCCCGAATTGAGGATCTCCAGAATCACCTGGTTGCGACATTCCTTTTCCTTCTCGCTCACCTGGTCCGGCATGTCCGCCGCAGGCGTGTCCTGTCGCTTCGAGTACTTGAAAATGTACGCCTGGTCGAATTGCGCGTCCCGCATCAACGACGCCGTCTGCTCGAACTCCTCTTCCGTTTCACCGGGAAAACCGGCGATGATGTCCGTGCTGATGGCGATCTTTGGTTGCGCCGCGCGAAGTTTGTCCACGATTCGCAAATACCACTCGCGCGTGTACCCGCGGTTCATCGCCTTCAAGATGCGATTGGACCCGCTCTGCACGGGCAAATGCGCGTGCTCGCAAAGCTTCGGCAAATCGGCATACGCCTGCACCAGATCGTCGCCAAACCCTTTCGGGTGCGGCGCGGTGAAGCGGATGCGCTCCAACCCCTTCACCTCATTCACCGCTTCGAGGAGCTGCACGAACGCCGACTTCCCATTCTTCTTGCGAATCTCCTTCCGCCCGTAGCTCGTGACGATCTGCCCGAGCAACGTCACTTCCTTCACGCCTTCCTCGACCAACCGCCGCACTTCCTCGACGATCTCCGCAATGGGCCGGCTTCTCTCACTCCCGCGCGTGTACGGCACGATGCAAAACGTGCAATACATTTCGCATCCCTGCATGATGCTAACGAACCCCGCCACCTGCCGGTCGCCGTTTGTGCCCAACACGTGGTCTTTGATCGTCGACTCGCTGCCGGATTCTTCCGCGACGTCCACAATCGCATCACCACCGTCCCGCGCGAAAATCTCATCCAAATATTCCGGCACGCGATGAAATCGTTGTGTCCCAACCACGAGATTGACCGCCGATTGTTTCTCAGCAAGCGCAGCGCCCCGGCTCTGCGCCATGCAACCCATGTAACCCAGCACCAGTTCGGGTTTGCGCCCCTTCAGATGCGCGAGAAGATTCATCTTGCCGACCGCTTTCCGTTCGGCGAGATCGCGAACGCTGCACGTGTTGAGCAGCACCACGTCCGCGTCGCGCTCCGACGGCGCAATGTCGTACCCGCGCGCCCGCAGCATCGCCGCCACCGCTTCGCTGTCGCGCTCGTTCANNCATCTGGCAACCGTAGGTCTTGATGTACACGCGTTTCATCAGACGGTCGGCCTGCCAAAAATCAGGGCCATGATCTCGGTGCGGCTGGTGACGTTCTTCTCGAATGCCCCTCGCATGGCGGAGGTAATCACCGACGACCCCGGCTTCTTGACCCCGCGCATGGTCATGCACGTGTGCACAGCCTCGCACACAACCGCCACGCCCTTCGGTTCGAGTTCGGCATTGATGATTTCTGCGATCTGGCTGGTCATGCGCTCCTGCAACTGCGGACGTCGCGCGAACGATTCCACCACGCGCGCCAACTTCGAGATGCCGACGACCTGCCCATTCGGAATGTACGCAACGTGCGCCTGACCAAAGAACGGCATCAGATGATGCTCGCACATCGAGAAAAACGGGATGTCCTTCACCAGCACCACCTCATGGTGTTGCTCGTCGAACTTCTTGCTCAACGCGACGTGCGGTTCCTGCTCCCCGTGCCCGAATATCTCCTCGTACATCCGCGCCACGCGATCCGGTGTCTCCCGCAATCCCTCGCGGTCGGGGTCTTCCCCGATCCCTTCGAGCAACAGCCGCACCGCTTCCCGAATCTTCTTCTTGTTAATCATAGGATGATGATCTGCCATCGCAACCCTCGGTATTCCGCGAGCATAGCCCATCACCCCGGACAGGTCAATGCGTCTGCCTGACTCGCCTTTCTGCATTGGAGGGCGAGCCTCCCGGCGAGCCGCGCACCGATGGTGCCACTGAGCGCACCCGGATAGTGCCCGCAGGGGGCATCCATCGGGTGATGTTCAACAACAACTCAACATTCGTGGCGGGCGGATTTGCGAATGATACCGGGCTTACCGGCAGAAAACAGGCAGTCGACACGTACTGCGGGCTTGTCGCTCACGGAGGCGGCTCGTTCTCTGGCAAAGATCCCTCAAAAATGGATCGCTCGGGTGCATATATGGCGAGATTCATAGCCAAGAATATCGTCGCCAGCGGTCTCGCGGATCACTGCATCGTCGCTTTGGCATACGCGTTCGGCGAGGCAGAGCCGGTGATGGTTCATCTTCGCTCTGATAAACCAGACCGCGATATTGCTCTGGTTTCTTTGGTCTCTGAACGCTTTGATTTGAGACCACCCGCCATAATTGAGCGACTTGACCTAATGCGAACGAGCTTCCGCCCGACTGCAACCTATGGACATTTCACCGATCCTGCATATCCGTGGGAGCGCGTGACGTCATTGTGAGGTCGGCGCGGACCTGCACCCGTAGGCTGGACAATTCTAGTTGAGTCCTGACGGTTGTTTTACCTCGTGGTTGGTTGGTTGTTGAATGCTTTCTGTACCCTCACAGTCCCCACCTCTTTTCTCTTTACATATTCGCCTAAGCGAATATATTGTCCCAGTGAATTCGCAACCGAGCGAACCATGAACAAGCAACGCGTCCTATTCTTATGCACGGGCAATTCCTGCCGCAGTCACATGGCCGAGGGATGGCTCCGAAAATTGGGCGGTGATGACTTCGAGGTCTTCAGCGCCGGGTCCAAACCCGCCGGCTACGTCCATCCGCTGGCCATCGAAGCCATGCGGGAAGTCGGCATCGACATCTCCAGGCAACACTCGAAGTCGCTGGAGGAATTCGTCGGTCAACCTTTCGATTATGTCATCACCGTGTGCGACAACGCCCGCGACGCCTGCCCCTCCTTCCCGGGCGCCGCGCACCAGTTGCATTGGGGCTTCGATGATCCCGCCCACGCATCGGGCACCGACGACGAGAAACGCCGCGTCTTTCGACGCGTCCGCGATGAGATTCAGAACCGCCTCCGGTTGTTCCTCGTCGCCTGCAACAAACCACAGGAGAAATAATTCCATGCAAAAGAAACCGGTTCATCCCGACGCCGAAACCATCCGCCAAAATGTTCGCGAAGGTTACGGGCAAATTGCCCGCGGCGGCCAGTCGTGCTGCGGCGCCGGCAGTTGCCAGACCGACGAACTCGCGCGCGAAATTGGCTACACGAGCGACGACCTTGCCGCGCTGCCCGAGGGCGCGAACATGGGATTGTCCTGCGGCAATCCCACCGCCATGGCGGCGTTGCAGGCGGGCGAAGTCCTTGTTGATTTGGGAAGTGGTGGCGGGTTTGACGTGTTCATCGCGGGGCGCAAGGTCGGGCCGACCGGCCGCGCGATTGGCGTGGACATGACCGCGGACATGGTTGCCAAAGCGCGGCGCAATCTCGCGGCCTATCGCCAGCAAACCGGCTTCGATAACGTCGAGTTTCGGCTCGGCGAAATCGAGCACTTGCCGGTGGCGGATGCGAGCGCCGATGTCATTATTTCCAATTGCGTGATCAATCTGTCGCCGGACAAACCGCAGGTCTGGCGTGAGATGGCGCGCGTGCTCAAGCCGGGCGGACGCGTGGCCGTCTCGGACATCGCGTTGCTCAAGCCATTGCCGGCGGCGGTGCTCGAAATCGTCGCGTCCCTGGTCGGTTGCGTGGCCGGGGCCGTGCTCGCCGAGGAAACCGAGCGCCTGGCGCTGGCCGCCGGGCTGGTGGACGTTCGACTCAAGTCAAAGACGGACTATGTGACCGCGATGTCCGATTGGAAAGACCCGCTGTACCGGCAAATCATCGAAAAGCTGCCCGCCGGCAGTTCGCCGGCCGATTACATCACGAGTCTCGAAGTCTCCGCACGCAAACCCGCCAGCCATGGATAAGCCCAACCAATTGTTCAAAGCCTTCTCCGACGAGACCCGCCTGCGCATCTTGAACCTGTTGGCGCAGCGCGACCACTGCGTCTGCGAGTTCCAGGCGATTCTCCGCGTGCCGCAGCCACGGATTTCCCGGCACCTCGCCTACCTGCGCCGATCGGGACTCGTCAACGTGAGCAAGTGCGGCAAATGGGCCATGTACGGCCTCGCCAAACCCCGGAACAGCGTCCACGCCTCCCTGCTCCGCTGCGTAAACGGTTGTTTTTCCAACATCGACTTCCTCCAGCGCGACAGCGCGCGTGGGCGAAAATTACCCCGCGTGAAGTGCCAATGATGATACAGGTGCAGCGACAGCCTTCATTTGGAGGGCGAGGCTCCTGCCGAGCCGTCCCCCATGCCACGCATCTCACTTCGGCTCGCCGGGAGGCTCGCCCTCCAGCAACTAACCGAATGAACCGTAATGGAATACTCGCGGGTGGTGGCAACATCGCCTGACCCAAAGAAAGCACACCTGATATGAGCAAGGGAATCACTGGCAAACTTTCATTTCTGGACCGCTACCTGACACTCTGGATTTTTCTGGCGATGGGCACGGGCGTGGCGCTCGGCTATTTCGTCCCGGGCACCCAGTCGTTTATCAACCGGTTCCAAGTCGGCACCACCAACATCCCTATCGCCGCCGGCCTGATCCTGATGATGTACCCGCCGCTGGCGAAAGTGAAATACGAGGAACTCGGCGACGTGTTCCGCAACTGGAAAATCCTCGGCCTGTCGCTCGTCCAAAACTGGGTGATCGGCCCCGTGCTAATGTTCGCCTTGGCACTCCTCTTTCTCCACAATTACCCGGAGTACATGGTCGGCCTGATCCTGATCGGGCTTGCCCGCTGCATCGCAATGGTCATCGTCTGGAACGAACTCGCAAAAGGCGACACCGAATACTGCGCCGGGCTGGTCGCGTTCAACAGCGTGTTTCAGGTGCTGTTCTACAGCCTGTTCGCGTGGGTGTTCATCACCAAACTGCCGCCGCTGTTCGGCCTGCACGGCAGCGTGGTCGACGTGAGCATGAGCCAGATCGCCCGGAGCGTGTTCGTCTATCTCGGCATCCCATTTCTGGCGGGCATGATCAGCCGGTTCGTCGGCCTGAACACCAAGGGCCGCGAATGGTATGAGAAATCGTTCATCCCCCGCATCAGCCCCATCACGCTCATCGCGCTGCTGTTCACCATCCTCGTAATGTTCAGCCTCAAAGGCGACCGGATTGTCCGCATCCCGCTGGACGTGCTGCGCATCGCCGTGCCGCTCCTGATCTACTTCGTCGTGATGTTTCTCGTCAGCTTCTGGCTCGGCAGGAAAATCGGCGCTGATTACTCCCAGACCGCCACCCTGTCCTTCACCGCCGCCAGCAACAACTTCGAACTCGCCATCGCCGTGGCCGTCGCCGTGTTTGGCATCAACTCCGGCGTGGCGTTCGCCGCGGTGATTGGCCCGCTCATCGAGGTTCCCGCCCTCATCGTCCTGGTGAACGTCGCCCTGTACTTCCAACGCCGCTACTTCCGCGAGGTGGGTGAAACCACTCGGCCCGCGCGTCCCGCGTGCGGCCCCGCCAATTAGCAAACGAGCCGCCATATCCGTTGATGGCGTCGCGGTGCCTACTGCGCCCTCAATTCATACATCAACTGCCACTCGGCATTGGTCTGCTGCAAAGACCTTTGTTACACTTGCCACACGGTGCGGGCGGTGTAATCGATCTCGGGAACGAGGCAGACCAGCCGCTTCCCATACGGCGACAGGCTGACCTCACGCGTGGCGCTCGTGGGACTGCAGGGCTGGCAGATTGGGCAGGCGCGGCGACAGAGCGCCGCGGCTACAACTGTGACGGATTGCTTTGTTAGGGGTTCGTCTTGTGCGCGTCATGGCTCGACTCCCAGAGGTCGAGAAACGACGGTTCGGAAGATTGCACAACCGTGACATGCTTGCCATCGCGATGAATGTGCAAATTGGCCGCGAACGCTCCGCCCCGCGCTTCCTCCGCCTTCTTGTACGCATCCGCGAACTCACCGGCCTGTTGCTCATCCTCCCACGCGGTCGCCCACACCAGCGCGGTGGGTCCATTCGTGCCGTGCTCGTAAACATGGTAGCGGTCGCCGTTCCAACCTTGCGCCAGCACCTGGGCATCGTACGCGCCCATCCCTTGCTTCAACAGGAAGCCCGTGCCGAATTCGCCGAGGGTGTTGCTCCCGATCAACCGCCAGTCTTTGGACTCGAATGCCGGCGGCTCCATGTGCTCGGGTGTGGCGCGATGTTGCAGGAACGTCTCGGGATGAAGAATGTCCTTCGTGCACGTCGGCGGGTTGCGAAACGCCGCGTCAATGGCAGCTGTCCCGCCGGAAACAAACAGCGACATGGCAAACTGTTGCCCTTGTTGGTACGGGAACATCAGCAATTCCTGCAAATACGCGGGCGCAGCGCGGAGCTTGGTGGTGTCCTGGCCGAACATCGTTCCCAGATCGCCCAGCATCTTGCTGGGGTCGATGTTTTCGACGTACCAGCGCGTCATCAGCACGGTGGCGTCTCCCTCGACGAGCGCCGACGTGGCCAGCGCGAGATCGTCGTTGTCCTTCACCTTCAGCGGAAACTTCTGGAGATCAAAGTTCTGGTCCTGAAGCGCGTGGGTCAATTCGTGCGAGAGCAACATCTTGTCGAGATTGCTGGAAAATACCAGGTCCTTGAACGTGTACAGCGCCCGCTCCTCGGGAACGTAGAACGCCGCCACCTGTTCGCCGTACAAACTCACCAGCACCTTCAGCAGGTCCGTGCCCTCGGGTATCAATCCGAACGCCGCCAGCGACCGGCTGTAATCGCGCAGTTGCTGCTCGGTGTATTGCTCCCTGACCTTGCCGGCGAGCACCTGCCGCAGTTCCGTGCGCTCGATGATCTTGTAGTTGACGGGGCTCTTGAACGACAGACCGCGCAATTCGCTGGTTTGCTGTTCAATTTGCTGCCGGTCCACCGTCTTTTCTTCGGGTTTCGGGGCCCGTTCCGTGGACGTCACCTGACGCTGCAGTTCGCGGCGCTGTTGCTCGAGTTGCGCAATCTCACCGCGCAACTCCCCAACGTTCTGGCGCAAGCGGAAGTTGTCCCAACCAGCCAAACCGAGCGCGACGAGCAAGGCCAGAAATATCAGCGTGGGAAGAGACTTTTTCATTGGTCGGCCAACCGGCCCGTGGTAACGTGCGCGAACTGTAATGGACATCCGCCAAAAAATCCAGACGCTTCTCGCCACGCCCAATTACCATCCGCTCCGCCGCGATGAACTGGCCTCCAAACTCCGCTTGAACGCAAACGAACGGCGCGATTACCGCCGCGTGCTCGCCGAAATGCTGGCCAAGGGCGAGGTTGTCCGCGTCCGCACCGACCGTTTTGTCCTCCCACAAGATGCCGATCTGGTCGTGGGAACGATCGAGTTTCATCCGAATGGTTTTGCGTTTGTGCGGCCCGATCCCGACACGGAAACAGGGCCGGAAACCGAGCCGCGCCCCGACGTGTACGTCGCGGGGGAAGATACCTCGGTGGCGCTGAACAACGATAAAGTCGTCGTTCGCCTCCACCGCGACCGAAGGAAGTTCAAGTCGGCCGACAAACCGTCGGGTCAGGTGATCCGCATTCTGAAGCGGGCCAGCGACACGATTGTCGGCACATTGCAAAAGGGCCACCACGTTCACTACGTCATTCCTGACGACCCGCGCATGCCGCACGATGTCTATACCAAGCCGGTGCGCAACGCCCAGGTCGGTGACAAGGTGGTCGTCAAATTGGCCGAATGGACCTCGCGCCACGTCAACCCGGAAGGCGAAATTGTCGAAGTCCTCGGCAGAGCCGACGCGCCCGGGGTGGACATCCTCGCCATCATCCGCAACTATCACCTGTCGACGAAGTTTTCCGACCCAACGGTCGCGGAAGTGGCCCGCATCCCTCTGAAGATTCCATCAACCGAGTATCAGCACCGGCTCGATTTGCGCCGATTGTTTGTCGTCACCATCGATCCCGACGACGCGAAGGATTTCGATGACGCAGTGAGCGTGGAGGAATTGCCCGGTGGTGGTTGGCGGCTCGGGGTCCATATCGCGGACGCTTCGCATTACGTCCAGCCCGACGGCGCCCTCGACCGCGAGGCGCGCGCCCGCGGCAACAGCGTCTACCTCGTCGACCGGGTGCTGCCGATGTTGCCGGAGAAGTTGTCGAACAATCTGTGCAGCTTGCGGCCCGACGAGGATCGTCTCACCCAGTCGGTCTTCATCGAATTCACCCCAAAACTGGTCACGCGCAAAACCGAGTTCGCACTCAGCGTCATTCGCTCGCGACATCGGCTGACGTACAAACAGGCATTCGCGCACCTCCAATCGCGCGACGACAAGGACGAGCTGACGCGCGAGTTGAAGAAGATGTGGCGGCTCGCATCGCAGCTGCGGCAGCAACGATTCGCGCACGGCTCGCTAAATCTGGAATTTCCGGAAGTCAAGGTCCGCCTCGACAAGCACGGCCGACCGACGCACATCGAAAAGATTCACTACGATATTTCGCACCAACTCATCGAGGAGTTCATGTTGGCCGCCAACGAGGCCGTCGCCCGGCACATTTGCCAGTTGCAGGTTCCCTGCGTGTATCGGATCCATGAGGACCCGGATCTGGAGAAACTGCGCGACTTCCGTGTGTACGCCCAAAGTTTCGGCTACAAGGTCGGGGACGTGACGCATCGCCAGGAACTCCAGAAGATCCTGAAGCAGGTCGAGGATAAACCGGAAGAGTACGCCATCAACCTCAACCTCCTGCGATCCCTGAAGCAGGCGCGTTATTCCGTCAATCCCGTGGGACACTACGGCCTGGCCAAGAAATTCTACACGCATTTCACATCGCCCATCCGCCGCTACGCCGACTTGATCGTGCACCGAACGTTGTATTCCTTGCTCCGATCGGCTGGCGCAAACCCTCGTCGATACAGCCTCCAGGAGCTGACCCGCGTCGCCGAACACATTTCGAAGACCGAACGAGTCGCCGCCGACGCGGAAAAAGAATCGGTCGAACTCAAGAAGCTGGAGTATTTCCAGTTGAAACTCATGCGCGGTGAAGCGGAAGACATGGAGGCGGTGGTCTGCACCGTGAGGAACTTCGGTTTCTTCGTTGAACTCCCCGAGAGCCTGATACAGGGCCTCGTTCACATCTCCACGCTCGCAGACGATTTCTACACGTACGATGAGCGTCGGGAATGCCTTGTTGGTCGTCGGAACAAACGTGTGATCAAGATCGGCGACAAGCTCCGCGTGAAAGTGGATCGAGTGGACATCGTCAAACGACAGATCGACTTTCGCGTCGAACGGGACCGCTAGCCGGCTTGCGAGAAGTCGAATCCGATTCGGCAGTATTCAGCCATAAGCCCGTGGTGGAGTTTGCGGCCAAGCCCATAAGACCAAATGAGCGACGTCCCGCCATTTTAAGCCCGCGACGACGCGGCATGGGGCGCATACTCGAACGTGAAGGTTTTTTGGCCCTGTCCAAGGCTTCCAGGTACCCATGGCACTCCGGAAGTGGCTGATTAACAAGCGCTATTATTCCAATTGCGGGCTTGACTTCAATTGTCCATCTTACTAGAATGACAATGTACTAGGTGTGTCGATGGTCTTGTGATTGTGGTAGCGAGTGGGTTTTAAGCGCACGTGGTGACCAGGAATTTTAAGGGACAGGGCTTCAGATGAGCTTAATCAAGGGCGGTGCGGCGAGTAAACTATTGCGGGCGGTATTGCTCATGGCATTGCTTGGTGCACGCCCTTCTTCCGCTACCGTCCAAGTCACCAACCTCACGAACGGCGGCTCAATCAGCCTCTCCAATCTTGTTACAAGTGCTCTCTACGTGCAGGTCGGCGACAAGCTGTTCGGTAACTTTGGGTTCGGGTACGTTGATACAACTGGAAATACCGACAATTATCTTACTTCATCCGATCTCACGCTGTCTGCGCTCTCCAATGAGGTCGGATTCGGTGTTTCCATCCAGGCGCCTCTCATTGCCCAAGGCCCCGTGATCAAAGACCTGACTCTGCAGTTCTCGGTGCAAGTGGTGAATTCCCCTGATATGATATCGGGTGTGCAACTGCAAGTCGTTGGCGGCGCAAGTGGGCTGGGAGAAGCAAACGTCGCGGAAACCGTGGGGTTTGGAGCCGGGGGCATAGCGCATCTATTCGTTGATGCCAACAGCGCCACTCCTGAGGACTACGTGACGTTGAGCACACCCCAGTCCATGGTTTGGATCACGAAGGATGTGATTGTTTCTGGCGATCCTGATGGTTACTCCGAAACCAACCCGATCCAAGACGTCGGGACGATCAGCATAATCAACCAAGCCTTCGCCCAAGTTCCCGAGCCCGGCGCCATGGCACTCTTGGGAGTGGGAATGGCGGGCCTCCTGATCGTGAGACGCCGCAGGTAGACCGGCAAGACTTCTCATCGACGCCCGGCCAATCACCTTGGCCGGGCGTTTTGCTTCTGGCTATTACTCTTTATCTACGAGAGCCGCGCTTGCGGTTGGCTTGACCCTCACCGCCGCCTGCGTCAGTATATGAGGGCATGTGGCAATGGACTGAAAGCGTCGAGCAATACGTTCTCGATGTCATTTTCGAGCGACGCCGGGACCCATCCGCGCGAATCACCAGTGCGATATTGCTCGGCCTCTCGAAGATTTACCAGCTGTGTGTCCAGGTCCGGTTGCGCCTCTGGCAGCACCGCATTTTCCGCGACCACACCCTCGGCTGCCAGGTCGTCAGCATCGGCAACCTCAGCGTTGGCGGAACCGGCAAGACGCCCGTGGTGGAAGTCTTCGCCCGCGCCCTCCAACAGCGGGGTCGTCGCGTGGCCATCCTCTCGCGGGGCTACAAGAGCGTCCCGCGACCGCTCTGGCAACGGATACTCTCCAAACTCGCCTTCCAGGAAGACAAGGTCCCGCCCAAAATCGTTTCGGACGGACGGTCTTTGCTGCTCGACAGCGAGCAAGCCGGCGACGAACCGTACATGCTGGCCTCCAATCTCCGGGATGTCGTCGTCCTGGTGGACAAGGACCGCGTCAAGAGCGGTCGCTACGCCATCTCGAAATTCGGCTGCGACACGCTTCTCCTCGACGACGGGTTTCAGTACCTCGCTTTAAAGAGCCGCCTCGATATTTGCCTGATCGACCGCAACAACCCGTTTGGCAATCATTATCTTCTTCCACGGGGCACGCTTCGCGAGCCCATCCGCAACCTCAAGCGCGCCCACTACATTTTCATCACCAAATCGAGCGAACTCGGAGCCAGGAAGCTTCGAAAGGCCATCCGCCAGTTCAACCAGCAGGCCGAGATTATCGAGTGCGCCCACCAGCCGCTCTACTTGCAGGACGTATTCACGGGAGAACGCCATCCATTGGAAGAACTGCGGGACCTCCCCATCGCCGCCATTTCCGGCATCGCGGTTCCCGATAGTTTTGAGGAGGGACTCCAGGGTCTTGGCGCCAATCTCGTCTACGCCAAGCGCTACGCCGACCACCATCGCTACAGCCAGCAGGAGATCATTAATATGATCAACCGCAGCCTCAAACGCGGGGCCGCGGCCCTCCTCACCACGGAAAAAGACGCGGTTCGCTTTCCCAAGATTGACCGCCGCGACATTCCCGTCTACTACTTGCGGGTCGAAATTCGGATCATCTCCGGCGCCAAGGACTTTGATGACGCAGTTGCCAATATTTGCCACGGATAGCCAGACCACGCGCATCCTCATTCGCGCGACCAACTGGATTGGCGATTCGGTCATGACCATGCCGGCCGTTCAGCGCATTCGCGAACTCGTGCCGGCCGCTCACATCGCCATGCTCTGCCCCGGCAAACTCACCGATCTATGGCGTCACAACCCCTACCTCAACGAACTCATCCCCTTCGGCAGCAAACTCGACCTCGAGGAGCTTCGCCGACACCAGTTCGACATCGCCATCATTTTCCCGAATTCGTTCCGTTCCGCCTGGGAATGCAAGCGCGCGGGTATCCCCCGCCGGATCGGCTTTGGCGGACACTGGCGACGGTTCCTGCTCACGGATATCGTCCACGAACCGCGCGACGAGCGTGCCACGTACGAGAACCGGTCCGTTGACGGCAAGACCTTTCGGGTGAAAGTGTTTTGCTCGACCCGACATCAGTCGGAGCGGTACCTCGACATCGTCGCCTATCTCGGCGGCAACCGCGACCCGGCCCCGCCCCGGGTCCGTCTGGCGATCGAAGAGATGCCCGCGCTCAATAAATTCATGCGCGATGACGGTCGGCCCGTTGTCGCCATCAATGCCGGCGCCGAATACGGCCCCGCCAAACGCTGGCCCGCGGAACGCTTCGCTCAGACCGCCATCAAGGTCACCGAAATTGTCGACGTGCGCTGGCTCATTGTCGGCGGCCGTGACGACGTCGAAATCTCCCGTGAGATCGAAACCCGCCTGCGTGAGGCCCCATTGGCCGAGAGTTCCGTGGTCAATGTCGCCGGCAAGACCACGTTACTCGACCTGTGCGCGCTCCTGCGGTTTTGCAAAGTGCTCCTGACCAACGATACGGGTCCAATGCACATTGCCGCCGCCCTCGGTACGCCCACCGTTAGTATTTGGGGTTCGACCTCGCCCGAACTCACGGGGCCGTTGTCTCCGCGCAGTGTCATCGTCCGCGAGCCGGTGGAATGCAGTCCGTGCTTCCTCCGCAAGTGTCCGATTGACTTCCGCTGCATGGATCGAATTCAAGTGGGAGCCGTCGCCAGGGCCGTCCTCAAACAATTGGGCGCGGAGGACAAGGCCGCCCCGAAACAATGAGCGAGCGTTACAGCGTCACCCGCTCGGCGCGCACGGTCAGTCTCGCGGTGTTGGGGAGCCGTGTGCTCGGTCTCGTCCGCGAACAGGTGCTCGCGGCTCTCTTCGGAGCCAACCGCGAATTCGACGCGTTTGTCACGGCGTTCCGCATCCCCAATCTGTTGCGCGATCTCTTCGCCGAAGGCGCCTTGTCGGCGGCGTTCGTCACCACATTATCCCAGAAGCTTTCCACGCAAGGTGACAAGGCAGCCTGGCGTCTGGCGAATCTCGTCCTGAACGCCTTGATCGTCGTGCTCGGACTGATCACCATTGCCGGTGTCTTCCTCTCGCCGTGGCTGGTGCGGATCATCGCGCCCGGGTTTGGCCAGATCCCTGGTAAAACCGAACTCACCACCACATTGACGCGGATCATGTTCCCCTTCCTGCTCATGGTCGCGCTGGCGGCGCTCGCGATGGGGATGTTGAATGCCAAACATCGCTTCGGCGTTCCGGCCAGCGCCTCGATGATGTTCAATATCGGTTCGATCGTCGGCGGACTGGCCTTTGCGTTCCTGCTCGCGCCGGGGTTCCTTCACGATCCATCTCTCGCCGGACGCGCCATGATCGGCATGAGCATCGGCACGCTCATCGGCGGCGCGCTACAATGGATGATCCAGATCCCGAGCCTGCGAAGCGTCGGCTATCATTACGAAGCCGTCCTGGACTGGCACGATCCGGGTTTTCGCCAGGTCCTTCGGTTACTCGGGCCATCGGTCATCGGCACTGCCGCCGTGCAGGTAAACATCTTCGTCGATCAGTGGTTCGCCTCGTATTTTGGGAACGGCGCCGTTACCTGGCTCAATTGCTCCTTCCGGCTGATGCAATTCCCCATCGGATTATTTGGCGTGGCCATTGGCGTGGCGACACTGCCCAGCGTGAGCGCCCACGCGGCGCGCGGAGACATGGTCGAGTTCCGCAAGGTCCTTGCCCGGTCGATTCGGCTGGCGTTCTTCCTGTGCGTGCCCGCCGCGTGCGGGCTGTCGGTATTGGCGTTGCCCATCATCTCGACGATTTACCAGCACGGAAGATTCGACGCCTTCGCCACGGAGCAGACCGTCGTGTGCGTCCGCGCGTTCTCCGTCGGTCTGGTCGCCTACGCCGCGATTAAAATTATCGCGCCGACGTTTTATGCGTTGGGTGACTCGCGTACACCCATGTACGTCGCAATCGCCGCCGTCGCCGTCAACGCCGGCACAGACTACCTCTTCGCCATCGTGTGCCACATGAAGACCGCCGGGCTGGCGCTCTCGACCTCCACCGTTGCCCTCTTCAACTTCTTCCTGCTCCTCGGCCTCATGCGACGCAAGATCGGACGTGTCGAAGCCAGCACGCTCTTGCGGTCTTTCCTGAAAGTTGCCCTCGCGTCGGGAATCATGACCGCCGCCGCGTACGGCACCCACCGGTTCTGCGAGTTCAATCGCTACCTCGACACGATCGCCTCCATAACCGTCGCCGTGGTCGTATTCAGCGCCGCCTGTCATGTGCTGCGCGTGGATGAACTGGCCGAACTGCTCGCGGTGTTGAAGTTTGGCTCGCGTACCGAACGTCGTCCATAGCGATCCGTCTGCACCCACGGGTCTTTCCAAGGGCACTTCCACTACGCTGGCTTTGGAAGTAGATCTTGTCTTGTCACGATATATCCTCAGGAGATATATGGTGGTGTGCGAGGCCGATGAAATACCTGAATCGAGAGATGTTGCATGGCAACGCGGAGACGCTGGTTTTGGCGATGTTGGCGGAGCAAGGCTGCCACGGCTACCGCTTGAGGCAGGAACTGGCCGCACGGTCACACAACTACTTTCAGATGGGGTTTGGACGGCTCTATCCCCTGCTCCGCTCAATGGAATGCCGGCGACTGGTGACAGCGAGACGCGTGAAGGTCGGCAAGTCGCGCGAGCAAAAACGGTACGCGATCACCGCCCGGGGACTTGCGGAATTGCGCGAGCGCAAACGCCGCTGGCATCAATTCTGTGCCGCCATGGACCGCATTTTATTGGCGAGCGACGATGTATCGCCAGGAGATATATCGTGACCCGAGCATGTCCATGGGGGGAAAGTGTGTTATCCCTGTTTTCGCAGTTCCTCGATGACGGCTCCCCCCAGCCAGAAATAGAAAAGCGAAACCAAAAGAATTACAGCAAAGCAAAGCGGCACGACCAGCCACTCCTTGGCTTGGAAGTACGTTCCTTTCCCGCACCAATACAAGAACAGCGGAGCAAACGAGACCGCTACGCCTTGAAGTGCCGCGACTATCAGATAGAGGGGAGAGTGCGCAATTCTCACCCACTTGGCATCAAGCCGGATTGTGACTTTATCCACCGGCAACTCCTTTCTGAATCCTAGCTTATGTAAGCAGGTTGGCGGATTTCGAGCGAGGATTACCGCAACCGTTTGGAGTGCGGTGACTTGTCACCGCTTTCGAGACAGTGGCTCTGCGCGGCGAACAGCAAAGCGCCGATAAATCGGCGCACTCCAAATCTACCACGAATTCGAGTACTATTTGTTGTACTCATGAGCGGAGCGTCACAACTGAAAGCCAAAGTCCGCGACCTGCCGAACAAGCCGGGCGTGTACTTGATGCGCGACCAGCTCGGGCGGGTGATTTACGTCGGCAAAGCCCGCTCGTTGCGCAAGCGCGTGAGCCAGTATTTTCATCCGTCACGCGCGATGCGTTGGGACCCAAAGACCCGCGCGCTGATCGACTCCATCGCCGATTTTGAGACGTTCGTCGTCAGGAGCGAACCCGAGGCGCTGCTTCTCGAAGGCAAGCTGATCAAGGAGTACAAGCCGCGCTACAACGCGATGTTCAAGGACGACAAGCGGTTTCTCATGGTGAAGATCAACTTGAATGAAACCTACCCGCGGTTCAAATTCGCGCGACTGAAGAAGGATGACGGTGCCCGCTATTTTGGCCCGTTTGCGCACGCCGGTTCGGTGCGGCAGGTCATGCAGTGGATCCGCAAGAAATACGGCGTGCTCGTGCAGGGCACCGGCGCGCCCAAGGAGAAAGACCTCAAGTACTCGACCTATCTCGTGCCCGTCCCGCTCGCCGAGATGCCGCACGAAGAGTATCTGCGCCGGGTCGATCTGGCCTGCGAGTTTCTCGAAGGCCGAAACAAGGAGGCCATCGAACAACTCGAGGAGGCCATGCGCAACGCCGCGGAAGCGATGAAATTCGAGATGGCCGCCGGGTTCCGCGATGTCATCAACAGCCTCCGCGAAATCGGGCGGGCGGCGCATGAGAGAAAGTTTGCCCGCGATTTCGCCCCCAACCTCGTGCCCCAACAAGAGATGGAGGAACTTCAGTGCGTGCTCGGGTTATCACGGCTGCCCCAGCATGTCGAAGGCTTTGACATCTCGAATATCAGCGGGACGCTCTCAGTCGCCTCCGCCGTTTGCTTTCGAGACGGCAGGCCCCACAAAGAGCATTACCGTCACTATCGGATCAGGACCGTCGAGGGCAGCGATGACTTTGCGTCGATGGCGGAGGTGGTCGGTCGCCGGTACGCACGCGTTCGCGCCGAAGGCGGCGCGCTGCCCGATTTGGTGATGGTGGACGGCGGCAAGGGCCAGCTCATGGCGGCGTTGCGGGCGTTGTGGAAGCTGGAGATCCGCGATCTACCCGTGATCGGACTTGCCAAGCAGATGGAAGAAATTCACGTCCCTGACCAGACGTTGCCAATCCGCCTGCCGCGCAATTCTCCGGCTCTTCATCTGATTCAACGGCTGCGGGACGAAGCCCATCGTTTTGCCAACGCCTATCACCAAAAGCTGCGGAAACGTCGCGTCCAGGAATCCGTCCTCGACGAATTCCCCGGCCTCGGCGACAAACGCAAGCTGGCCTTGCTGCAACATTTCGGTTCCATCCAGCGCCTCCGCGATGCCAGCGCCGAGGCCATCGCAAACGTCCCCGGCATCGGGCCGAAGATGGCCGCGGCGTTACAAGAATTCCTCGCCAACCGCTGAGGGACGCCGTATACCGTGTGCCATGCGGCGGGTGGCCATCCGTGCATTCTTGATCCTCGGGCTTCTTGGCGTGTCGCTCGTGCACGCGAGCGACGACACTGCCGCCTCGAAACTGGTTCCGTTCCCTGCACTGACGGGGACAAACCTGGCCTTGGTGCGCGGCGTGACGGATCACTACACGCTGCGGCGGGAATATCCGCCCGAGGAATTCAACGCGTCCGTTGCCGTGTTCGAGTATCTTTTCGACCACATGGATGAATGCTCGGTGCTGGCCAAAATGGCCGGCCTGACCAAATACACTGCCACCCTCGACGCCGATGGCCGGCTCCGCGCCGATGACCATGCGGGTGCCACTGGCTACATTCTCAACGTCTACACGGGCGTCGGAAAGCGCGTCCTCTATGTGGAAGGCATGGAACATGGCGTATTCGACGTGCGCGGTCGCGGTGTCGCGATTGTGGATTACCACACCAAGACGCGCGGTGAGATCGAATACACGCGCGCGATGTTTGTGAAAGTGGACAACGTCGTGCTGGCGGCGTTGGCGCAATTGTTCTCGGTCTTTCTGCGCGGCACGGTGGATGGCCATTTTACGCATGTGATCCGAAATCCGGTCATGCTCAGCCAGCAGGCGCAGACGGACCCGCAGAAACTGCTCGATCAGATCGAACGACTGCCGGTGGCCGACCGGCAACGATTGGCCCCATTTGCCGCACTCGTCCGCTCCAACGCCTCCGCCCGACTTGCCGACACGAACCCACCGCCCCGGTCAGCGCATTGACAGGGGCCGCCTCGGCAGGTATGATGCGCGTGTATTGCAGGGACGCTGAGAGTTTTCATTTCCCGTCTTCTGAGATCGGGGTGAGAAGCGTATGAGAGGGGTGTGAATCGAGATTGTCAGAAGTCAGACTAAAAAAGGGTGAGCCCGTCGAAAAGGCATTGCGCCGGCTGAAGAAGAAGCTGGATCGCGAGGGCACATTGCGCGAAGCGCGGGCGCATCGCCACTACGAAAAGCCGAGCGAAAAGCGACGGCGGAAGGCGCGAGGGCCTCGTCCCTTCATGAGTTTCTAAATACGCACGAACCAATCACGGGGCCAGTGGTCGCGTTGCGGCGCTGGCCCCGAACGCATTCGGGGCTGATCCCCGTTTTCATGTTTGCATTCTCGACCTGCTGGAATTCGGAGCGGCACATCGACGGGCGCGCGATGGTCAACGAGGTGCGCGCGCTCGGCTTCGACCATGTCGAGCTGGGTCATGGTACGCGGTTGTCGCTTCTGACGGGAGTGCAGGAAGCCGTGGCCGCCGGCGAGATCAAGGTCAGTTCGCTCCATAATTTCTGCCCTACCCCGATCGGGGTAATGGGGCCCGCTCCCAATTACTATCTACCCAGTTCGCGGGATGAGGAAGAACGCAAATATGCTGTGCGCCACACGCTGCGCACGATCGATTGCGCGGCCGCGTTCGGCGCGAAGGCCGTGGTGATGCATTTGGGGCTGGTACCGATGCGCCACTATACGGCGCGTCTGCTGGACCTCCACGTGCAAGGACGCGCCGACAGCCGCAAATACCACCGCTTAACCGAGAAGGCCATCGCTGTCCGCGACAAGAAACGCCAGGGACCTCTCGATCAGGTGTACCGCACGCTGGACGAGGTGTTGCCCCGGGCGAAAGAGATGGGCGTAAAGATCGGGATGGAAACACGGCTCGGCATCGAGGAAATCCCCAACGAGGAAGAGGCCGAGCAGATTCTCACGCGCTTCGGCACGGACACCATCATGTATTGGCATGACGTCGGCCATGCCGCGGTGAAAGAAATCCTCGGCCTGATGAGTGCGGACGCCATCCTGGGTCGATTTCGTGGCCGCACTGCCGGGATGCACTTGCAGGACTTCCACCCACCTGTCGAAGACCACCTGCCGCCGAGTTTTGGCACGTTTGATTTTCGGCGCCTGACGCCGTTTATCACGGATGACATGGTGCTCGCCTGGGAAATTCATCCCCACTGGAGGGCCGACGAAATCACTGAAGGCGTAAAACAGGTGCACAAGTTGCTACGGAAGTCGGTCACGGCATGAAAAAACACCTGGGCGCTTTGTTGCGTGTACTTGTCAGCGTGGGCATCCTGGCCTATTTGTTCAACGGCATTTTTCACAAAGAGGCGTTGGATTACTTTCAGGCGCATGGCATCGACCCCGACGATCTGGACTGGATGGCGCGCGCGCGCATCGTCTGGAGCGTGGGGCCGGACGCGCTGTGGCACGAATTTCAGAGAATTCATCCGATATGGCTGGCCGCCGCCATCGTTTCCGCCGGCATACCGGCCATCCTCGGCATCACCCGCTGGCGGTGGATACTGCACGTGCAGGGGCTGGACGTGAAGTACTCGCGCCTGTTTTCGATTTCGTTCATCGGCTTGTTTTTCAACGCGTTCATGCTCGGTTCGACTGGCGGAGATGTTGTCAAGGCGTGGTATGTGGCGCACGAGACGCACCATAAGAAGGCCGAGGCCATCGCCACGGTTGTCGTGGATCGCCTGATCGGCCTGCTGGCCTTGTTCATCATCGCCCTGGTAATGATGGCGATTTACCACACCCGTGTCTTCCACGATCCCAAACTGTTCTGGTTTTCGATGGCCACGCTCGGGGTGATCGTATTCACCGTCGTGGGGACGTTTGTTGGCTTGTGGCGGGGTTTTGTCGACAAATTGCCCGGTCTGCGCCCCTGGCTCCAGCGGATGCCGAAGTACGACGCGTTGCGACGGATGGTGGAAGCGTATCGGCTGTACGCGTCTCATCCTGTGGTCCTGGCCCGGACGATGCTAATCTCGTTCGCAGTTCATTTCTTCGCCATGGTCAGCATCTGGTGCGTGGGGATGGGATTGGCTGTCCGTTCCGCGACGTTCCTGGATTATTTCCTGTACCTGCCGATTATCAACTCGGTGACTTCCGTGCCCATCACCATCTCGGGCTTCGGTGTCCGCGAAGGAATGTACGTCAAGATGTTCCATGAAGTCGGCGTGGCCGGGTCGGTGGCACTGGTCATGTCGTTGGTGGGCTATCTCGCCGCGTTGTTCTGGAGCATTGTCGGTGGCGGGTTCTTCCTCACCCATCGCAAGGAACTTCCTTCTGCTGGCCAAATGGCCTCGGGAGAAACCGGGTAAATAACGCCGTCACGACAAGACCGTCAATGTCCCGCTGGTAACACCCAACTGTTTCACCACGTTCAGATGTCGGAACAGAGCGGATGAGTCGGCAGTAGTCCCGTTGATCAAGTCCCCATAAGCCTGCAGGATCGCGCGCGTTTTCGTCGAATCTTCGTCGAGCAGTTCCGCCCGAAAGACACGGGCACCGGCCCCAACGAATGCGCGCACGAAGTCGGCGCCGCTCTGGGCCTTCGCGTGGTACACGGTGTTGCGGCAGCCCGCATCCGCTTTGAGGGGATGTTCCGCGCCGACGCGATCGCGCAATTTCACGTTATGGTGGTCGCAGGGTCGCCCGCAATTCGTTGCATCCGTCCCGTTGGATAGAAACGCCGCAAACACACAGTGCTCCATGTGAAACATCGGCATGTGCTGGTGGATCGTCAACTCGAACCAATGCGGCGGCGCGGCGCGCAATAAATCGATCACTTGCTGCGCGTTCAGGTCGTAGGAAACCGTCAGGCGTTCCAATCCCTCGCGCATCAGAAGATTGGCGGCCAACGGATTGGCTGTGTTCAGAGAAAAATCGCCGACCTTTCGCAGGGAACTGCTCCGAAAATAATCCAGACCGCCAAGGTTGCGAATGAGAACTCCGTCCGGCCTGGCCGCTTCGATCAACTTGAAGAATCCCTGCTCGCCGGCCTTTTGAATTCGTGGCGTCGCGAGATAGATCAGCGCCTTGTCGCGAGCTCGCACCTGTGCAACGGCCTCGTGATACCGCCGGATGTCCTCGAAATCCACGTAAATCGTGGCGCAACCGGACTCCAGCGCCGCGGAGACCTGATCCATCGTTCGACATAGCGCAATCAGCTGCAGAGGACGGTCAACCGTTTCTCGGGGAATATTCGCCAGCAACTCCGAAAGGACCGGCGTCACGACCCGTGGCCGTTGCGCCTCATCCTGCCGGCTAGAACGAATCTTCCGCACAAGCTCTCGACGCAACCGGTTCAACTCGCTCACGGGGAGAATGGTTTGTCCGACAAGCTTGTTGTGTATCTCACCCAACACGAAATCCGTCTCCCCCAGACGGCTGAGTTGGTCGCGCAACGCCTTTTCCGTCAGTGGCCGCTTGAACGCCGTCTGCAGTGGCATCGACGAACTGACGCGCACCCCATTGGCCTCCACCGTCAGGGGCGTGCCAACCGCTCCGGTCACCGTGAGGTCAATTTTCGTCTTTGGCAGCGGAATGTCGCCTTTGTATGTCCGCCTCAGTTCGCGTTCGAGTTGCGGGTCGCTCGTCTTCCACACTTTGTCACCCGGTTTCAACCGGCCAAAGTCCACATGGCCACGCTCGAAAAACAGGCAATTCTCGCGGACCTGCCAGATGCGCCCGCCCTGTTCGTTGTCCGTGTCGCCACCCGTGTCAAACACCACGCCATCGCCGGCGGACAGCGGTGTCTGCGGTTCCACCTCAACGTGGTCGGCGCCAACCTGGCGGATGGCTCCGACAAACGGCCCGCGTTTCTTGCCGAACCGTGCCTGAACCAATTCTTGATAATTTACACCGTGCAACCACCCGGAATACAAGCCGCGGGAGAAGGTCATCTCCAGCTTGTATTTGTCCGCGTCATCAACGACAGCGGACTGCTCGGCGAGCGCCGTGTCAATCGCCTTGCGGTACACCTGACAGGTCGCCGCCACGTACTCGGGAGATTTCAGCCGACCCTCGATCTTGAAACCGCTCACACCGAGACGAATCAGTTCCGGAATCTCTTCGAGTGCCATGAGGTCCTGGGGCGAGAGCAGGTAACGACGGTCGCCCAATTCTTTCACTGCTCCATCGACGATCAGTTCGTACGACAAGCGGCAGGCTTGGGCGCACTCCCCCCGATTGGCGCTTCGTTGCCCCAACGCCTCACTCGTCAGACATTGACCCGAGTACGCGACGCACAACGCGCCGTGCACAAACACTTCCAGCGACGGCAAGCTCTCGCCGGCGCCGCCAAACTTTGCCATCTCCCGCATCGACGCTTCGCGCGCCAACACGACGCGCTTGATGCCGAGCCGCGCCGCAAACTTTGCGCCCTCCGGCGACGTGATTGTCATCTGCGTCGAAGCATGAACCTCCATCTTCGTACCCAGCGCGCGCGCCAGCACCGCCAAGCCGAGGTCCTGGACAAGCGCGGCGTCCACGCCCGCTGCCTCGAGGAGGATTAGCTCGCGTTCGGCATCGGCCAGTTCATCGGTAAAAATGAGCGTATTGACGGCGCAAAATGCCCGGACGCGATGCTCGTGGAGAAACTGAACCAGCTCCGGCAACTGCTCCTCGGCAAAATTGTCCGCCCGCATCCGGGCATTGAACCGTGGCAGACCGAAGTATACGGCATCCGCGCCGTTGGCCACAGCCGCGCGCACACACTCCATATTGCCCGCTGGAGCGATCAATTCGGGTTTCATTCTCACGCGCCGCGAACGTAGCAGAAGCACGTCTGCAAAGCCATCTTAGCTGCTGCATTTTCCTTCTCGGAGGCGGGGCGTCGATGCCCGCAACGCTAGGTGGGGGTGGGGTTCTTTTTGTGCTTTCCTCGTGGTTCCATGAGGGGTTTAATGAGGACAGCACACTTGCCCGGTATGGAGGGAGAATCACACCACGAAAAGGCGGCTCAGAAAACTCGTAGTTAACGATCTGTCGGTGGGTTCAGCGTTAACGTCTGTTTTCCTCGCGCTGGTATTCACAGCATTGCCCGGAGGATGGTTTGCCAATTTACGGAGGGTTGAGTGGGATTGGGGATGTCCTCTGCCAGTGTTTTTCATAAATCATTTTGAAGGCGGTACTACTTATGGGTTTTGGGATTTGTGGTACTATTTATTGCCTTTGGACTTGGTTTTTTGGACGCTGGTTTTCTTCTTCCTTGCTATCGTTGCCAGCGCGATTTCACGAAAGGCAGGGGGACGTGTTCGGCCGTTTTATGCGTTAGCGGCGTTCGCATGTCTGACTGGCGTTGCTTATGCGTTCGTCTATCGCGAAGTCTGGCAAGTATTCATTTTCAGCTTCTATTAGAGAGAACCCTCGGAAGCACAAACCGCGAGGTTCGCAAAGCGTCCAAAGCGGGGAGGCAATTCCCCGATTGTGATAACCGACGTTGGAGAGTGACGGGGCAAGATATGTTTCCCGCTCGTTTGTGCTTCTCGCGCTAGTGCACGGCCACAGTTCATTTGACGGGCTGCCCCCCCCTCACCCTGACCCTTTGCCGCCTCGGCACGACTGGCGGCGTCTCGTCGGACTCGGCTCCGCCCGGAGGGGGAGAGGGGACCAGCAGACCACCACCTCTCATCTTGATCTTCGCCCCCGGAGGGGAGAGGAGACGGAGCGCGGTCCCCTCGCCCTTCTTAAGGGAGAGGGTCAGGGTGAGGGTTCATTTTCCAGCCGTGACGCACCCATCAAATCAAGTGCGTCGCAGCACTAGAGACACCGGCGAGACGGCTATGCTACTCTTAGGACGCCGTGAAGGAAACCGCAACGAACATTGTCCGTCGCCTGCGCGAGGCGGGGCATGTGGCGTATTTTGTCGGCGGATGCGTGCGCGACATGGTGCGAGGCGTCGAGCCGCAGGACTTCGATATCGCCACGAGCGCCCGGCCTGAGGAAGTCCAAGCGCTATTCGCCAAGACTGTCCCTGTCGGCGCGGCGTTCGGTGTCGTGTTGGTCCTCGAAGGCGAACACCAATTTGAGGTCGCCACGTTTCGCAGTGATGACGCGTATGTTGATGGAAGGCGTCCGACCGGGGTGAGGTATGGTTCCGCGGAAGAGGATGCGCAACGGCGGGATTTTACGATCAATGGATTATTTTACGATCCATTGGCGGGGGAGAGACAGAACGGCGCTCGCGGCCCCGACCTCGAAGTCGGGGTAAACTCCCGCGCCCTACCACAGACAACTGGCGACCTACCGGGGATCATTGATTATGTTGGCGGGCGGGCGGACATTGAGCGGAAGGTGGTGCGGACGATTGGCGAGCCGCGGCAACGGTTCACCGAAGACAAGCTGCGAATGCTGCGCGCCGTTCGATTTGCGGCAAATCTGGAATTTGCCATTGACCCCGCGACGCTTGCTGCCGTCACAGAGATGGCATCCCAGATTAGCGTTGTCAGCGCCGAACGTATCCGTGACGAACTGATCAAGATTCTCACGCGACCACATGCGGGTCGCGGCCTGGAACTGCTCGATGCGAGCGGGTTGTTGGCGGAGATTTTACCCGAAATTGCCGCGATGAAGGGCGTCGAGCAACCACCCGAATTTCATCCCGAGGGTGATGTGTTCCAACATACGAGATTGATGCTGGAGATGATGTCGGATGCGGCCTCGCAGGAGCTCGGCCCTCCAAAGGACAGGACGGTGTTGGCGTTTGCGGTGCTGTTGCACGACGTTGGCAAGCCGCCCACATTCGTGCGCGCGCCGGACCGGATCCGGTTCAACGACCATGATCGCATCGGCGCGGAAATGGCGGAAGCAGTTCTCCGTCGCCTCCGCTTCCCCAATGAGGAGATCGACAAGATTGTGCTCTGCGTCCGCGAGCACATGCGATTTCAATTCGTCAAGGAAATGCGGCCCGCCAAACTCAAGCGCATCCTTGCCCGCGACACATTTCCCGAAGAACTCGAACTTCACCGGATCGATTGTGCCTCCAGTCACCGGAACATGGAGAATTACGAATTCCTCAAGGCCAAGGCCGCAGAGTTGCCACCGGAAGTGGTAAAGCCCGAGCCACTCTTGAACGGCCACGATTTGCTGGCCTTGGGGCTTACGCCAGGCCCGATGGTGGGACAGATTCTGCGGGAGATTGAGGAGCTACAATTGGAGGAACGCCTGAAATCACGGGCGGAGGCGCTGGAGTTTGCGAAGTCACGAGTGACGGCGGCACCCCGGTCGCCCGGCGACGCCGCGGCGACTTGATATTCGATTGCACGGACAGGTACCGATTGATGTTCTCGGGTGAGACCATGCCGACAAGCCGCCCGTCGTCCACGACCACCACCGCGTTCGTGGTTGTGCCACTGATGATCTCTTCACACGCGGACATCAACTTTTCCCACGGCGACGCCAGTGTTACATTGGCATTCATGATCGCCATCACCGGTGTATTGGCTCCGTGCGCATTCATTGCCTCGATGAGTCCGGACCGCGCCACAATGCCCACGAGCCTTCCCTGTTCGAGCACGGGAAAATCGTCCTGTCCTGTTTGATAGATCAACTCGATGCCGCGCGACACCGGGTCCGAGGGCGAAAGCATTGCGACCTCCCGACTCATCACATCTTCCACATTCAGGTTACGCAACACACTTCGCATCCGCACGAAGCGTTCCTCCCCTTCGGCGCCCAGGAAAATGAACACCCCGATCAGGACGAGCCAGAAGGAGAATTTCAATCCGGCGACAACGAACAGGATGGCCAATCCCTGCCCCACCATGGCAGCAATCGTCGTGGCTTGTCGGTACGGGAGCGCGAGCGCCAACACCGCGCGCAGCAGCCGCCCGCCGTCCATCGGAAACGCGGGAATAAAGTTAAATACGAAGAGCGTGATATTTGCCTGGGTGAGACTCAACAACAACCCATGAACATCCTGGGGCATGGCCACGATCAGCCAATGTGACGGCGTGCCCGTGAATGGGATCAACACGCACGCGATGGCGGCATTGACCATTGGCCCCGCCACGGTGATGGCAATCTCGTGCCAGGGGTTTTCCGGGAAGTTACGCAGTGCCGCCACGCCACCGATCGGCAGGAGTGTAATGCTTCTGACCTGCACGCCAAGTTGTTGGGCCACAACACTATGCCCAAGCTCGTGGAGCGCGATGCAGGCAAACACCGAGCAGAACATCGCTACCGCCCAGCCGGCGCCGCTGAGCCCTACATCCATGAAGCCCGCGTAGGCGATAAAGGCAAGAAACATCAGGAACGTCACATGCAGGCGCAGGCTGATGCCGGATACCCGTCCGATTGGAAGCGACCATTTCATTGCTTTATCCCTAACACTGAAGGGCGAGGGCCGCAAGCAGCGTTAACACGAAGGACACGAAGCAGACACGAATTTCACGAAGGCGGAAGACTGAAGACAAGACAGTGACCCCTCACCTTAATCCTCTCCCCCAAGGGGCGAGGAGAGCGGCGGTCGGAACGTGGCCATTGGGAAGACAGCTGCGCTCGCCGCGCGCGGCTACAGCGAACACGGTGGACAGCGCAAGGGCGAATTTGAGATTGAAAATCTCAGAGGGGGCGGCCGCGGGTGGGCTCCGAAAGGGGTCCAGCGCTTTTCTGGGGTTTTGGGGTTGACTTGTGTATCGGGGTGCGATATAGGATGGGACGTTGTTGGTGTCAGTTCTTTGACAAAGAACGCCGGCCCTGCATTTCGGGGGGCGGACGGCACCCCCGACCTCGGAGTCGGTGTAAACCGGGATAATCGCCGGGCCAAAGGTCGGCACGTGCGGTGGCTACCATTCGACTGCGCTCGCTTTGACGAGCTCAGTGTGAAGGAGGGGTAAGCTCCGAAATGTTAAATCTGTTAAACAAACCCAATTTTGTTGGAGGAGGTCGTATTTGGATCGCCCACAGCAACAATGAGTTAAGATACACGCGATTCGTAAAAACGCATTGGCTTTGTTTTGCTAAAAATGGCTTTGTTTTGGCTTTGGGGGGTTGTCTTGGCGGGATATTGATGGGGATTGGGGTCATTTAGATGGGGTTTTTTGGTTCGCCTGGACACGGAGTTGCCCTGCCCGCAGGCGGGCTTGGTCTGTAAGGACGGTGCGACTACGATGCGCGTTTTATGGACAAGATTCTGGTTGTCGATGATGAGGCGGATATTCGGCGGCGCGTTCGACCGTAACCTCGCCAGCGATTCGTTGCGCAAGCGCATCGAAAAATTCCACATCGCCAAGCGGCTGGAAGTATCCTGAAGTTCCTAACAGCACACCCTAGTTGATCATGACGCCGTTTTTTTCCATTTGATCAACTTGTTCTTTTGTCAACTTGCCGTAGCATTCGGGAAGTTTGCCCTGAGAAATGAGGTTGCGGAGGTATTCCGCTTGGCGGTGAACGTCTTTCTGACGCACAACCGGATCATTGGCCGCAGCGGCGGCGTACTGGGCAGCGAACGGATCTACCCGGGTGGCGGCGGCTTGAGAACCCTGTACCACCGGGGCGGCATTCCAATTGGGATCGCTCCTCGTGACCGCTTCCGCAGTGGACGCCGGGGTTGGCTTCTGTGGGGCCACCACGCTCGGTTCCGGTGGCGACAGCGTCTTGACGAACGAGTACAACAGAAAAATGACTGAAGCGGCAACTGTCACCACCAACACCTTTAGCCAACGCTTCGAACCGTCATCCGTCGACTTGGGAATTGCGTTCATATCGGATTAATGGCTCTCCTGCCACTGACTGAAATTCACCTTGTTGGAAATCACCGGGTAGTCCGGCGGCGGCTTCGTCAGGAACCGCGAATCGTAGCTGTAATTCTTGACGTAGCCGGTCTGGATGTTCCCGTTTCCGTTGACCGTGCCCACGGCACCGCGTGTATCCTGCACAATCCCGCCGTACACCGTGAGGGTGCCGGTGGGGGTTTTCGTGGAGTAGTTAGCCACGCCAAAGCTGCCGGCGCTGCCATCACCGGAGGTGCCTGCGGCAATCATCGACGCATCAATCGTCAGCGAAGTGGGCGCGCCCGTGTCCACCCAAATATTGTCCTGCGAAATCAATCCCAGCGCATCGGTGGTGGTCGGGGTGGTCACCGGATTATGCGTATACGTGATGTTGTTCTCGACGTACATGCTGGCCTCGCTGACAACCGTCAACGGCCCGGTAATGGTTCCTCCTTGCAGGTAGATCGTGCCCGACTTCGAGCCCGTGGTGGTTCCGTTGTTGGCGACATAGATCGCGCCGCCATTGGCCCAAGAGGAGGTAACGTTGGTGAAGATGGTGGTCGAGCCGGAGGTCTTGACGGTGGTCGTGCCGCCATTAAACGTCAGCGTGGCGGTGCCGCTGACTACGAGGTTGGCGAGGCTTTTCAGCGACGAGGAACCCGAATTGAAGTTCACGTCCGCCATCGTCCCCTGGTATGAGTTTAATGTCAGACCGTCTGCCAGATAGACGCCGGAGAGGCTCCCGGAATACGTTCCGTAGTTGGACGTGAGCGGGCCATAAAAGGCCGGGCTGCCGCTGAAGTACAGTTCTGTATTGGAGTGAACGTGTCCGGTGAACGTATCGCCCGTGGCAAAGGAGACGGCGTTGTTGTTACTGCTCCAGAGGGAGAACTCGGCATACGTCGGCTGGTACACGTCTAACAAACTGACGACCCGTTTCACCCCATTGACGGTCCCCGTAGAAATGATGCAGTACGTGCTCGTGCTGGTGTTGCTTCGACAGATAAAGTACGAATAACTTCCTGCGCTTATGCTCCCGCTGCCGTTGGTCGCGCCAGTGGACGAATTGACCATGACAATGAGGTTGGACTCCATGAACCTAGCGCCCGTTTCGACGCCGGCTTCCGCCACGTACATGGCCTGATCCAGGTTCATTTGTCGCACGGCGATCTTCCGGTGGTCACTGGCAACGTCCAGAATCGTAATCACCAAGCCGACCACAATGAACAACAGGCACAACGTCACAATGAGGACCGACCCATCCAGATCTTCGCGAACTTGTTTGGCTCTATTCATACCCGAACTTCCTTACGAACGATCTTATGACGATTGCTTTGATCGCTAATTTCTGAATTGCACAAATGTCGCCATCGTGTTGGTCAATGTGCGCCCGCCACAACTCTGCGCGACGGAGACGGAAATCTGAACGCCGTTCGTCGTGTTCGTTACGGTCGAGGCAACCAGGTTCGAGACAATGCACTTCCCGGATTGGTCGACGATGGCATGGGTGTTCGTGTAGTATGTGAACGTGAGCCCGCTGTTGTAGGACAACTGCCAGTTGGTCGTTGTCGATGTCGTGGTGACGGTGCTGGCCTGCGCCTCTCGCAGCCCGGCGTTGGTGCCTATGCCAATTACCATGCGATCCAAGGCCATGCTGGCCTGCTTGGCGGTAATGCTCATCAGGCTCGTCTCGTTATAGGTCTTCAGGACCTGCCAAAACACATTGAACATGCCGACGGTAACAAGGGTGACGATGCCCATCGAAATGCACATTTCGACAAGCGTGAAACCGCCGGTGGACCGAAGTGCCCTGATAGCCCGTATCTTCATGGATGCAGCGTCGACGTCAGTGTGGTCGCCAAGGTGTTCGTCGCGATGTTGCCCGTGGCGGCGTGATTGATGTAATTCATGTACGTAACGTTCACCGTCACATTCTTCGTGCATGAATTGAGATTGGTCACCGTATACGTGCCCGCAGCGCTGCCGTTTGTAAACGAATGCGTACCCGCAGTCAGTGCACTGTCATTCGTCAGGCTCAGAGTCCGCAACGTTTCCAGCTCGTACCGGGCGGAGTGCAAGGCAGTCATTTGGTTGGCCCCAGTCTTTACCGCCTGCATGGACATGGTGAAACTGATGATGCAGGCGCTCAGTGAAAAGCCCAAGATCCCGATGGCAAGCATGGACTCCACGAGTGTGAACCCCGCGTCCCCCTTACATGGCTTCCGAGTCATCGTTTCTCCTGTGCTCAACAGCACACCGCGCCCTTTCCATGAAGCAAGTGACATACCCGTAACGCCTCCTGAGGGAACAATGACAAAGACGTGCGGTTTTGCTGAGGTCGCCAATCACGCCTCCTCCTGTCACCCATACACAACTGAGAATCCTTTGCAACGGTGCGAGGGGCGTCCCGCGAGGGACGCCCCTCCCCACCCAAGCTCCCGCCCTCACCTCTCGGGAACCCGTATCGATGACGGGCCGGTTATTTCGGCCCGAAATTCTGCGTCTGCCCAACGTTGTTGGTCTTGGCTGCAGCGTGGCCGCCGATTCCAAAAACACTCCGGGTCTCCGCATTGTCCTTCGGCATCCACTTGTCGTTCGTGTACACTTGTTCGTTCGGCAAGCCGTTGGCGTACTTTTCGTAGCCTGTCTGCTGGTCTGGATGCACGATCGTTGGCGTAAGGAAAATCAGCAGGTCGCGCTTCGTCTTGCTCAGGCTCTTGTTGCGGAACAACGGGCCGAGCAGTGGCGCATCGCCCATCAGGGGCACCTTGGTGTAGTTGTCGCTGATGTCCTGACGCATCAGGCCGCCGATAGCCAAGGTGTTGCCGCTCTTGATCAGGACGGTCGTCTGCGCCGTGCGCGTCTCGATGATAGGAATCGACACCGAGTTGCCGCCACCGCTCGTCAGCGTTGCGTTTTGCGACGAGCTGCTCGCTTCCGGCTGCACGTCCAGCGTGACGTAGTCATTGCGATTGACTCGGGGCGTTACGGTCAAGATGATGCCGATGTCCTTGTATTCGAACCCGGATACTTGCAGCGATGCCGTCTGCTCGCTGAAGGCAAAGTTCGGAATTGGATATTGCTCGGCGATGACGATGCGGGTCTTGACATTGTCAGTCGCGACCACGCGCGGGTTGGCAAGCAACTCAGAGTCGGTGTCCTGATTGAGGTAGTTGAAAACAATCTTAGCGTTGCCCGGATTTAACAGAACGTACGGAGCGGACCATCCTCCTCCGTTCAGATTCTTGATCATGCTGAAGCCGGTAAGGTTCCCGCCGCTAATCGGGTCAGTGGCGTATGAGGTCGGCGCCGTGGGGGTGGTGTCCTGGGTGCGATAACCCGTCGCCGACATTTCATGGTTGAGCAGCGTGCCACTCCAATTGATTCCCAGATTCTTCTGCGGGTTCTTTTGCGTCTCGATGAACTTCGCCTCAATCAATACCTGCGGCGTTTCCGTGTCGAGCGATTTGATTAGCGGCATGAGCTTCGACAGGCTGGACGGCGTATCGGAAAGCACCAACGTGTTGCTCCGAGCATCCACTTCAATTTTGCCCTGTTTGGTCAATACAGGATCGAGAGTCTTCTTCACGTCATCCGCCTTGGCATACGCCAGCGTGCATACCCGCAACTCGATCGGCTCCACATCCAGCGATTCTCGCGACTTGATCTTGACCACGTTATTGTCTTTAACGTACGCGTAGCCCTTGGATTCGGCGATCAATTGCATCGCCTGCTCGTATGAGATCCCCTTCAAATTGACCGTGACCTTGCCGGTCACTTCGTCGCCGAGTATCAAGTTGACGCCGGCCTTGGCCGCGAGCGTGCGCAGCACGTTCTGGATGTCCGCTTCGATGTAACCGATTTCGATCGGTTCATCGACCGGCGGTTGGGGCGCGGTCGTCGCCGTCGAAACGGCAGCAGGTGCAGCCACCGCCGCCACCGGCCCCTCGGCGGCCATCGGTGCCGTTACCACCTGAATAGCGTTCGATGGCGCAGGCCCTCCCGCATAAACGACCGAGCAGAACATGGCACCCAACAGGCAAATGGTCAGCAATCGTCGCGTCTTCATGTTATCCTCCTCCGAAACAGCAGCATCTGGGCCAGCCCGAACACGTTCGGGACCGGCGCCTTTGTTGGATTACCTGGCTTCCTGATTGTGCTCGCCGCCACCGAGCCGCAATTCCATCTTTTGTCCCCCGACCTGCAGCACCACCAGTTCGCGCGTGATCTTCAACGCCTTGACTTCCATTTCCCCTTGAGCGGTTTGCATTTTCACCGGCCGGTTCAACTCCAAGAGCTGGTCATTAACCAGAGCGGATGGATGCGCCGCATCGTACAAAATCCCCATCAATTTCAAGGTGCCGGCATTAACGGATGTGACCATCCCGGCGCCATTCGTGTCCGTCGAACCAGCCACTTGCGCTCCAAACGGATCGCGTGCGTTTTGAGTCGCGTACGTCGAGGGGATCAACTCAAGACTGTGTCCGGACTTGCTCTCGGTGGCCGCCCCGACTCGCGCACAGAGAAAGAGAAACACCACGAGGAATACAATCGCCTGACAAAACGCCAGCACCCCGACCATCCTCATGGCTGCGGAAAGATCATCCCTCGATGACGGGCGACAATCCACTGACCGTGCGTGGACCCGCAAAGCACGACCCTGCTTCCGGACGGTCGTGTGCGCATCGATCACCACACCGCCATTCGAGTTGGCGCGGTGTATCCATGGGACGGAATTAGCGTGAGACTTCATGCTGACTTCTTGGCCTCCGTTTTCTTGGACGGTTCCGGCGGTAGCACGCGCAGGGTAATAGTCAGAGTCGCTCCATGCTGGCCTTTGTCGTCCGCGTTGCCACCCAGAGAGAGCGATCGAATTTCAGCTGTGGAGAATTTATTCTCCAGGTCCCGAACAAACGCACCAATCTGGTCGTACGTACCTGAAACGTCGATGCCGGATGTGTAGGTACGGCCCTTGGATTCTTCGGTCGTGTCCAACTTGATGCCGGGATGCAGGGCCGAGATCCGCACGGGATGTTGTTCGGCCAGCAGGCTGATCTCACGCACCACCCAAGCAAACGGATCGCCGGAAACCATGGCCGCTTGTTGCGCTTCGACAAACGATTTCACTTCCGCACGATGGCCGACGTCCTCCTGGGCTCCACGGGCTTGGCGCTCGCCCTGCCGGATTTGGTCAGTGAGCTTGGTAATACTGGCCTCGGTTTCGGTCAGCGCGGTCCAGTTTTTCAGCACGTAGAACTCCACCACGCCCACGACGGTCGCCGATGTAACAATGCAGACAAACACCACCTGTTGCAGCTTTTCCTTCGGCAGCTTTTTTAGGAAGGCGATTTTCACTTCGTTGTCTTCTCCTTGTACCAACATTCGATGGAAAAACTGGCCGCATCCCTCGTGACACCTGACTTGTCGGTCTCCGCCATACGGGCGATCGAGCGCAATTGGATGTCTTCGACCAGCGCGCTGAAGCGTGCGTCGCTTCGCAGCAACTTAAGGAACCGGTCCACCTCCAATTCCGGCTGGCCGCCAAAGGCTCTCCCATCCAATCGCACTACGAGCCGCTGGGACTTCTTGGGATGCCCACCATGCTGGCCCTGACCATCATCGCCACCGCCATCCGCGCCGGGACTTTCCACACTCATCGCGAAGGCAAGCTGCGTTAGCTCAACCGATGAGGGGATGAGGTCTTTCATCAAAGCCAGCTGCGGGGCAATCAAGACCCGCGAGTGATTGATCGCGACGATCTCTCCGGCGGAGTTGTTGAGTTTTTGAAAACTACTTTCTTCCGCGCCGCCGTTGTTCATCTTGTCCCACTTCGATTGGAGTCCTGCCAAATCGGAGCGCTTTTGCATCAGGACGGCCGATAGCACACCGCCCAATGCCACCACTATCGTCAGCACTCCCAGACCAACGGCAATGAACAGTTTGACCGGGTCCCGAGCGCGGGCCTCTTGCGCCAGTTGTTCTTCGGCCAGCAGATTCAGCGTAATCGCTATCATGGTCATCGCTCGTTGGTTATGACAAACGGCCCACCGCCACTCCCACGGCTGCGGCGAGCGACGGCCCCATGGAAAGGACCCGCCGCGTTCCTCCGTTGAATTGGCTCATATCCAGACTCTCCACCGCGTTCCAGCATTCCACCGGTGTACCGACCGCCTCGCCAAGGATTGCCAGCATTTGGGGGGAACTTGCCGAACCTCCGCACGCGTAGATTCGCTGAACATGCAAATCATTCTGCCGCTCGAAGAAATCGATGGAGGAGCGAATCTCCCGGGCTAGCGGCGAAATCGCGGTCTTCACCAATTCTTGCACGGGTGGGGACATCTTGCGCTTTTCTTCCTCCGCTTCCTGGGGTTTGAGCATAAGGATCTGGCCAACGTATTCGCTGACTTGCGCACCGCCAAAATGCATGATGCGCGTGATCAACGGCAGGCCGCCCTGCAGAAAATTGACGCTTGTCATCCGCGCGCCAATGTCGACCAGGACCACGACTTCGTCCTTCATCTCGGGGTGGCTGAAGTGGAAGGCATTGATAACGGACACAGCGGCCAACTCGATCACTTGGGGTTTGATTTTGGCTGCGGTGAGGGCCTCGCGGCACGCATCCACTTCTTCCTTGTTCGCGCCGCCCACCAAGATGATTGTCTTGGCGCCGTCCTTGTCTTTCGGCTTGTTGTCTTTGTCCTTCGTCTTGGTGGCGTCCTTGGTCTTGGCCGCTTCGACAGGCTTGGCAGAACCTTTCGCCCTGGCTTTGGGATCCTGCGAGCCTTTTTTCAACTCGAATGCATCCAGATAGTACGCCGAAAAATCGCGGCGCAGATATCCTGCGCTATTGAGTTTGAGCGCACTCTTGATTTCCTCAATCGGAACCGGCGGAAACTCGGCCTGGCAGACCATCGCAGAACTACAGCTGATGGTCACATACGCACGCCGCTCGGAAGTCTTGAGAGTGTCGACAACCTTCTGAAGTTCGGCCACGAATTCCGGCCCCCGGTACGCCTTGGCTGGAGTGTCTGGCAGGGCATGCACCGCGTACTCCAAGAGCTCAAACGTGTCTCGTTGCCGACGAATCAGCACCGCCTTTATCTGGCTCGCCCCGATGTCGATCCCGAGTGCCAAATCGGGCTTACGCCGCTTGTTAACGTGAAGAAACATGGTCTTTTAGCGCCCCCCCACTATCTAGCATCTGATGTGCCATCACTTTGATCGCTCCCCCAAGGATAACGGGCAAAACTTTCCTGGCTTCAGTACGAGCCCCAGTCGATACTCACTGCCGAAAGGGCGGATTTCGTTGTCGGGGAAACCGTCACTTGGTTACTCCCGACGTAACCGATGCCGTAAGGGTTCCCCAGCAGATCCGTGGTGTTGATGGTCCCCCGCTGGGTGTACTGGCCAGCCGCCGCAAGATCCACGGCGGAGCCGTCTACCGCTCCTACCTCCATCGCCCAGCCGTTGATCGCGGCGTCGATCACGCGAGCGTCGTTCACGATGCGTCGCCCTTGTGACAACTTGCGGTTCCGGATGAAACCGGGAACCATGATCGCGGCAAGCAACCCAATCAGCCCCACAACGAGCATGATTTCTGTAAGGGTAAACGCCTGGGCCTGACCAAGCGCCTTTCGTCGCATCGGATCCACCTCCACTCCGGTTTGAATTCCCCCTGTTTACAACAGAAGCAGGAGGGATGGCCCTCCTGCCTCTGGCGGTTCAAACATCAAGCGCTCGCGCGCTCGCGCCTGGGTCCCACTTTAGTACGGACCCCAGTCAATACCGACGTTAGCCAACGAACTCTTGGTCGCGGTGGAAATGAGGATCTGTCCGGTCCCCACAACCATGGTGGATGGCCCGAAGGAGTTACCGAGCAGGTCCTGCGTCTTCCACGTTGTCTTCAAGTACGTTTGCGCGCCAGTCGTGTTGACGGTAGCACCGTCTGTCTGGCCTGTCTCGAGCGCCCATTGATCAATGGCGGCGTCCTGTTGACGGCAGTCATTGAGAATGCGGCGACCTTGAGACTGTTTGCGGGCTTTGACGAAGCCCGGGACCGCAAGTGCGGCGAGCAGCCCAATGATGGCAACCACGATCATGATTTCAACCAGGGTAAACGCCGAACGGTCATTGCGGATATTGTTGATCATCTGATTCACCTCACCTTCTTTGGAGTTTTGTGTTTCCATGTCATGTTTTTTAGCAGCATTGATGCCAGCAAGCACCTTGAGCGCGGGAGCCCGTTCTCACCTGCTCATTCTTGAAGCTTTGCCGCTTTCCTGCACCCAAACCTGAGAATTCTTGCAGTTCTGCAAGCCATGGGCGCATATAACACACATGCCGTACACAATTGTGCCGACACGTGAACAAGCCTGTTCGCGGCGTCCGCTGCCGAACGGGGTGCTGTCACAGGTGGTGCACACTTCCGAAACTGGTCGACGTCGCCAGGCCGTTGCGTGACCGCGTTGGCGTGAGCCACGTTGTGGCAACGCCACTCACGTGGGCGCGGAACGCGACCTCACGCGGATGGCTGGAGCTTCTCAGCTTCAACTTCGTCTTCCGTGCATGGGGCAGCGAGCTTCCGATAGAGCGTCGCCATGCTGATTCCGAGCATCTCCGCGGCCTTCTCCTTGTCGCCACCAGCTGCCTGGATCACCTGCTCGATGTAATCAACTTCCTGGCGATGCAGAAACTCCTTGAGCTGCATGGGCGACAAACCCCGGCTCCACTGGGCCGCGCCGGCAGCCTTCTCGGCAAGCAACGGATCAATAATCCGTTCGCTCGTCCCGGTCGTAGCCACAAACGGTTGAGGGCTGCTTCGTTGAAGATCCACTCGCGGCGTCACCGCACCGACCCCCGCCATGGCTTCGAGCACACGCTCGGGCAGATCCTTGAGCAACACCACGCCGCCATCACAGAGTGCGCTCGCCCGTTCCACGGCGTTTTGCAATTCGCGCACATTGCCGGGCCAGCGATAGCTCTTCAACACGCCCATCACCTCGTCGGAGAAACGCGGCGGCACGATTCCCTGTCGTTGAGAGATTTGTTGAATGAAATGCGTCACCAACAGCGGGATGTCTTCGGTGCGATCGCGCAACGGCGGGAGTTGGACCGGGATGACGCTGATGCGGTAATAGAGGTCTTCCCGAAACGACTTCTCGACCATCTTCTGCTGGAGCGGCTCGTTGGTCGACGCCAGAACGCGGACGTCGACTTTGATCGTGTCGGTGTCCCCTACCCGGCGTAGTTCCTTATCCTGAAGAAAGCGTAACAGCTTGCTCTGCAGACTCGGCGCCATGGACCCGATTTCATCCAGAAGAATCGTGCCGCCATCGGCATGTTGGAACAGGCCCAACTTGTCGAAGGCCGCCCCGGTAAAGGCGCCCTTGCGATGACCGAACAGCTCCGACTCGAGCAGGTGCTCGGGAAGGGCACTGCAATTGACAGCGACGAACGGCATGGCCGCGCGGCGGCTGTTATAGTGAAGCGCGCGGGCAACCAGTTCCTTGCCCGTGCCACTTTCGCCAAGAATAAGCACGGTGGAATCGGTGTTGGCCACGCGCTCGATGAGGCGATACACCGACTCCATGCAGGCCGTGGTGCCGATCATCGAATCAAAACGAAACTTTTCCTGCAGTTGACGGCGGAGTTCGACGTTTTCCTCGAGGGCATGCACAGCTTTCTGCTGAACGAGCGCGTTATCGACGCGCTTGACCAACTCGTCGATTTGGAACGGTTTCTCGATAAAATCCTGCGCACCGGCCCGAAGCGCCTGCACCGCGCGCTCCTTGGTGCCCTGTCCCGTGATCATGACCACGGGAATGGAGCGATTATGTTCCTTCACCTGTTGTAACAACTTCAACCCCAGCGGCTTGCCTTCCGGCATCTCGACGTCCGCCAACACCAGATCCGGAGACTCATCCCTCACCAGTTGCAACGCGCGCTCCGGGCTGCTCGCCGGGATCACCTCATGGCGGTGCTCCCGCAAGACTTCCGAGAGCACGGCCACCATCGCCGGGTCATCATCGACTATGATTATCTTCGCCATCTAGTTCCTCCAGTCACGTTCCCTCGCAGCCATTCGCCCGCTTCGCGCGTCCGCCTGCTGCTCCAGGCGGCGGGACTCTAAAATTGAACGATTTGGTTCAGTTTGAAGATCGGTAAAAACATGCAAATGACGATGCTGCCAACCACCACGCCGAGAAATACGATCAGCAAGGGTTCGATCAACGATGTCAACCCCGCCAACGTGGCTTCGATTTCTTCGTCGTAGAAATCCGAGATTTTCTCCAGCATGACGTCCACCTTGCCAGTCTGCTCACCTGCGGAAATCATCCTTACTAACATTGGCGGAAAAATCTTATGTTGTCCCAGGGCCACGGCCAGATTGTCGCCGTGCTCAATGCTGTTGGCGGTTTTGGCAACCGCGGCTTCCACCACCGTGTTCCCCGATGATTGGCCGACAATGCGCAGTGTCTCCAAAATGGGCACGCCGCTGCGCAGCAGGGCAGCAAACGTCCGTGAGAATCGCGAGATGCAAATCTTGTGGACGAGCTTCCCAAACACGGGCAACCGCAGCTTCATACGGTCCCACAGTGCGGTACCTCTTCGGGTGCGTTTGAATTTGACAATGGCAAAGACGAGTCCCGCCAGCGAGCCCATCGCGAGAATGAAGTACGTACGAACAAAATCGCTGATATCAATGAGGATCTGCGTGGGGGCCGGCAATTGGGCACCGAAGTCCTTGTAAATACCGCCAAAAATCGGAATCACTTTGACGATCAGAAACAGGGCGATGCCCAAGGCAACGAAACACACGATCACCGGATAGGTCATCGCCGATTTCACTTTCTTCTTCAGGCGAGAACTTGCCTCGAGATAACACGCGAGGCGATCCAGAATTTCCGCCAGTAACCCGCCCGTTTCCCCGGCTTCCACCATGCTCACGTACAACTTGTTGAACACCTTGGGATGCTCCGCCAACGCCTCGGAAAACGCATGCCCTTGCTCCACCTGCTCGGTCGTCTGGCGCACCACGGGCTTCAATGACGGGCTGTCCGTCTGTTCTTCCAACGCTGTCAACGACTGCACGAGCGGCAATCCCGCGTCCATCATCGTCGCCAACTGCCGGGTGAATACGACCAAATCCTGGGCCTTCACCTTGCGCTGACGACGCTTCCGTCCCGTCTTGTGTATGGCCCCCGCGCGTAAGGAAACGACCATTAGGCCGCGATCCATCAGCGACAAAGCCGCCGCTTGTGTGTCTACCGCCTCGATGTCGCCTTTAATCGGACGCCCGGAGGCATCGCGCGCTTGATAGATGAAACTCGCCATTCCCCTCTCGTCAGTTCATTGTTGCCATCGAACAGAATTCTGCCCTGTATCGAGCAGCTAACATGCCACGGCGCCTCGATGAGATTTGGGGTCAAGTTTTTTCTTGCGGCGTCGCTGATTCACTGAAACAATCAATCAGGCTGGCGCGAGGAGTTCCCTCCGCACAAGCTGGAGAAACGCAAGAAATGCTGAAACCGATGCTCGATTGGCGCCGCTTTCCTGGCAGAATCACTTCTGTGGGTGACTTGCGCCCACCCTGGTTGTTGCCCATTTTTGTCGCCATCGTCTGGACGAATTTGGCTGTCCTCGTCCCCCCCCTCTCGGCGGAGGAAGCCCTCACCCCAATTCCGAGGATTAACCTCTCAGTCACCAACCAGACTGTTACCGTTCAGGCGGTCGTCTCGGCCATACGAGAGCCGTCCGGTGGGGGTGCTCCCTATATCGTCAGTCTCACGCAAGGCAACGCCACGGTTCCGCTGATTTACTGGTCAAACATGCAGCCCGAACTCGCCACGAAGGTGAAGGTCGGCAACCTCATCCGAGCCAAGGTCACGGTGAAACTCTATCGGGGTACTCTGGAACTGCAAATCTCCGGGCCCGATGCCATCGACCTCGTGAGCGCTGCCTCCACGGCCGCCGTTTCCACCAATTCACCACCCCAAGCCACTACGTCTCCGGCCCCTTCAGCGACCGCCACTCCCCCTCCCGCGCTGCCGCAGACCCTCATCGGTAAAATCAAGGAGGATTGGGTGGGCCGGATCGTGGTTATTTCCGGCACCATCTCTGGCATCGATAACGACAACAAGAGCTGTCGGTTAAGCATTCAGGATGGCACCGGCGAGATTCAGGTCGTGTTGGGCGAAAACGAGTTGACCGGTCTGCACGTCGATCAATTGCTGCCCGGGCGCGTGCTGACAATTACTGGCCCGGTGAAGTTGCTCGACGGGAAACGGGCCATCGTCCCCGAGGCGGCCGGCGCCGTCACGGTCGTTCTCTAGCGGGCAACTGAATCTGACGCGCCGCTTGGTGCTTTCTTCTACGCAACCATTTGCAGCCGGAGATTTGCCGGCGGGGAAACTCCGCGATCATGGCTCAGGGTGCTGAATCCCGTTGCCAGGCCGCTCATCCTTCAGCACATAACCGACTCGAGGGATCAGGCAGTTCTTATGACTGCCTATTGCGGCCATTTGCGGCAGCGGCCCACCACCAACAATCCCGCCAATCCGACAGCTGCCAGTACGAATGCCGACGGTTCAGGAATAATAGAGAACTCAAAATCGCCCTGCTGCCCCAATCCAGCCACAGTGTGAGTGATGATGATTTCCTCGCCGATACTGAATGTTGATGCGAGACCGCTAACATTAGTCTGGACTTCCCCGCTCCACGGGGCACCCGTAAAAGGACCGAGGTTAACGACCGTTGACCCGTCTACCAATCCGTACGTGGTAACACTGCCGTTCCCCCCTGAACCGGCTATTGCCAGCGTAGCTGTCCCCGTGTCGTTCGCCAAAGGACCGAAGCCGGTTGATGTGAGCAAGAATATTAGCGTGCCGGGTGCCGTTGAGGCGGCCTCTTCAATGCCGAAGTCAATCTCCGGGGCGGCTCGGCTGCCGAGGTCTGGGTACGTAAGAGCCACATCAACATTAACGTCCCAGACACTGTCGGACAGCGCCCCATTGAAAAAAATCGCTCCCGATCCGCTATCATTGAGGTTTGTAATATTGCCGCTTCCGTCACTCAATGTGAGGGTCATCGCAGTGAGGGTCATCACAGCATTGGCAGGCGTCATTCCGGCACATGTCAGCACGGCAACAGATGCGGCAACCTCAATCAGCGCTATGGGTTTCATACTTCCCCTTCTCCGAGCAGGTCTCGCACCAACTCGTGAAACCCTCCACTACCTAACATAGGCCTTGTTTGAATATGCTGCAAGTGGGACGGACCACCAAAAACGTACTGGGAATTTTGCCAATAAAGTTCTTGGCACGTGCAGAATTGTAATCGAGACGACATTGACAATTGGGAGCGATGAGCAGAGGACAACGGGATCTCCTGCCGGAAGAAGTGCCATTCCCCGCCGTCAGTTCCCGCACCACATCGGCACAACAACTGAGCCAACTCGCCGCCAACCTACTTGTGTCCCGGTACGACCGTCCACCAGCCGCCAATGGTTGGGCTGATTTTCCCTTGCTTGCGAATGTAGTTGATGACCGCTTCCCGCGTCTGAAAATCGTATTCTGCAAGTCTTGATGTGGGCTGGTCCGCCAGTTCGCGCAACCGTTTCCACCGTTGCCCGCCGCTGGCCAGATCGTAACTATTGAACGCCACGGCCAGCCGTTGCGTTTGATCCAACGCCGAGCCGTCCGCACGAAGCAGACCAACGATACGCTCGCCCTTCTTCGCGGCAGGATCGAATGTCCATTTCAGTCCCCAGATTCCGCGGAAGGCGGAGTTGTTGAACATGTCACAATCCTCATCCAGCACCTCGCGCAAATCCGCCGGGGTCAATTGGACAACCCCGATGGTGTTTTCATACGGCACAACCTTCCAAACATCGCCCACGGTGATCGTGCCCTTCCTCAACCCGATACGGTTCTCGACGATCCCATGCACGATCGCGTCCACCTTCACCCCGCGTTCGCGTAACGCATCGTCAATCGCATCGAAAATCAGGTCGTGAATTGGCGTCTCTTTGTGCGGCAAGGCTCGCACCCAAAGATCATCGGTCGCCTCGCCGATGGCAGCGCGGGAGACCTTCTCCGCGCGGTCGATTTCCCCGCCCGTAAGCCTCAGTATCTCCGGATCAAACGCGATGTGCTCGTCCATCACCAATGTGTTGGACCGCCGACGGACGACCTGGCTCTTCTCCGTGTCAAACACCAGATCCACGCGACCCAGGTAAATCCCATAATAGTCCGCCTGGCAGTAGAGGATGTTGCTCACCTTGAATTCCGGAAAGTTGCGATGCGTATGGGCGCCAATGATCACGTCCAACTCGGGGAAGTCGCGGGCGATCGCATTGATCTGATTGGCGTGGTCATCTCCCGCCTCCCGGTATCCTTGATGGCAAACCAACACAAGAACCTGCGCCCCTGCGCCGCGGACCTCGGGAACAACCCTCCGCAGCGTCTCCACGGAATCCACAAACTCCAGCCCCGGGATCAGCCGCGGACGACTCCAACTCGGGACACCGGGTGTGTCCAAACCGATGATCCCCACTTTGACACCATCGACCTCCTTCACGATATAGGGTTTCAACCGTGACAGGATTTGTTGGGAAAAGGCGTTCCCGCCATCCCTGGCTTGGCGCACATTGGCAACGACAATCGGCATCTCGGCGCGCTCGGCGCTGGCGGCCAGTTTTTCCAGTCCCCAATCGAACTCATGATTGCCCCACGTCCACGAATCGTAGTGCAGTTGGTTGAGACACTTCACCATCACCTGACCGCCCGTGAGGAAACTGACCGGCGTGCCCTGCATCGCGTCGCCGGCATCGACCAGCAAGACGTTCTTCTCGTGCTCGCGGATTTGGCGAATCACCGTCGCGCAACGCGCGATGCCGCCCACGTTGGTTTGGCCTTCGTAGCTCTCCGTCGGCAGGATATTCCCATGCAGATCGCAGGTATGCAGGATGACAATCGGCACTTCACGCGCCGACACCGTCACGTGCCACAAGACAATCAACAACGTGACTTTGACAATCGCCTGTCGCAACACAGTATTAAGCTCGGGTGCACCGGGTGCCGGGCACGAGTATGCCTTTCGATCCTGAATCGTAGCATCCAGAAGTTCATTGTCCAGAAATCAATCCACAAAGGGCCGCGCCGCCGGGTCAGGCAAAGCAAACAGGTCGTCCCGGTGTTCCAGGACGACCCGCAGGCGTGAAGTAAGTTGGCGCTCGTTTTAACTATGAGCGGCGGTGACGGTGCATCGACAACAGACCAAGTAAGCCAGTGCAAAGGAGCGCGTGGCACACCCGAGTTGCCATGGACTCGCACTCCCGCTCAGGTCTATTCTGCAGGCCCATCCATCCTCGTTGGCTCCAATCGGTAAATGGTCATCAAGCTCTGCAGAGAAGCGCGCCCTTGCGGTGTAGTAAGAGTAAATTGCCGTCGGCCGATCTGCGTCAAATCCCGATCCAAAACAATCCAAGGTGGCGCTTCACTACGCTTCGGATACAGCCTTGCCAGTAAGGTCGGTTGTGCGGCAGCCACCGTCATATTTCCGGTCTTGATGTAGTTGAACTGGGCTGGCAGGTTATCGCTTCCGGAAACGATTACATGCGTCAGCCCACGCTCGTTCGCAATTCGTCTCGCCACGGCATCACCGTGGTCAGTGAAGAATGCCGTTGCATCATGCAGTCCTTGGAGATTCTCCCAATACAGCGAAGAAACGGTTTGGATGCGACCAAAGTAGTAAAGCGCTGGCGCCAGGTCGGGCTCGCAAATCACGCGCATTGGCTTGCCCCGGCTCTCAGCCTCCAACCCTTCGGCCAGATGTTTTTTCATGGCGGCATCGACAAACTCTTTTTTCACGCTGTCTCCCCGGCGCATGTCGTGTAGTTCGGAGAATACCGCGACGGTGAAGAAAACGGCCTGAGCTACAATCACGCCGCTGAGTAAGACCATGAGACCCACGGGACGCTTTGCGGCGGGCGCGCTGAGAGCGTTTCGCCACGCGATATGCCCAACGACAACCATCAGCCAGATGCTCATCGCCGCGTGCAAACCCGCCCAACGAACTTGCCATAACGTCAGCAATAACGAGAACATGCAGAGAAAAAACGACATCCATAGCGAGGCCCATTCGTAGAGTCGCGTCCGACGAGGTCCCGAAAGCGCAAGCGCTCCCAAGAGAAACAGTGGAAGGACTCCGTACGACCTGAAGAACCACGCTTGCAACGCATCGGCAGGACGAAAATTCCGGTACGTATAAAATTCCAGAATGAAATTATGCAACCGCGACATTTGAATGTCCCGCATATTGTGCCATTGGGGTGGACCGAGCATGACCAAGAGTGGAACGAGCACAACTCCTCCGGCTGATACCGCCAACAGAAGCCAGTTGCCGAGATTCGCGCGCCAGCCGTCGGATCGCCATCGGGTAAGCTGCACCATTAGCTCGCCGACACAATAGATGCTGACCGCGTAGAGGGGATTGTTCACCTCCAACCGCATGGCCATGTGGGAAGGAAAATACTCAGCCAAATAGAACACAATCGCGGTGATAGCGGCCCATATTCCCCAGGTTCGCCACAACCCCGGGACATAATCACTGTCTTGATTGGTTAGGTGGGGCGGCATGAAAAACGCCAATAAAACGGCGCCTGCGGCAAGTGCCCCAACACTAAAAAACTGGACCGTCGCGCCAATCCACAGCCCAAACCCGGTGAAAACTCCGCCGGCCCGAAAGTATCGTCGCGCTCTTGCCTCATCCATGAGTTGGAGCGGACAAAAGAACCTTGCGGCAGAACCAGAGTCTCCGTCCGGTGCGTCCCTTCGGTGCTTCGCCACCCACCCCAAACCACCCAGCACAAGACACAATACTGTCCCCATACTACAGGCCACATGGAGACCATGGTGCCCCACACGAAGCGGGTGAAAGATCCAGTCTATGTCAGGCAGCGTGGCAAACGTCAGCGCAAAGACGGCTCCGGCCGCAACTCCCATCCGCCGACAAATGAGCCACGAGAACCCGACCGTGAATACAACGAGAAGAAACGGGTTGACCCATATCGAAGCGCCTTCGATCGCCACTGGCATCGGTTCACCGGTAACGAGATGGCGTACATAGCCGAATGCGACGAGCAACCACATGATGGATTGGCTCCAGTGAACCTCACGACCATACGGAACATTGTCAGCATATGTGTATCGGATTCGCCAGTCGCCAGTTTCCACCATCTGCCGTGCGTCGGTGATCCAGTAGTAAGGATCGTTATCGAGGAAGAATCGCCCGCTCTGGACCCGCACGGAAGACGGAGCCCATTGGGGACGAAGCATCCTGTCAAATGCTTGGGTTGCCTGGTCCCAGGCGTGCGCCCGACTGAATACCAATACCGCAACAACCAGGCAGACGCCCAAATACACCTTCCATGGCTGTTGAAAGAGCCAGCGAACTGCTCTGAACAGGAATTGCATTGGGTTCAGGTTACACCAGTCATCGAGAGCGAGAAAACAAAAAGAGAAGCGCGGCAACTTTGCCGCGCTTCTCCGAGTAAGACAGATATTACAATACGCCCTGGTTCTAGCTGCGTGAGAACCGACGGCGTGAGAATGCCAACAGACCGACAACACCAAGTCCGATGAGGCTCAGCGTTGACGGCTCGGGAACCGCAGCTACGGTTCCATTTAGAATCAAGTCGTTCCCGGTAATGTTCTGAATGCGCGTGGTTCCGTTAGCCGCGGATGTTCCGCCGTTAATCGAAGTGAGTCCATATGCCCAAAAGCGGAATTCAACAGAACCTGTTGCCACCACGTCCGCAAAATCCCAATTGCTCAAGGAGGTAACCGAGGCGTACGTCACATGAAATGGGCTTTCCATCGTCCATGTTGACCCGCCGTCGGTTGAAAAGCCCCACTGATCCGTCCCTGGACCCGTGTTGCTACCGTTCATGGCGTAGTCCAGACTTGTCAGGGTAAGCTGATAACCTGCGGCCGGCGCGACCGTGAACGAGATGTAATTGGTGTTGGTGCTCAACGTCGCCGTAATGTTCCAAGTGGTGCTGTTGAATGAATTCGCTGCCGCAGTCGCGAGAGTCGTGACCCGGCCCAAGGACGGCACCGAAGCCAAATTTGCAGCCTCACCGCTTGCTGCCAGTGTCGCGTCAACCGGGCTACCGTGTCCTGAAACATCCCACTCGACAATTTGTTGAGCTGAAGATTTCGATACAGCCATCAAAACAGATGCCAACACCACACTCGCAATTAGAATACCTCTTTTCATCTGTCCCCTCTCCTTTCCTGCAAAGCGTTGTACCACCTCGCCACCGTGAACCTTGTCTGCTTCTCCAGTCGCACATCATATAGGAAGGAGATTCTTATACAAGACTTTTCTGCAAAAAAACGTCACAACCCAGTGCGAATGCGGTTTCTACGTCACACCCGCAAACTCATCCTACAACACAACATGCAGAAAGTGGCCAAATTCACCAAAAAAACTTGATTTTGAGGGATTATCGCTCGCTATTCGCCCAGCCTTTCGCCATCAGGTCGAGCAGTTGCTGCAGGGACGATTCGTATGTCACATCCCTCCGCGCCGCGTCCATCCGCGCCCGCCGGTCGAGTTGCGCCGCCATCGCCACGCATTTCTCCGATGGGCAACCCAACCGCTCCAATGCGACCGCGATCTCCTGGGCCGTCATGTACCTCGACCCGCTACTTCTTGAGGGCCTCCGCTCGAGTCGTGATGGATACTTTCATCTCCACCCGGTCGTTCGGATTGTCGCGCTCGTCGCGCGGGACGTTCGCGATCTTGTCGGCGACATCCATCCCCGCAATCACGTTCCCAAACACCGTGTAGCCCCCATTCAGTGAGCTGTTGTCGTTGACGTTGATGAAAAACTGGCTGCCGCTCGACCGCTTGTCCGGGTTGACCTGGTCGCCGAGCCGCGCCGTGGCCACGGTGCCGCGGACGTGATCGCGCTTGATCTCTGCCTCCACCGTGTAGCTAGGCCCGCCCTTGCCATGCGTGCTGCGGTCCGGGCTCTTGCTGTTCGGATCTCCTCCCTGAATCATGAAACCGGGAATCACCCGATGGAATGTCGTGCCATCATAGAAGCCCTGTTGGGCGAGCTTGATGAAGTTCGCCACGGTCTTCGGCGCATCCTTGTCGTAAAACTCAATGACGATTTTCCCAAGCTTGGTTTCGACCACCGCGACCTGATCTGTATCCGCTGCCATGACACTGGTTCCTTTCAAAAAAAGTCCGATTGCCACCACACCCACCAGCCACATCATTCGCCGCATACTTTCCATACCTCCACAGGTTGATTGTTCCATTTGAGCGTGACGCCCGTCGCCGCCCACTCGCGCCGAACATATCCGAGCGCCAGCGGTTTGCCAAGTCGCGAGGAGAATACCGCGCTCGTCACCTGCCCCACTTCGCGCCCGTCCGCAACAATCTTGTCGCCTCGCGCCGGCAGATCCCGTCCCGTCAACGCCAGCTGCACCAGCTGGCGATTCACATGACCGTACGTCTTGATTCGCGCAATGGTTTCCTGGCCGATATAACATCCCTTATCGTAGTTGATGGCCCGTTTTTCCAGGCCCGCTTCGTCGGGAATCGTGTTCTCATCCATATCCACGCCCCAACGCGGCACTCCCGCTTCGATGCGTAGTGCTTCCAACACCTCGGCATCGATCGTTGCCGTCATCCGTTCGCCGCTGATAACGCCCAACCCAAGCACGTGCGAGAATGTCACTGCGTCGGCCGGCAGGTTCGCCCGCGCACTGCCAATCATTAGCCACTCCCCAAGTGCCGCGCTCATGTCCTCGATCATCACGTCTTCCGTGATGATAAATTTCTCCAGTGACGGCGCCAGCCCGGGGCTTGTTTCCAGCAGAAACGCGTCCGATTGGCAAATGACGTGCCCTTCTCCACGCATTTTCCCTTTTGCGTCCAGAAATGCAGCGTAACAAGTTTCTCCCACGCCCAACCTCTTAATGTCATTCGTGCACTGGCCGTGCAGAAATTCCACGCGGTCCGCGCTGGTGACACGCAGTCGATTTCGCGCCGCCGAAATATCGGCGATCAATGGTCTGTCGCTCATTGGCCAGGTCCTGGACTCGCCGTCCTCATCCGGCAAATTAATCCTTTCTCCCGACACGGCGCACTTCGTCGAGACTGTGGCGGATATCCTCACGGTCGGGCGCCAGTTCGTGCGCGCGCTCCAGATGCAAGATGGCCTCGTCTATCTTGCCCTGTTGCGCCAGCAACATTCCCAGATTGTAGTGTGCCAGCATGTAGTTGGGCTGAATCTCCAGCGCCTGACGATACTGGCGGGCGGCTTCCGTGAGGTCGCCGGACTGCACGAGTGCGTTGCCCAGGTTGTTATGCGCCTCTAAACAGGCAGGGTCAATTCGCAGCGCCTGTTCAAACTGCCCAATCGCATCCTGAATCTTGCCCGTTTGCAACAGGGTATTTCCGAGGTCGTTGCGTGCCATCGCAAAATCGGGCCTGATCTCCACCGCCTGCCGGTACTGTTGGATTGCTTCGTCAAGTCTGCCTGCCTGTTTCCAGGTGGCGGCAAGACCGTAGTGCGCTTCAAAAAGGTGCGGCTCAATCTGCAGAGCTTGATTATAATGCGCAATCGCTTCGTCCACCCGGCCGGCCCGTCGCAGGGCATTCGCCAGATCGTTGTGAGCGCTGGACCAATGGGGATTGACCGCCAGCACCTGCTCGTACTGGTCAATCGCTTCCTGCACTTTGCCCGCGCGTAACAACACGAGGCCCAGGCGGGCGCGCACATTGCCCGGGCATTTGGCGAGCGTATCGTTCCAAATGGACAACTCGGTGCGATAATCTTCATTCCGCCGTATGGTCAGGAATCCGAGTCCCACGGCCAGCGCCAGAAACACCGCGCCGCTACGTCGCCCCAACAGCGCATTGATCCCCATCACCCCTAACGCGACCACCGCCGCCAACGGAAGGTACATCCGGTGTTCCGCCATTGGTTGCGACGCTACCGGTACGACGCTGGAGGCTGGGGCCAAAATCACAAAAAACCATGCGCCAACAAAGCCGAGGAATGGTCGCCGCTTCAGTGCAAGCAAAACACCCGCCACGAGGAGAGCCAGCATCGACGCGGACGATGCCACGTCCGCAATGTGCCAGATAATGATGTTGGCCACCCCGTAATCGAAAACCAACGGATGCGGCCAGAGGGCCAGCCGCAGATAGTGCGCCACCGCCCGGCACTCGGTCAGCGCGTAGGCCCACCAGGGAATCCCGAGACCATACCCGATCGCCCGATAGTGCAGACCAAGCATCAGATAACCCAGCAACACCCACGTGCCAGCCAGACCCAGATACAGCCGCCGGTGCCGCGTCCATGGATTCCCCAAAGCTCCCGCTGACAAATGTCCGATCGTACAACAGCACCATCACGGGAGCCGTCACCATCACTTCCTTGCTCGCCATGCCCAGAAGGCAGGTCACCACCGATAGCCTGAACCACGGCCAAGGCCTTTGCGATTCCGCCCCGCGAATGAAACAATACAAGGTCAGCAAATAGAACAACCCCATCAGCGACTCAGCGCGCTCGGATATGTAAGTCACCGCTTCCGTTTGCAACGGATGGATTGTCCATAGAACTGCCACCGCCAGTGCCAGCCGTAGCGCCGAAGTGCCAAACCGTTCGCGTAACGATGGTCGCAGTAACGTTCGGCGCACGATGCCAAACAACGTCAAACCCGCGAGAATATGGATGGCCAGATTCAGCGCGTGATACCCCCAAACGGCCAAACCTCCGAGGGCGTAGTTAAGTGCAAATGAGAAATTGACCATGGGGCGCCCCCCGACCGTCGAATGGCTCAGGGGCCTGAGGGCATCCCAGACAGGCCACAGGTGCTGTATCCTCGGGTTCTCGGTGATCGAGAACCTGTCGTCCAGAATAAAAGGCACCGCGAAGCTATTGTGGTAGGTGGCGAGGGCCGCCAGGACGATCATCCCGCCGCCAAGCACGATGCTCCAACGGAACCATGGTGAAATAGATTCTCCACCTGCATTTGGCCCGAGTGTGGACGTACTGCCCGACATGTCCGAATCGTAACAAGCGACTCTCACAAGTCTAGCCCGGATATTCCAAGTCTCCCCGGATTATTGCGGGCCGCCGCGTAATTCCGGGTCAGCCATGCCGATCCAGACAAGGCGTCCTGCCTCACTTCGGTTGGCGCTTGTCGACCCATCCGTGATTGTGCTAAGAGGATCGAATGATTCAGCAACAAACTCTTAACCGGCTGCCAATGCGCGCCAACCCTCTTCGGGCGGAGCCGAGCCGGGGAAAGATGGGCCGATGAGAATGCGGCAGTCGCGAATTGTCGAATATAAGATCGCCATCGCGTCGAGCCCGGACGCCCTGGTTGCCGAAGTGAACAAGCTCATCCAGGACCAGTGGCAACCGTTCGGCGGACTGATTGTGACTCGTGAAGCTCTCTCGGGACTCATGCAATCGTTCATGCAGCCCATGGTTCGAGAACCGAAGAAGCGAGCGGGAAACCTCAAGGCCCACGCAAGCTCCCCGCCAAATCTGGTCTGAGCCCGGCAGCGGGCGCCGCCATGCAGCCAAATCACTTGCCGGCGCCTGTCAGACTCGCTAACTTTCTTTTGTGATTCAGCCCGACCAACCCGAGGGACCGTCAAAGCCCATCGACCTGACCAGCGACGACTATTTCATGGGCGAGGCGTTGCGGCTCGCGCGCATGGCCTATGATGCCGATGAAGTGCCCGTCGGCGCGGTCATCGTCCGCAACGCGAAAATCATCGCCCGCGCCCACAATCAGGTGGAACTCCTCAAGGATGCCACGGCCCACGCCGAGATTCTCGCCATCACGCAGGCCGCCAACGCCCTTGGTGACTGGCGACTCGAAGGGTGCACGCTCTTTGTCACCAAAGAACCCTGCCCGATGTGCGCGGGCGCCATCATGCTCTCACGCCTGAAACGTCTCGTGTTCGGTGTGCGTGACGAGCGCGCCGGCGGCGCCGGCTCGGTCTTTCCCATCACCTCGGCCACCGGGTTGAACCACGTCCTCGAAGTCCAGTCCGGCGTCAAGGAAACGGAAGCCCGCACTTTATTGCAAAGCTTCTTCCGTACGCGGCGCACCGATGCGTGATTCGGCCTCAAGTCGCGCACCAATTCACGCGCGCGTGCTTGCGGCATCCAACGCGCGTTGCGCCTCGGTCGAACCCGGCTCCAGTTCCAGCGTGCGCCTCAACTCCTGAATTGCCTCGGTGCGTTGCCCGTTTCGCAGCAGCGCCATGCCCAACCCGTAATGCGCCGCCGCGTAGTCGGGATTCAGCCGCAACGCAGCGCGATAATGTGGAATCGCGTGCGCGAAATCGGCCTGCTTGGCGAGGGCAAACCCCCAGTTATATTCGGCGTTGGCCGATTCGGGTTGGTACTTCACAACCTCCGCAAATTGTTGGCACGCTTCGTCGATTCGCCCCTGCTTGGCCAGCGTGATGCCGAGATTGTAATGGGCATCGGCTTCATCCGGTTTCATCTCCACCACGATCCGGTATTGGTTGATCGCCTCATTCGCCCGACCCAACCGACTCAGCGCGTTCGCCAAATTGGATCGCGCGCGGACGTACCCGGGTTCGACCCGCAAGGCCTCCCAGTACTCGGTCACGGCCTTCGCCGTTTGCGATTCCTGCATCAGAAGGTTCCCCAGGTTGTTATACGATTCGTACGAATCGGGACTGAGCCGCAATGCTTCCCGGTACTCCGCCCGCGCGCCCCTCAGATCGCTGCCGTGAGCCAACAGTATCCCGAGATTATTGTGTGCCATCCAACAATCAAGATTTTTAGCCAACGTGTCCCGCCAGAGCGTCTCGGCACTCTCATACGCGTGGCTCTGCTGCCACGTCAACGCCGACAACGAAACCAACACCGCCGCGCCCACCCCCGTCCTCAACACCCGCTCCCGAATCACCGTCGCCCCAGCCGCCACCACACCCACGATCAACCCGATGCTGGCCATGTATTGAAAATGATCCGCCACAAACGAGTACCGCATCGGATACACGTTGAAGAACCCCAACGCCGGCCCCAGCGTGATGATGAAGAACGCCACCGCCACAATCGGTCCCCGCCCCATCCTCGCCTGCCCCGTCCAAAGCGCCACCACCACGAGCGCCACCGCCAGCGGAAACACCCACTGCCACCATTGTGCCGCATCGATGTTCCACCGCGGATACACGAACGCCAGATTCTCGGGCCACGCCAGTTTTGCCGCGTAAAACCACATCGCCCGCCCCGCAATCAGTGCCCGATCAAAAATCGTAAACGACCAGACCGCTCCCCGCGCTCCCGTGCAGTAGGTCTCCACCCACACGGTCGTCAATCCCAACACCGCCCCCATCGCGACAAACGGCGCCATCAGCCATACATCACGCCGCCCGATCCCTCCGCGTTTCCACCACGTCAACAGCAGGATCGTCAACGGCCACGTGCACGCCACCGTCTTGCTCAGCATCGCGCCCACAAAGAATGCAAACGCCAGGAAAAAATATCCCCACCGTCTCTTCTCCGCCGGCCGTTCCGCGTCCAACGGACAAAACCGCAGATACGCCAGCATCGCCGCCAGGTAGAACGCGCCCGACAGCAGATTCTTCTGTTCCGAAATCCACGCGACGGATTCGACCTGCACCGGATGAATTGCGAACACCGCCGCCGCCAGCCACGCGCCGACGATTTCCAGCCGTTCCAACACCAGCCACAGCAGAATCGCGTTGCCCGCCTGCAACAACACGTTCACCAGATGGTACCCGAACGGATTCAACTGCCAGAGGTGGTATTGGACCCAAAAACTGGTGTGCACCAGCGGATAGTATTGCATCACCGCGCCGGGCTTCGTCCAGATCGTCGCCAGCCCGTGCAACGTCCGCAACGCCGGGCTGTCGGTCACGTGCGAATCATCGTCCCAAATGAACCCGCCGTGCAACGCCGGCATGTAGGCCAGTAGCGTGATCAACACGATCACACCGCCAGCCACCAATCGTCGTTCTTTCCACGTCTGGTTCATTCTTGTAGGTCGAGCGTCCCGTCTGACAAAACCGCCCGGGCCGGACGAATTCCTTCTCCCCCACCCCTCATCGCAGCAAGTGCCTTGCCAGTAACACCTTCCCAACACGGCTCCCCCTCGCTTGTCACGCCGTAGCTCTGGTTTGGCATAGGCGGACGGCGAAGGCGGATGCCGTCATTCATCATCCCAAAACACCCCCATCCCGCACCATCGGCCCCTCCACTCCCCCCAAACAAAGCCAATTTTGACAAAACAAAGCCAACACAAATTCAGCCCCATTTCTTGCCGCAACTCCCTGTCCATCAACAAAACAAATGCCACATTTTTGTCAATTATAATTGGCTTTGTTTTGCCGAATTACATATTATGGGGATGCCCCCTCCACGGCGCGCCTCCGAATTGTAGCCGCGTACCACGTACGCGGACCGATCATTCGTCCGGCCCGCTGCCCCCGAACGCTGACAGCCGAGAGCGGATAGCCGAGCGGGCACGGGCTCTTCTCCAAGGCACTTGGGTACCCACGCACTTTGGCACCAATCTCCCCTATACTCATGTCAAAGACCACAATAGCCCTTACTTTACACTATCGTATGCCGACTGTCCAGTCCATTCTGATGGCCCGTCAAAAAAAGAAAACGGCGTAGCCGCCGAAGCGGAGTCTTCGACACGCGAGCACGTCGTTTCCCAGCTTGCAACCAACCCCGACGACGCGCGCCCAATCCGCTCGCCCGCCTCAGGCGTGGCTGTCCCCTTGTAGCCGCGGGCGAACTCGCCGAGAGGCCGCCTCGTTGTGCCTTGGCGGCAAACCGCGGTCCGTACTGTAGGGTGCGATGCCTGTTCCCCGGTCGACACCTTGCTTGTACCCACGCGATAACAATGTATTGTTGCCGCCCGTCCCGCCGCCGCTCCGCCTCGATTGGTTTGGGTGGCATACTGATGATTTCCGCTCTGCGGATACCCACGCGATACATGGCACTGCCATGTAACGTAACGACTATGGGAGAGGCATCAGGGGGGCTGTCTTCTCAAACCGTGCGCCGATCCGTATGGCGACAGACGACGCCAGAACCAAAACGTAACGCCCCACCGCCGCTTCAGGGATTCGCGCCGTAGTTTGTCAGGCGTTCTCGGGGACTCGGGCAGCATGACCCGGATCAAGCCAGGCAAGCGCCATTCGGTCGTCGTCGAAGAAGCGCATTCCGACAGAACCGAGTTTGACCCCCAGCAGCAAGAACTCCGTCGCCGTGCGTTTGAATCCGGGAGCCATTACGACGGCCCACTTCGTTCGGTGTTGAAGTCTCGCCACGGCTTCCATCTGCAACCCGACATCCGGGAGTTCCGCCATGATCGGCCCCTCAGCAGCAGCATCGACATGGAAGAGGACGTTGAACGAAGCATCATACGAAGGGTCACCGTGAACCGTGGAATAGTGCCTCACCAGATCGGCGGTCGTAACGCAGCCGCTCATCCGCACTCGGACAAGGCGGCCAGGACGGTCGATGGTGTACTCGATCATGGTCGCGCTGTCCCACTGGAGCACTCAGTCAACGGTGACGCTGAGCCAGCAAGCACAGGGGCATTGATTGCGTCCCGAACTCTCTGAGCGAGCTCTGGCAAATCGAACGGTTTCTGAAGGTAGCCCCACAGACCTTTCTTGAGCATCTCATCCGCAACCGATTCTTCGCAGCCTGTCAACAGAACCACCCGAACATCCGGATTCACACGTTGCAGGTTCTCGAAGACCAATTCGCCGGACATTTCGGGCAGCAAGTAGTCCAACAAAACCATGCCAATGTCTCGGCAGCGTTCCTCATACAATTTGATGGCCTCAATCGCACTGGATGCCGTATGCACCTTGAAGCCATAGCATTCCAACGCCGTCTTGAGCATAGCCAGAAATCGTTCCTCGTCGTCGATAGCGAGAATACATTCCTTTTGATGGCAATTACCGGAAGTCATGCTTCCAGAATAAGCATTCAGCTTGCCAGCCTTACCCGCCGCAGTCTCGTATGCCAGAACGGGTTCCGTAGGCAGCCGATTCGATTACGGCGGGGCTTCAGTGGGCAAAGACTACTGGAAAGGCGCAGTAGTTTCAGCGCCAGGTCTCAACGTGGCAGCAGTTAGCTTCTGACTGTCTCCCAGTGCCGTCCCACCATCGGATCCTTGGGCAGGGAGCGCAGCGCGGTGATCGGCATCCTGCTCGGCAGTTGTCGGCGGCGGGGAGTCAACCCGTTTGATTAACTGATAGAACTACAGGTTGCATCCGGTCGCGTATCTGGTACTCTGAATGTTCGATGAAAGGTCCTAAACCCCAAGATCGTCATCGTATGCGGTTCTACCTGCTGGCAATCGTCGCGGGCTGCGGACTCGCTTCGTTGTTCGCAACGGCGGCCGTCAAGGTCACCCAGACGCTTATCGGAGACGAAGCGATCGATCATCTCGGGGAGACCAATACCGTCTGTGGGATGATCACCAGCGCGAAATACGTGAAAGGCGCGCCGGGGAGCCCCACGTATTTGAACTTCGACCGTTCCTACCCCGAACAGAGTTGCTCTGCCGTGATTGCCGAGGCGACGCGTGCCAGGTTCAAGGAGGCTCCCGAAACAGCATTCAAGGGGAAATGGGTTTGTGTCACCGGCGTCATCACGGCAGACTTCCGCGGCAAGCCGCAGATCGCGGTCAGCGACCCCGCGCAAATCGTGGTCCAGGACGAGCCGACTCCTCCGGCCACCAACTAGACGGCTTGCCACCACCATCTCGACAAACGCTCTGCGGAAGAAGCGTACCAGCCTGATACTGTGAGTTCAACTGTTCGGATCGATTCGAGCCGTCTCAGCTGAATGTGGGGACGCGGCGGCTCATGGTGATTCAGGGATTCGCGAATCCAGCCAATGAGGTCTCGCGGCGAGAGCGGTTTCTGGACGAAACCACAAAGCCCACCTTGGAGCATCTCTGGTGAGACATCGTCTTGTCCCGCCGCGTTATGCCGGTGTTCCGCCTTGTTTCGTGGAGTTATTTCGTAGCGACGTGTTGTGCCACCCCGCAATGACCACAAAAATTGCGTGCCCCACGAGGGAGATCAGCGCGGATGAATTTCCTGATCCTACGGTTGTCCGGGAGCGTTGGCAGTCGCCGGGGTCTTCTGGACTGTGTTGGTGGCCGTCTTGTCAGGCGCGGCCTGTGCCGATTCCTTGACCACCATTTGCGAAGGGTCGTTGACCACGATTTCCGGCTTTCCTCGGTACTCGATGATCGCGCCCGTGACGCACACAGTCTTATTGGTAAAAAACTCTTCTGGAGGATCTTTGAACTTCGGCCTGGCCGAGTTGGGGATCATGACGGAAAATGCATGGTCCGGATAGGGGCGGACAAAGTTTAGCAGTGTTGGTTTGGCTCTTGTCGAGTCCATGTATCGCGCGCTGGCAACCAGTCCGCAAACCGTGTTTGTTTCCCCAATGTGCTCCTTAGCTTGGTCTGCCGGGATGGTATTCAAGGCTTCGCCAGGAGCCGCCGGCGTCGGGATGTTTGTTTGACTCCCCGAAACTCCACTTTGACTTCCTGCAGCTTCGGCGCCATTTGGTTGCGCCCCTGCCGCGTCAACGCCATGCAAAACAACCGCAAGCGACGCGAGCATTACTGACACAACGAGAACAGAACCCAAACGGGTGTGATACATTTTGCCTCCAATCATGTTTATGGCCCGACCGTCAAGAGCGTCTGGCTCGCAAATCCATCGGTTTCTCTTACAACTCCTGCCTGATGAGGATATGACGTCACCGTGGAAGTGACAAGAACAAATGCGATGCAATCAAATGTGTCAACTTCTCGTCCGCCGCGCGACCAAGCTGCGGTCCAGTTGATGGTGGACGCCATCCCTCAAGCCGCGATGGATTGGCGCCCCGGTTTTCTTGCCGTCGCCAAAAAAACACCGGGAAACGGCAGGGCTCGCCGCCGGCCGATTCGCGAAACAAACAGCAAACTTGAGCTGCCGGTCAATCAAAGTTTGACGGGGCACAAGTGCGTCCTGCGCCCCGCTTCGTCACTGCCCGACGCCATGAACCCGATCCAGCGCCCGCCGCGCATTCTCCTGCTTCGGATCGAGCCGAACCGCCGTTTCCCAGTGACGCACGGCTTCGTCCATGCGTCCCAATTGCGCCAGCACAAAACCCAAATTCGCCTGCGCCTCCGCGTTATCCGACTGCAACTGCACCGCCTTGGCGAACTCCTTCCCCGCTTCCGCTGGGTTGCCCTGACGCGCAAGAACGACGCCCAATGCATTGTGCGCCGCGGAACTTCGCGGATCGAATCGGAGCGATTCGGTCAGATGCCTCAACGCCCCCGCGAGGTCGCCTTTCTCGGTCAGCACGATACCGAGATCGCACTGCGCCAGAGCACTGTGCGGCACCAGTCGCACCGCTTCGTTCAAATGGACCAAAGCGGCATCCAATTCATTGCGTCCAGCCAGCGTCAGGCCAAGATTGAACTGGGCGTCGGAATTGCCGGGGTCAAGTTGCACGGCTTCATGATAGCGCGCGAGCGCCTCGTCCACTCGTCCGTGCGCCACCAACACTGTCCCCAGATTGCTCAGGGCCCGCGTACTGTGCGGGCGTTGAGCGACCACATCCGACCAAATCGCCACATCGCTGCGATAAACCTCGTTGCGCCGTATGGTCAACCAGCCGAGTGTCAACACGACGGCGACGAGTGTCACAGCCCCCAACCGTCGTGCCGTGCGGGGGGCGAACCGATTCCCCGGTAAACCTTCCATGATTCGCCATCCCCCGCCAACGACCAGAGCCGCCACCGCCGCCAGCGGCAGGTACATCCGCCGTTCCGCCGCCACTTCGCCCAGGCTCGGTATGACACTCGATGTCGGCGCCAAAATGAGAAAGAACCACGCACCCAAAAACCCCGCCCATGGCCGCCGTCGAAACCCCCAGAGGGTTGCGCCCAGCAACACGAGCACGACGACGCCGGGAACCAGGCCGTCTTTCCATGACCGGGCGACCGGCCAGTCAAAGTAGTCGATGAGCAACGGGTGCGGCCAGAAGCACAGACGCAAATAATGCGCCAGCACGCCAGCCTCGGTCTTAAGGTAGTCCCATGGCGTAATCTCCTGCATGCCCAACCCGGTCATTTCGCGCGTGGTCAACACCACCAACCCCGCCAGGATCAGCCACGTCGAGGCCAGGCCAACGTACAAGACCCCGCGCCGCCGCCACAATTCCCGAAACGATGGCGCGAGAAACACCCCGTCGTACAGCAACACGATCAAGGGCCCGACGACCATCACCTCTTTGCTTCCCATTCCCAACGCGCACGACGCAACGGCCGCCAGTTGCCAGACACGCGGCCTCGTAGACCGGTCGCTGCGAATCACGCAATACAACGTCAGCAACAGGAACAAGCCCATCAGCAATTCGGTCCGCTGGACGACATACGTGACGCTTTCCGTTTGCAAGGGATGAACCTCCCAAACGAGCGCGATCGCCGCAGCCAACCAGGTCGCATTGTCCCCGAATCGACCGCGAAGTGTTTCGCTCTCACACGTCCTCCGGATGATCCCAAACAACACCAGCGCGGAAATCAAATGGACCGCCAGATTGAATACGTGATATCCCCAGACGTTCAATCCGCCCAACGCGTAGTTCAAAGCCAACGTCAGGCAAACCACCGGCCGCCCCGTCACCGTGGTCCCCGGTGGGGCCGTCATCGCCGTCCCGATGGGCCACAGATGGCGGATGTGCCGGTTCTCCAGGATCGAGGGGACGTCGTCAAAAATGAAGGGCCCGTGGAGGCTGTTGTGGTATGCCCAGAGGCCGGCCACGACCATCAACAACGCGGCCAGCTTTCGTTGGTCCATGCGAAACAGGGATCGCGCGTCACCAGTCAATTCAGACCCGTGAACTTCGGCAAGAGCGCTGTCAGCTTCCGCCACCGCTGGTCCTCCCCCACGAACGCCTCCCAGATCGCCGGCGGAACCGGTTGCTCCAACAGTGCGGTATGCGGACGGCACACCACCCACGAGCGCTCGCCCAGTTCCCGCTCCAATTGTCCTTCGCCCCATCCGGCATATCCCGCAAAGGCGCGCACCCAGCCTTGCCCACGGGGTTCCACCAGTTCGAATGGATCGGCGACGATTTGACAACGCAGTTCCTCATCCGTCTTTCCTCGCTGGAACCGTGCCAATAGCAATGCGGTCGGCCTCACCGGTCCTCCCTGAAACACCGGCGCCCCGCGCAAGGCATCGGGCAACTCGGGCGACTCCGCGACTTCGCCCAGCGTTTTGTTGATCGGCCGGTTCATCACCAACCCCAACGCGCCCGACGGGCCGTGTTCGGTGATGTACACCAGCGTTCGATGAAAATTCGGGTCGAGCAGACCGTTCGAGGCCGCCAACACCAGTCCGGTCAGTGATTCGCCCTGTTGAAACGCGAATGGCATCCCGCGTATCTTACCACAATCCCACGTCGCGTGCGTACCTCACCAGCCCGCCACGAAATGGCGGAAAACCGGTGCCGAAAATCATGCCCGCGTCGATATCGTCCTCCGACGCCACGACGCCTTCGCTGAGACACAGTCTGGCTTCCTGGATCATTACGCCCAGCAAACGCCTCTGGATGTCCCGCGCCGAACGCGGCTCCTTCCGGGCATTCCTCGACTCGGTGTCCCGACGGATCACCTTGGCCAGTCGGCGATTCACCCGCTCCGCTTTCTTCTTCTTGTAGACGTAAAATCCCACCCCGCCCTTCCGACCTTTCAAACCTTGCTCATGCACCTGCCGAAGAATCCGCGCCACCGCCATTCGTTCCTTGAATGCCTCGCCCAATTCGGCTGCCACATCATACGCGACGTCAATTCCAACTTCATCGATCAGCCGCAGTGGCCCCATCGGCATCCCGAAATCCAGCATCGCTTCGTCAATCGACTCAATGGTCTCGCCTTCACCGAGCAATACTCCCGCCTCGTTCAAGTAGGGCATCAAGAGACGATTCACCAGGAAACCGGGCGTGCCTTTCACGACCACCGGAATCTTCTTCAGTCGTTTCACAAATTCCACCGCCGCCGCGACAACCTCGGGCGCCGTCTTCGTCCCGCGCACGATCTCCACCAGCGGCATCTTGTGCACCGGATTGAAAAAATGAATTCCCACGAACCGTTTGGGGCGACCGCTCGCCTCGGCCAGTTCGTCGATTGGAATCGCCGACGTGTTCGACGCAAGGATGCAATCGTTCCGCAATATCGACGCCAACTCACCGAACGCCTGCCGCTTGACCTCGATCTTCTCCAACACCGCTTCGATCACCAGGTCGCAATCGCCAAACCCCGTGTAATCGGTCGTCGGATGCACCCGCGCCAGCCCGTGCTGGGCGTCCAGATCGGACAGCTTCCGCCGCTTGACGCCCTCGCGATACACGTCGGCAATGCGTTTGATGCCCGCCGCGACGAAGTCCGGCTTGATGTCCTTCAACCGCACGACTAACCCGCGCGCGCTGCACCATTGTGCAATCCCCGCCCCCATCACTCCCGCGCCGAGTACGCCCACTTTTTCCACCGCCGGCGTCACCACTTTCGCGCCGATCGGCCCGGTCCGTTCTACCGTCTCGGGGTTGAACACCAGCTTCGAATACTTCTCGCGCAGGAAAAAGAGCCGGATCAGGTTGCGGCACTGCGGCGTGACGCTCACTTCGCCAAAAATCTTCGCCTCGCCCTCCAGACCTTCATTGAGCGGGCCCCTCAGTCCCTCCTCCATCGCGTCAATCGCCCGCAATGGAGCCGGATACCGGCCTTCGGTGCGCAGCAGCACGCGCTTGCGTGCCACCCGGCATATGAACCGCCGCATCGGCCACCAGTTCTGCGTCCACACGGACTTCCGTTTCGCGCGCTGCTGGCCCAGCGCTAGCCGTGTCGCTGTCTCGCGCAATACCACGCTCGGCACCGCGGCATCCACCAGACCGATGCGCCGCGCCTTGTCCGCGCTCACGCTCTTGCCCGCGCAAATAATGTCCAGCGCCGCTCCCAATCCGATCAGGCGCGGGAGACGTTGCGATCCGCCCCATCCGGGGATGATGCCCAGTTGTGTCTCGGGCAATCCAATCTGGGTCTTGGGACCGTCCGCCGCCACCCGGTAACGACACGCCAGCGCGAGCTCACACCCGCCTCCCAAGCACGCACCGTCGATCGCCGCGACCGTCGGCACACCGAGTTGCTCGATCTTGGCTAATATTCTGTGACCAGCCCGGGAAAGGTCTGCGCCAAGACTTGCATCGTGGATTCTCTGCAACTCCTTGATGTCCGCGCCGGCGATGAAGATGCCCGGCTTGGCGCTGATGAAAACCGCGGCCTTTGGTTTGCGTTTGTACAACTCGTCCAGGACCGCGTCGAGTTGCTGCATCTGTTCGGTGCCGAGAACGTTGACCTTCGACTCCGGGTCGTCGAACACCACCCAGGCGATGCCCTCGGCGTCATATTCCACTCGCGGTGATTGGATCATGCCCGCTCCAGAATCAGCGCGGCGCCCTGCCCTCCGCCCACACAGGCCGACACGATGCCCGTCTTCAGGTTGCGACGCTTCATTTCTTTCAACAAGGTGAGCACCAGCCGCGCCCCGCTCGCCCCGACCGGGTGCCCCAGCGCGATCGCCCCGCCGTTGACGTTGAGCAGATCGTGGTTGATCTCCAGCGCGAATTCCTTGCGCAAGACCAGCTCCGCCGCCAGCACCTGCACCGCAAACGCCTCGTTGATCTCAATCAGTTGTACGTCGTTCCAGCGCACGCGCGATTCTTCCAGCACTTTCGGAATCGCGTACGCCGGCCCCAGCCCCATGCGTTTCGGATCCATGCCAGCATAGGCGTAACCCCGCAAGTAACCGAGCGGCGTGAAATCCTGCCGCCGCGCTTTCTCCTCCTCCATCACCAGCAGCGCCACGGCGCCATCCGTGACCTGCGATGAATTGCCCGCGGTCACCGTCCCATTATGCTTGTCAAACATGGGTCGCAGCTTCGCGAGCGCTTCCATCGTCTGGTTCTCGCGCACGCCATTGTCCTTGTCCACGTACTTGCCGTTCGGCAGATACATCGTGCAAATTTCTTCGGCCAGCTTCGCCCGCGCTTTCACCGTCTTTTGGTGCGACTCGAGCGCGAACGCGTCCTGCTGCTCGCGCGGAATGCCGTAATCGCGATACAAAACCTCCGCGGTCTGTCCCATGTTCAGTCCGCAGACCGGATCGGTAAGCCCGAGCATCACGGCGATGCGCGGCTTGAAATCGCCCGGGCGAAACGCCAGCATCGCGCCGAGCCTCTTCGGGAACGATTTCGCCCGTGCGAGGGCGGCAAATTTGTCTGCCGCCGCCGTCGAAAACAACAGCGGAATGTTCGACATGCTCTCGGTGCCGCCGACCACAAACACGTCGCCCTGGCCCGCCACCATTTTCTCGTAGGCGCTCGTGATCGATTCGAACCCACTGGCGCAATTCCGGTGCACCGTGTAGGCGGAGATCTCTTGGGGAAGTCCGGCGTTCAGGGCGATAACGCGGGCGACGTTGACGGCTTCCGCCGGCTGCGCCACGCACCCAAAAATTACCTGCGAAATCTTGTGGGGATCGACCCCGGTACGCTCCAACAATTCGCTCACGACGATGCGCCCGAGGTCCTGCGCGGGAAGCGACTTCAAGTCCGTCCCCGCTTTCGAGAACGGTGTCCGTATTCCGGCAATGATGGCCAGCCGCGTCATATTCCAGTCAAATTAACCGCGCGTCCGCCCTGGACACCGCGCCGCCCGTTGCGAAGCAGCTTTCCTGCCGCAACCAGACCCTGAACGCGGGTTGTCACCCGTGTGCTGCCAACCAGATAGCGATCCAACGGAAGCATGCCAATCAGGCCGCATTCATCTCACTTGAATATCTCGCCAAAGAACTCCTTCATCGCTTCCCACGACCGTTTATCGGCCTTCTCATTGTAGGCCGCGCCTTTCGAATTGTCGTTGCCCACGTCAGGCCGCGTGAACGCGTGTACGGCGCCGCTGTAATAAATCATCTGCCAATCCACGCCCGCCTTGCGGAACTCGTCCTGTAGCGCCGTCACGTCGGTCGCCGGCACGTACGGATCGTCCGCGCCGTGACAGATCAACACCTTGCACTTGATGTTCTTCGCGTCGCGTGTCGGCGTATCCAGTCCGCCATGAAACGTCACGACACCGGCAATGTCCGCTCCGCTCCGCGCGAGTTCCAGAACCGTCGTGCCACCAAAACAATAGCCAATGGCGGCCACCCGCTTCGCATCGCACTGCGGCTGCTTCTCCAACGTATCCAGCGCGGCGTTCACCCGCGCTCGGAGCAATTCGCGGTCGCCCTTGTACTTGCCCGCCTGCGCCGAAGCTTCCTGGCGGTTCGCCGGGCGCACGCCCTTGCCGTAAATGTCGGCCGCAAACGCGACGTAACCGAGTTTCGCCAGCATGTCCGCGCGCATCTTCGCGTAGCCATCACAACCCATCCAGTCGTGCACGACAAGCACCCCCGGTCGCGCCCCCTTCACCGTGTCGTCGTAAGCGAGATACCCCTCACACGTGGTGTCGCCCTGCTTGTAGTCGACTGTCTCCGTGTGCAGTGCCGCGTTTGTGTTCATGCCAAAAAGTAAAGCCATCCCTGCCAATGTGCAAAACCGCATTCTCATCAAAGTCTCCTCCTGTGCCACGCGCAAACTATCACGCCCTCCCCAGCAAAGCAATTCGCGGAGCGAACTCCGGCGCAGTCTAGCGAGACTTACTCCTTCGGCCGAGTATCCAGAACACGGATTTCCTTCAACGAACTTTCCAGCTTGATGCGTTTGAGCATGTCGTCGATGGAATGGACCTCGATGCGATTGGGGGTCAACTCAACCTCGGTCTGAAACTGCGTACGGACTTTCTCTTTGAGTTGTTCCATGTTGGCGCCGTTGGCGGGCGCGAGGTGCAAAATCAATTCGTCCACGTCGTGCGGATCGTCGTGGGCCTTGCGAATCTCCAACTGCCACTCGCCAATCTCGGTTGTGTCGTCGAGAATCTGCTGCAGGTTGTCGAAATTCACCAGCGTGCCCTTCAGTTTGCCGAACTGAAGTTCCTTCGTATTGGACGCCCGGCCGATCTTGCCAACGATCCGTGGCACAGTGCGCCCGCAATACGGACAAGGTTCCCACGTCACACCGCCATCCACGTAGTCACCGGTCCGATACCGCATCACCACCGTCCCCCGCGCATCGAGCGGCGTGTACACCAACTCGCCCGGTTCTCCTTCGCCCTTCACGTCGCCAGTTTCAGGATCGATCACCTCGAAAATACCGAGATCGGGGAACAGGTGATACCCGCTCCATTTGCCCGGAGGCGGCGGGCATTCGCCCCACGCCATGCGCCCCTCCGTAAACCCATACGTCCCGCACACGCGCACATCGCCCGCGCCCATTTGCTGCAGTAAGCCGACCATCTTGCGGCGGATGCCCTGGGGACTTCTCTCGCCGCCGAGCACGAGCTTCGTTACCTGCGGCCATTTGTGCCCTTGCGCGTGCGCTTCGCGAATCACGTGATACACAAATGTCGGGATGCCAATGAGCGCCTCAGGTTTGATTTTCTCAATGAGACTGATGTTGCCGTCAGTGCCCATGACTTTGCCGCCCCCCGAACTCACCAGCAACATGCCGAACTCCAGCCCCGCGAACACCACCTGCCAGAACGCCAGGTGCGGCGCGTAGGGAAACATGTTCACCCCGCGCATCTCCGTCGTCGCGCCGAACGTCTGAATGAGCCGCGCGCCGGATGTGCGAAGATTACGCATATCATGGTCGGTGTACGCAAACGCGACCGGCAACGAGCTTCGCCCTGTCGTGGCCGTCAGGAAAATCGGGCGATACTCGCGCTCGAAACGGCGCTCGACCGCGCTCCGACCGCGCAATAACGTCTCGGCAATCACCCGCGGACGGTGTTTGAGCACCGATAGGTCCGGTGTGATGATGAACTCGCGGAATTTCTCCGGCTGCTCGGAGGTCGGTAGCAGGTCGGCCTTGCTCGTGAACGGCAGTTGGCGGAGGTCTTCGACCGTCTTGATGCGCCGCGGATCGATCTGATGCTCGGCGAAGAGCTTTTTGTAGTACGGACTGAACGGGGCGATGACTTCCGTCAGGTAACGGTGAAGCTTTTCGTTCTGGATGCGACGCTGCTCGGGAACGGTCAGGCGATCCCAGTTCATGCGCGCACCAACTCCTTCAACTGCGGCAGTGCCACCTGAGCCGCCTCTTCCCCGCAGCGAATGTAGCGCTCGGGATGATAAAAATCGTACCACGCGCCGCCGCCCGACACGGGTCGGATCACCACGTCAGCGTTGTTGCACGCCATCTCCGCCATCCGCGACTGCATCGCGTGCATCGAGCGCATGTAGATATTGATGATGCTGGTCGGAGTTTCCACCAAGGGCCCGGTTTCGCGCAAGCCCCCTTTTCGTTCCTTCCGGGATGCGGTTGACATCTCATGGCGACTGCGCTCGCGTTGTTTCATCTCGTCCGTGTTGGGAATCGTGTTGACCGCAATGATCTTCGAGACGCCGGCGCGGGCCAGCACCTGCACGGGCACGGGATCGGTAATGCCGCCATCAATCAATGTGTGCCCGTCATTGACCACGGGCCGGAAGATGCCGGGAATCGTGATGCTGGCGCGAATGGCGTCGATGAGTCTCCCCTCTTCGTAAACGACTTCTTCGAGCGTGTTCAGGTCGCTGGCGACGATCTTCAGGGGAATGAGCGTATCGGCGAACGTCAACCCGTTCACGATCGAATGGAGAAAGTTGTAGACCTTGATCCCGCGGAAGACGCCCGCGCCGGGGAACATCGGATCGAGCAGCTTCAAGAACGTCCGCTTGCTGCGAATCTGCTTGGCAATCTCCTCCATCTCGTCGGCGGACTTGCCGACCGCCCACGCCGCCGCGATCAGCGAGCCCATCGAGCTGCCCGCGACCACGTCGATGGCAATTCCTTCGCGTTCCAGTACGCGGATGACGCCGATGTGCGCCAGACCGCGCGCTCCGCCCGTGCCCAGCGCCAGACCGACCAGCACGTTCCCCAATTCGCGGGCCATGCGCCTCACGACAAGACTGTAGGAGCCCATCGGCCGACGGATCACGTACGGCGTGCCATCCACCGCTTCCACCACTTCGCTTACCGGAATCCACCGCAGCAGGTACAAGATCGGTTGGCCGACCTTGCGTTCGGCCTCCTCGACATACGGCGCGCTGGCCTCGCCGACGGCCGTGAGAATGACCCGGACTTCCGGTTCGCGCGTCGTCGCGTGCGAGCGAAAATCCTCCAGTAACAACCGCGTCCGGTACAAATGTTCGTCGTCATACTTGGAGATGACGAAGACCTTGTCCGACTGCAGGAGGCAGGCAAACACCGACGCGGACGCCTCGTTCGGCAGATCGCAGATGACGTAATCGTATTGCTTCACGAGATGGCCGAAGATCGGAGCGATCAACGGGATCTCCCGTTCGTCCCCCACCAGATCGAGGTTCAAGCGGTCATACCCCGGCGGCGAACGAACCACGATGTCCTGCAATCCGAGGCCGCTGCGGAAATCAAGCCGCTCGCACTTCAACAGCGGCACCCCGCGTTGCTTGCCGCTGAGGTCGAGGAGCAACACGGGTTCGCCCGTTTCGTGGGCCAGGCTCGCGACGAGATTGTGCGCCAGCGTCGTCTTGCCGGTCCCGGGAAGCGAGCCGTACAACGAAATGATCGTACTCCATTTCGCGCGATGTTTCTCCTCCCGAAGCTCCTTCATCCGATGCCCCATCCGCTGGCTGAAGCTGACCGCCACGCGCGGATCGCGATTCACAAGCGTGTCGAAATCCTCGCGCGGGATTTTCAGGAGCATCGAATCATTGAGCGCGCGGACGTTGGCCCAGTGCGTCTCGCCGCTGAGCAATGGCATCTCACCAAAGCATTCACCATCGCAGTACGTGGCGAAAACCCGATCCCGCCCGCTCTTCAAACCCGTATAGGCCTGCAACCGGCCCGAAACGACCACGTACAGGGCGTCGCCTGGGTCGTTCTCGCGCACCACGAGGTCACCCTTCTTGACCGCGATAAACTCCGCGCGCTCCGCCAGGCATTTCATCAACTCTTCGCCGAGACTGGCCAGAACTGGCACGCTTTCAAGTACTTGGAGTTTGTCCTCCATGCGGCAGTCCCTCTCATCCATCCGTCGACTTGAAGCGAGCCATCATGCTCACTGCGATCATGGCTAAAGGTAGAGCAAGCCGTGGGCCGAATCAATGGCCAGCCGCTTGATTCTCAAGGAGTTCGATGAGCCGCAAGGTGGTTTGACCGACAATCTCAAGGCTATGTGGTCCGATCTTGTCGAGCGTGTCTCTCTCTGTATGCCAGTATTCTCGGGGGCCTGGCGAATTTCCATGGTCGAATTTGATGAGATCGGCATCAATAAGGACCCGAATACTCAATTGGGAATGCATGCGGTCGCATCCAGACAGGTGTTGGCGCCGCAGTTCTGGCCCCGAAAGCTTTCGGGGCTGGCATGTCCAATCGTTCCGCCGCAGGACTTTCTCGGCCCATCGTATCAATCTGTGATTCATCTCTGTCTCCTTTCTTTCCCGTGCCGGGAGACAGGAATGAATCAGCACCTTGAGAGCACGCCAAGGGGTCGTTGGGCGTCATTGCGGGGCAGTGTCCTAATTTGAACAAAAAGGGCCCGCCACGGCTTGCCCTATCCCCTCATGTTTGTTAGCTTCCGGATTGTTTAATCACGGAGAACAGAAAGGAGAGGTGCTTTGTGGCTACGGGTACAACAACCAACGTTTTTGGTGGGATGGAGCCAACCAAACAGTCGCCGCCCCCGGTCATTTCTGTCTCTGTCAAGCTGACGCGGGCTGTGAGAATACTGTCTGTAATTCTCAGGGCACTTGTTGCGCTATTCGCGATGAGGTTTGTGCTGATACTTTCAGGAGTAACTTATCTAGGGATTTTCCTGGCGGGCGTGCCCGGGGATTGGTCGGCAAAGCTCGTGTACAATACGTTTGCGCTTATTGTGTATTATTTGTTCTGCCTTTTGAGTTGTATACGTCTTAAGCGATTACGGCTTCTCGTAATCGGCGTGACCTGCACCCGTTGACTGGACA
>PLTX01000091.1 GCA_003164675.1 Verrucomicrobiota bacterium | reverse complement strand
CCGGAGCATTGGGACCAGTCGGGCATTATGACATTTATTGTCAATCAGGATGGCAAAGTTTATCAGCAGAATCTTGGCGAACAGACTTCCCGGATTGCGGCGGCGATCAAGGAATACAACCCGGACAGCGAATGGACGTTGGCGCAGGATGAGGGAGTCGTTAGCGCCGTGTCCGAGAAATGATGTCGGCTATGTTTGTCGTTGGAGGCTCAATATGACTGATGATGGACGACTACCAGAGCTCATCGCAAAATGGAAAGCCAGGACCAGACTGGAAGAAGAAGATTGCGGCAAGCGACGTGAAGAACTGAAAGAGAAGCTGGGTACTTGTGCAGACGCAATGAAGAGAATCGTGGAGCCGGTGCTGAGGGAACGCGCCGACTACCTAAAACGTCAGGGATTTCGAGTCGAAACCGGATTGGATAAGGAGATGTCTCAACCATCTCGACCAGTGTATTGTTTCGGTTTTGAGTACCCTGGGGGACCAAAGGTTCTGATAGATTGCGATGAGGAAAGCGGAGTGATTCTATTCAACGCCAAGACGGTTGGCCGCTCTGAATTACACAAGCGGGAAGGCTGGGATAGACGGTGGGACGTCGAGAATCTGAAAAAAGACGGCCTTGAAACCGAACTACGTCTGTTTTGTGAGGAAGTAATTGAGCATCTCGCTTCGTAACACAGAGTCCGGCAAATAGTCCGAATGGGAGATTTGCCGTGTCACAGAAAGGGTGTTTCGTATCTGGTTGACGGAGCACGTATGTTGAAGTTGGTGTGTCCTTGCGGCAGGAAGAAGGCAGCCCTCCGCCCCAAGAACGGCAACCAGATCGGCAAGGGGAAGACCAGGGAACGGGGCTGGGTCGTCAGCGTCATTGACGCTTTGCGACAGAAATAAGCTGTTTTGACCAAAAGAAAGAGAGTGTTCATCATGAGGCGGAATATTACATACGCAGTGTGGACGATGTTCGCCATCGTCGCGGTAGCGCTGGCGATTCGCGTCGTTGCAGACGAGCCGGCGCCGACGCACCAACTTACCATCTACAGCGGCATCCTTCGGTCGGTGGATCTGCAGGCGCGGATAATTACGGTCGATGGGTCAGCTGTCCCGCAAAAGTTTATAGTCCCGACAGACGCAGAGATTATCGTAAAGGACAAACCGAGCGGCACACTTAGCGATCTCAAGGTCAGCGACGGAATTCAGGTAGAGTACACCGACGATGGGGATACTCACGTCGCACACCGGATTTCCATTCTGGGTCTCAAGGTTCCCTAACTCCGCGCTTTTCAACTGAAAAGCGTGGGCCAACCGCACCCCGGCTCAGAAGCAACCATCCGTAAGCGACCGCTAAAACAAACGAATGCTGAAAGTGAAATCGATACAAAAAGTCCAGATCGTCGCAGCCAGTATGCTTGTGGGGTTGTTGCTCTACGGATGCAGCCAACAGGGGCAGACAACCAGCGCGCCATCAACGAGCCACCACACGACTGCCCAACCGACGCCGCCGACAACGGCACCGGCTCCCCCGAGTAACCCGATGGACTCCGCAACGGCGCCATCTTCCACCAATAACCCGACGGACTCCACCTCGGCTGGGACACCGCTGCCTGAGACCGCGATGCCAGCTTCCACAAATGCGTTGCCAACGGCCGCACCCCTGCCTGTTACGCAACAATAAAGTGGGAGTATTGCGCAGGGGAATGTCATCGATCCGGTTGCCGCCTTTGCCCGCGCCACCCGCCATCCGTTGGCCTTGGCCAACGGATGGGGTAAACACCCCATAGTGCCGCGCACGGTTTTCATGGTTATTATTCTGCTGTGAGACACAAACATCCCCTCCCAAACGAACGGCCAGCCAGCGCAGCGCTGCCAGTGCCGGCCGCGGACTCAAACCAAACCGAAACTGATTTTGTGCCGTCGCCAGACGAGGTAGCCAGGAAGGCGTACTTCACCTATGTGAATGAAGGCTCCCCGCTGGGCCGCGACGTACAGCATTGGTTGAATGCAGAAGCCCAATTGATTGCGGAGCGCAACCTCACACGTGTTCATGGGTTTCGCTCAGACAAATACAGGTAACACCCCACAGCCCTCATCCTTCCGACATACATTCGCGCGACAAAAAACAGGAGGACCGATTCTCCGAAGGGGTCTGACAGATATGCCTGAGAGCTCCGACAGCGTAAAACCGACTGAAAATGAGGCGATCGTCGCAACCGATCTGACAAAATGCTTCGGCGAAGGCAGTGCCAGGATGACTGCCGTGAATCGTGTTGGGCTGGTCGCTCACTTTGGCGAGATGCTGTTCATCATCGGCCCCTCGGGCAGCGGCAAGACCACGATGCTCANNCAATGACCAGTTGGCTGATTTCCGCCTGAACACAATTGGTTTCGTCTTTCAAGACTACCATCTGTTCCCGCGGTTGACCACGGCCGAGAATGTCGCGATCCCATTGATCCTGAAGAAGCGCGACTGGGGCGAATCAATCACCGAGGCAAAGAAATACCTTGAAATCGTCGGTCTGAAGGACCGGGGCGAGATTCTGCCCGTGAAGCTCTCGGGCGGCGAGCAACAGCGCGTGGCCATTGCCCGCGCAATCGTCAGCAGTCCAGAGATCCTGATTCTCGACGAGCCGANNCTGGACGGTGACACCGGGAGGATGATTATCGCCTTCGTAAAAGAGAAAATTCTCAATAAAAGCCGCTGCATCCTGATCGTCACCCATGATGCGCGCATCAATGAGTATGCGGACCGGATCCTCCATATGGAAGATGGACACCTCACCGCGACGGACAAGGGTGCCTAATGAACGTAGACGAACCCAAGCCAGAAGCGAAAGTAGTCGAGCCAAAGCCCGAAGCCAAGGTGGACGAGCCCAAGGCTGAAGCGAAAGCAGACGAGCCAAAGCCTGAAGTCAAGGCCGCAGAGCTCAAGCCCGAAGACAAGGCAGCTGTGCCTAAACCTGAACCAAAAGCAGTCGAGCCAAAGCCCGAAGCCAAGGTAGACAAGCCCAAGCCGGAAGCCAAACCATCCAAGCCTAAACCGGAATTCAGAAACAAGATCATTTTTACCCTCTCGATAGTGGGTGTGCTGGCCGCGTTGGTCGCCGCCTACCTCTTTGCCATGCAGAGGAAGGCCCAGCCTCCCGTGTTTCAGCCGGTCAGCAACCCTTACGCGTCGGCCATCTATGCCAATGGCATGATCGAGAGTGACCAGTCGAGCGGTGAAAATATCAATATCTTCCCCGAAGTGTCCGGCCCAATCATCAAAGTGTTCGTGCATGAGGGCCAACAGGTGTCAGCCGGCACTCCGCTGTTCACCATCGACGATTCTGTGCAGAGAGCAACTGTGGAGTTGGCCGAATCCAACCTGAAAGCGGCCCGCGACCAGTACGACAAGCGCCGCGCCTCCTACGACATCGACCCCGAGTCGGTAAGCAAAGACGTGCTGGATACTGCGGAAGACGCGGTCAATCAGACGACAGCCGCGCTGAAGGCTGCTAACGCATTGCTGCAATATTATTCTGTCAAAGCGCCGGTCAACGGAGTCGTGCTGGCCGTCAACGCAGCGGTCGGTGGTTATGTGTCGTCGCAGGGGAACTATGACACTTACACGGAGTTATTCGACCCAATCGTGGTGATGGGAGCGCCTCAAGAACATATGGCTGTGCGCTGCTTTGTCGATGAGATCCTGGTCTCACGGTTGCCATCCAAGTGGCATATTCAGGCGCAGATGTCGATCCGCGGAACTGACATCAAGGTGCCGCTCGAGTTCGTCCGGGTGCAGCCCTATGTTTCGCCCAAGATCGAGCTATCGAATGAGAAACAAGAGCAAGTTGACCTGCGGGTGCTGCCGGTGATCTTCCGGTTCGAGAAAAAGGACGCTCCGGTCTATCCGGGACAACAGGTGGACGTGTACATCGGACAGCAATAACGGCCCCGCCCGGCCAGACTCAAGCTAGTGCGAAAGCGATGAACGACGTTCGATCAAACCAGCAACGCCCGGCGGACAAACGGGAGTCGCCATGAAGTACGGCGGCATCCTGCGGATCGGCTTCAAGCTGCTGGTCAATGACAAGCCCAAGTTCACCGCGCTGTTGATTGGGATTACCTTCTCTGTGTTCCTGATGATGATGATGACCGCGATGTTCGCCGGCATCCTCAACCACTCTTATTCGACGGTCACCAATATCGGGGCTGACATGTGGATCATGGACCGGTCGGTCAATACTCCCACCGGTCCGATCCCCATGCCCGATTACGTGCTGGACGCGGTGCGCAGCATGGACGAGGTCAGCTATGCGGTGCCGCTGTTTATCGGCGGCGCCCTGATCAAGCTCCAAAGTGGTAACTTTCAATCGGCCACGGTCGTCGGTCTGGACGATAACAGCCTGTTTGGCCGTCCCGACCTCGAACAGGGCAGTATTCTGAACATCTATGCCGACAACACGGTCCTGGCAGTCGATGACGCTGAATTCCCGAAGCTGGAGAACGCGAAGATCGGAACCTCATTCGAACTCAATGATCACCGCTGCACGATTGTGGGCATTGCCAGGGTCGCCGTCAACGGACTCAACGGCGTGCCGACGCTCTATACCACCTACAACCGCGCGATCGAATACATCCCGTCGACGCGGTTCACCTTGTCCTACGTGCTGGTGCAGCCCAAGAGCGCGGCGGCCGTGGCCGGCATCAAGCAGAAAGTTGCGAAGCTCGGCTATGTCGCCCTGACCAAGGCTGAATTTAACAAAAGCATTGCCGACTACTACACTTACAGGACGGGTGTTGGCACCAACATCCTCTTGATGGTCGTCATCGCATTTATCGTTGGGTTGTCCATCTCCGGCCAGACCTTTTACACGTTCATCCTCGAAAACCTGGAGAAATTTGGCGCGCTGAAGGCCATCGGCGCCAAGGGGCGTGAGTTGATCTACATGATCCTGTTCATGGCGACCTTTACGGCGCTGACCGGCTATGGCCTGGGCGTCGGTTTCGTGACGCTGATGATCATGATCGCCCGATCCCGTCTGCCCAACTACGCCGCCACGATCACCTACTGGAACCTGGGGCTGGCCTTCGGCATGGTCGTACTGATCGCCGGAATATCAAGTTATATCGGGGTACGCAAGGTCCTCAAAATCGAACCCTTCGACATCTTCAGGGGGTAGCAAGCCATTCCATGAAAACCATAATGTCCCTGCTCCAAACGGAAATTAGAATGACCGTCGTTGCACTGGCGTGCTTGGTTCTGTTCGGTGGTTGCAGCTTCGCACCGAAGTACGTCACGCCGGTAGTCCAAACACCCGCAGCCTTCAAGGAACTGCCTCCGGAGCAATTCAAAGAAGCGGGAGCCTGGAAGGCAGCGGAACCAACCGATGGCATGATTCGCGGCAAGTGGTGGGAAATGTTCCATGAGCCGGAGTTGAACGCGCTCGAAGACCAGGTGGTTGTTTCCAACCAGACCGTCGCTGCGGCGCTCGCCAATTTCCTTGCCGCGCGAGCCGTGGTGAAACAAGCCCAATCGCAGTATTACCCAACCGTGACCGCCAGTCCTTCTGTCACGAGATCACGGCAGTCATCACTGCTATCTCAATCAGGCTCGTCGTCGACCCCTTTCACTGTCACCGAATACGCGCTACCGTTTGACGCTTCCTGGGAGTTGGATTTCTGGGGCCGCATTCGCAACACGGTGAAGGTAAACTCTTTGGAAGCACAAGCCACGTTTGCCGATCTCGAAAACGTGCGGCTGACCGTTCAGGCGGAAGTGGCAGCTGATTATTTTCAGCTTCGCGTGCTGGATGCGCAGAAGCAGATTTTGGATGCGGCGGTGGTCGCTGATGAGGGATCGCTCAGGCTGACGCAGGTTCAGCATAAGACGGGCCTCGCCTCCGGCCAGGACGTCGCGCAAGCCGAAACGCAACTCGACATCGCGCGCGCGCAGGCCACCAACCTCGGCATCCAGCGTGCGCAACTCGAACACGCCATCGCGATGCTCCTCGGGAAACCAGCGCCCCTGTTTTCCATCGCCACAAATCCGCTGGCCGTGGAACCCGTCGCCATTCCCTCGGGCGTTCCGTCGCAACTGCTCGAACGGCGTCCCGACATCGCCGCCGCCGANNAGGCGAACGCGCAAATCGGCGTGGCGCGCGCGGCGTATTTTCCGACGATTACCCTGAGCGGCTCGGTGGGATACCAGAGCACGTCGCTGGGGAATCTTGTGTCGGGGCCAAGCCTGGCCTGGGCAGTGGGTTCGACGCTGGCACAAACACTTTTTGACGGCGGAAAACGCCAGGCTGTCACCCAACAGGCTCGGGCGATCTACCGGGGCACCGTCGCGAACTACCGCCAGACCGTGCTCACCGCCTTTCAAGAAGTCGAAGACAATCTATCGACGCTGCGAATCTTGTCACAGGAACTTCAACAACAGAATGGCGCCGTCGAATCGTCGCAGCACGACCTCACGCTTGAGAAGGCCCGCTACCAATCCGGCCTGGACAGCTACCTCACTGTGATCGCCGCGCAAACCACTCTGTTGGGCAATCAGGAGACGGCGATGAACCTGCGGATGCAACAGATGACGGCGAGCGTCCAGTTGATCAAAGCGTTGGGTGGCGGCTGGGATCTTTCGCCGGGAACGACCGCGGCCATTCCTTGAGCGCCACGTCTGTGCTGGCCGCGTGTGGAATCGCAAAATCTCCGGTGGGGTCAACACCTAATGGCGCGCGCTTGCGTGGCCGGCTTATCGTCCGGTTGTGAAACACAATGGGCTATTTGGCTCGGCGACTACGAAACACAAGAGGTTGGCGCTAGGGCTAACGCTAACCATGCTCGTTTGCACATCGTCTTTCTCAATGGAACGCGAAAACGAGGCGGCACCTCGACCGGCGGCCCAAACTGAACCCGCCGGTCCAATCTCAGAACTACGGAATCAGGACGCGGTGTTTTCCGTTTTATTGGAAGCCTTCCGTCAAATCCAGGGACGAATCATCCAAAATGATTACAAAGCCTGCATCACGGCAGCCGATGCGATCAACGACCGCGAGACGCACTGCTCGATTGTGGAGTTAGCGAAGCAAGAGCGCGAATTGCGTGTGGCGAAACTCAACCACCAGATCGAGAACCTCAACCTGACGTACGACCACACGCGCCGTGACGACGCACGCGCCGTTGCTGTGGATGTCCACTTGCCCATCGACTCCAGCCACGCGGCAAAGACCCTCATGGACTACATCTTCATTGCGCCCACTGCCCCCGATAAAGACGGCGAGGTCAAAATCACGACGGTTCCCATCAAGGACTACCTGCGCGACAGGACGCCCGATCTTGTCGACTGATCGTCATGTCCCGATAAACATCCGTGCAAACTGACCTGACTGCACACCTGCGCCGACTATCGGTCGGAAATCCTCCTACGGGTTTTACCCCATGGCAAAGAATCGTCCCATCCGCCATTGTTCCCGGAATGAAAGGAGGACCAGCATGACAACGAAACTACATGTCCACCGCCTGCCCATCAGCACAACGGACTCTGAATTGCAGAGACTGTTCGAGGGAGTGGGCCGAGTCATCAACTGCGACGTGGTCACGGATGGAACCACGCGCATGTCGAAGGCCATCGGATTCGTGGAGATGGCGACGGTGCAGGAGGCACGGAGAGCCATTGACCAACTCAACGGAAAGGAATTGGCCGGACGGGTAATACAAGTTTCCGAGGGCGGGTGACGGGTTTTGCTGTGACGGTGGGCAGCCGCTTACGCCGTTTCGACTTAGAATGTTTAACTCGCGATTCACGGCTCTGGTAACCGGGTCGCGAAAGGCCTTTCCGAAGACGTTAGTCTTGGCTTTTTGATCTTTGTCCTCTATCGCGTCGCCGACTACATGAAATCGATCCAAATCTTTACAGAAGAGATTGAGATTAGCGCCACTTCTTGCAGCAAGCGAAAGGAACGCGCTCCATGCCACCCAAATCCCTGAAATTGTCGCCGCTGGTCGTGTGGGGCACGCTGGTGTTGATCGTCGCCGCGTTGTACTGGGCGCGCCCGGTCCTGATGCCGGTGGCGCTGGCGATGTTGCTGACCTTTCTCCTAAGCCCTGTGGACAGCGCGCTCCAACGCCTCGGTCTGGGACGGGTGGTCTCGGTCGCGTTGCTGGCAGCGTTGACGTTTTCTCTGATCGGCGTCATTGGCTGGGCCATCTCGCTTCAGGTGAGGGAATTCGCTCACAATTTGCCCGGCTACCAGGGCAATATCAAGAAACGGATCGAGGATTTGCAGGTGGGCCAAGGCACGACGCTGGATAAAATCCGCATTGAGTTCGAGCAGTTGATCGGCAACGTGAACACCAACGCGCCGGTGGCCGAGCAAGCTCGCCAGCCAGTCCTGGTCACGGTGCAAGGTGGGAGATTTTCCTCTGAGGTGTGGCAATTGTCGCCGATGGTTCGACCGCTGCTGAAATCGCTGTTCTACATCTTGCTGGTCGCCACGCTGGTGGTGTTCATGCTCCTGGAACGTGACGAGTTGCGCAACCGGGCCATTCGTCTGCTCGGATACGGACGACTGAGCCTGACGACTCAGGCGCTCGATGAAGCCGGCCAGCGAGTCAGTCGTTATCTCTTCGTCCAATTCATCGTCAACACTTGTCTGGGCGTGGTGATTGGTTCGGGTCTGTTTCTGCTGGGAGTGCCCTATGCCCTGTTGTGGGGATTCTTGATCCTCATTCTGCGGTTCGTTCCCTACATCGGAATCTGGATTGCGGCGATTCTTCCGTTCGCCGTCAGCCTCGCCACCTCATCGAACTGGTGGCAACCGCTGTCCGTGATCGCGATGTTTGCCGTGCTCGAGCCGGTCGTGGCGATGGTCATCGAGCCGATGCTGTTCAGTCAAAGCGCCGGCACCTCCAAGCTGGCCATGCTGGTCGCGATAGCGTTTTGGACCTGGCTGTGGGGCCCGGTCGGACTGCTGTTGGCGACGCCGTTGACCGCCTGCCTGGCCGTCGTCGCGAAGTATGTCCCGCGACTGGAATTCATCGCCGTGCTGCTCGGTGACGAGCCGATGATGCAAGCCTCGGTCGCCTATTACAAGCGGCTGTTGGCGCTGGATCAGGACGAAGCCGAGGCGATCGTCGAAGAACAGTTGCAGACTCATCCTGTCGAGCACGTCTTCGACGAAGTGCTCGTGCCCGCCCTGCATTACGCCAAACGGGACAACCGGCTGGGCACCCTGACCGATGGCGAACAAGAATTCATTTACAAGTCCACGCGTGAGATCATCGAACGAATCGGCCTTCCATCCATTCCCCCAACGTCATTGATCGATGCTGCCGCCGGCCAGGCCAGTACCGTCAACGACACGGTCACAGTCAGTGTCGACAAAATCCGCATCCTGGCCTGGCCCGCCCACGACGAAGGCGACGCCATCGCCCTGTTGATGCTGCAACGACTGCTCGACCCGACGCGCTATGAAATGGAAATCAGCGCCGACGGTAAACGCTTGTCCGAAATCCTGCAGGAGGTGGAACAGAAAGCACCCGCGTTGTTCTGCGTTGGTTTCATTCCGCCCGGCGGCTTGTCCGCCAGCCGCCACCTAAGCAAACTGCTGCACGTCAGATTTCCCGAACTGACCATTGTGGTGGGTCATTGGGGATTGCACGAGAAAGTTCAAAATGACCGCGAAGCCCTCTTGGCCGCCGGCGCCACGCATGTTGCTGCCACCCTCATCGAAACCCGCGACCAAATCGCCCAATCCACGCATCCCCACGTCAAGCTTCAGCCTGACGCGATAGCGGCCTGATTCAATGATGTGAACATTGCTTCCAGACGGGAGCCTTCGACTCATCCCCAAACGGATGACATAAACCCGCGCACGGCTTCGTTGAATGGCTCTGGCTGTTCCAGGTTCAACAGATGTCCGGCGTCCGGCAGGATCTGCAGCCGGGCGTCAGGGATAGCGGCACCGGCGGCTTGCGCTTCGGCCGGCGGAATCAACTGGTCGTCCGCGCCGTGCAGGATCAGGGTCGGTTTGTCAATCTGGGCCAGCATGGCGGTGGAGTCCGCCCGGTCACGCATCGCCGCGAGGTCGCCCAGTACCGCCGCGAGCGGGGTGCTCGCCATCATCTCCCGGACGTGCGTCACCAACTCCGGCCGGGTCTGAAAGGATCTTTGGGAAAGTATTTTCGGCAGCATCGTCTCGACGATTGCGCCGACACCCTTCTCTCTGGCTGTCGTAGCCGCCTTATCGCGATTGGCTTTCGCTTCCGGGGAATCCGCGCCTGCGCGGGTCGCCGCCAAGATCAATCCGGCGATGCGCTGCGGATATTTGCGATAGAATTCGAACGCGACGTAACCGCCCATCGATAGCCCGCCCAACACCACCGGTCGAGCGATGCCCAGAGCATCCAGAAATCCTCGACAGTCGTCGGCCAATACAGACATTGAGTAGGGCCCCGGCCCGGGATCGGAACCGCCATGACCGCGCAAGTCGAGCGCGAGCACACGGGCCACATCTGCCAGTCCAGCGGTCTGCGGCTCCCACAACGCACGGCTCAGTGGATACCCATGAATCAAGAACAGCGGGATTCCGCTACCGTTGTCGGAGTAATCGATCGCTAGATTATTCAAGTTGATTCGCATGAGAAGAATGGCCGGTCCGCTTTCGGACCGGCCCCTTTCTCTTCTTACTCACGCGCCGGCGCCCATGTGGTGAGGAGATGGCGTGGGGAACGCCCTGTCGTCGACACCAGCGGCGCTCGTAAATTTCCAGGTGGCTACGCGGCCTTCTGGTGTTTGGCCCGTTCTTCGCGCATCGCGTCCTTGCCGGCTTCGACGGCAGCGGCCAGTTCCGCTTTCTTGCCTTGGATGAAATCCGTGGCATCCTCCAGAGCATCTGACGCCCGACCTTTGAGATCGCGGCCTTTCTTGGCGAGTAGTTCCCGCGTTTCCTGACCTGAACGGGGCGCGTACAGCAGGGCGGCCCCCGTCCCGACGAGCGCGCCGATGGCAAATGCGATGAGATAACCGCCCACGTGACTTGATTCATTGTTGTCTGACATGTTGTTCCTCTGCTTTCTGTGACTGGCGATGGTTTCGATTCAAGAATGTCTCAAAGAACTTTGCGATCCCCTTGCGAAAAATCAGTGCGTTGCGCGCGGCCGTCAGGACGGGGGGCTCCAGAACCGAGCCGACTTCTTCGACGACGCGATCCACTCGCTCGGTCCAACCGCGCACGGTTTGGATCACGCGCTCGATGTCATCGCACTGCCGGGTGGCGCGCGTGGACAGTTCGTTGACGTTGTGCAACAACCGGCGACTGTCCTGGACCAGCAGCGAAACCTCGACTTTGAGTTCTGCCAACGTCTGCGTCAGCCGTGCAGCGTGGTTACGAAGTTGGAGTATTGCCGGTATGCAGCACGCAACGAAGATCACGACGGCGACCGATGCGAGAAACAGGGCGATCTGTAGTGGGATGGACATTCAACTCACCTACCTTGCCGGGTTGTTGTTCACGACATCAGTATAGGTGATGAGACGGTGCGGCGACTATGGGGTGTTTACCCCAGGTGGGATCTACGGATCCAATCCCAACAAGACCACGTCGATGAAGCGGCAGGTTCAGCAACTAAACGATCGTCAACTGGACGCTGCTCTCGATGATTCCCGCACCGATGGCATACCGGGTGAGACCAGAGATCTCGTGGATGTTGAGCTTGGCCATAAGATTCTGCCGATGTTTTTCGACCGTTTTGATGCTGATGCCAAGTTCTGCCGCCATTTGTTTGTTGGCCTTGCCTTCGGCAATCAGTTGCAGCACCTCCAGCTCGCGCGAACTCAGGCGCGACACTTTCTTACGCAGCGCTGTGCCTCCCGCAGGCATCTTCTGATCGTGCAACCGCCTGGCAATGGATGGACTGAAAAATGTGTTTCCCTTTTGCACTGTACGAATCGCCCGGGACA
>PLTX01000102.1 GCA_003164675.1 Verrucomicrobiota bacterium | reverse complement strand
AATCACTTTTTCAAACACGCTCTCACCCGTTTATGGATAGCGCCATCCATAATCTAATCCGCGCAATTCCTCCCGATTTTCGCTTGCCCGGCACGAGCAGCGCCGCTAAGGTTCCTCTACTCGCGCATGAATGACGTACCGCCACCTCCCATCCTGAAGCCGCCAACGGGAAGCGGCTTCGCCAGAGGCGCCGCGATCTTCAGTCTCCTCGCGCCGGTGGTGGCGATTCTCATCTACATCCTCTTGTTCATCTACATCCGGTCTCACGTTGGGACACAGGGGCCGACACTTGGCTTTCTGGCATTTGGCGTTCTTGTGTTCCTCCCATTGTCGTTGATCCTCGCGGGTGTCGCCTTTGGAATCGTCGCGCTGGTATTGGCGAAACAATCCGAACACAAGGGCGTGTTTGGGATGGGAGTGACTGGCATTTGTGTCAATTGCCTGTTCCTCGCGTTGAGCATCTTTCCCGCGTTGTTCGCGGTACTGTTGGGGCCCGCATTCGTCAACGTCTGGCGCCAACTGGGAAACCCATAAATCCGCTGGAGCATTGCCAACACGCCGCGCCCGGCGTTAGGATGCGCATCAACTCCGAAGGAGGCGCATGTACAGGTTAACTGAAGACAGATTTGAAAAGGCCGAACCGATACTCGAGAAATACCGCGCAAAATTGCATCACACGGGCAAGATCGACGCCCGTGGACTCGAAAAGGAACTGCGTAAGTGTTGGCATACGGGTTCCCGTGAGGTGAAGGACATTGTCATGCGCCTGTCGAAAACCACCCGCTACAAGTATCTGGCCGCCTATTACATGGAACATTCCGACGCGGGTAAAAAACCACTCACGGAATTTTGGCCCACACTTTCCGTAGTGTACGGCATCGAGTACTACCAACATCCAATGCGAGAAAGTAAGCGGAAAGCGTTTTGGAGAAAACTCAGGACGAAGTAGCGGACTACCGCGTGGACGGCCTCACCGCTTCGCAATCTACAGATCAGACTTCGCAGACGGCCTCACCGCTTCGTCACTCACCAATCCGCTCGCGAACCCCAACACCAGCGAGCGTGCCTCACTGCGACAGACCGATTCGGTAAAATCGCGGCGGAGAAACCACGGCATTCGCGTCGGTAACCGTCACGGTTTCACCCGTGCCCGGCACGTTCGAGATGATGGTCGACCACGGGCCGTTGGCCAGATCGCCCGTGCTCTGGACGTAGTAAACACGGTTGGAGTCAGTCGCGAAGCTGATCTGGGCGTCATCCCCATCGAACTGGACTTCGGCAACCTGGAGATCGGGCCCCAAATCGAAGTTGATCACGCTCTCGATCCAATCCAGATTCGCCGAGATCCGTGTGCTGTAGAACGCGCTGGGGATTGGCTGGGCCCCGCTCATGAACTGCCAGTTTCCGGGCGAGACCTCCTGGTACAATCCACCAACATCCAGTAGTGACGCGTCAAACTCGGTCCCATCCACGGCGTTGCTAAAGGGGCCATCCACTCCGTAGTTGATTCCGGCCAGTTTCCATACGCCACCGTCCTCGATGAACAACCCGCCGCCCGAGTCGCCTGGCGATATATCGCATTCGTTTGACCCCGCGCCGCCGACAAACGTGCACTGCAAGAGATCGCCGACGCCCGTTCCGAAGTTGGTAACGGAACTCACGTCGCTTTGACCCCATCGCTCCACCCAATTGGCCGCGCCCCATGTCCAGCCGTTTGTCAGTCCACCCACGATGACCGGCGCGCCCCGATCCGTGCCCCGGCCGAACACCACCACCGGGCTGTTCGTCTCCCCAGACGCAGTATACAGCGGCGCGTAGTACGGAAATGTCTCGGCAACCTGCCAGATACTCAGATCACTGTCCAACGTGGTGTACTGCGCGACCGGGTGGTAGGTAACTCCATTAAACACGAACACGTCGTTCGTCGTACCGTAAATGTGCGCGGCGGTGATAAAAAACTGCGGCGCAATCGGCGTTCCCAGAAAATTTCCCGCCGGGTACAGGTTTGTGGACAATTCCACCGAGGTGCTCCAGAACCCCTCGTATTGCCACCCGCTGTTGGTCAATGCGCCCGAGGGAGCGTTCGTGTTGTAAGTCGGATCCCCGGTCGATTGAAACAGCACGGCACACACGTTGGTCGCGTTTGCGGTAATCAACAAGACAACCGCCAACACGGCAACAAAGCCCCTGCGCTTACCGTTCTGCTTACCCTTCACTACCCATTCCGCTCAGACTACTTCTCCGATTGATTGTACCGGCTTTCTTTTCATCTTGCACGACAATTTCATGTGACGACCTATTTCCTTGACCCTCATTCCGTTATGAGTCTAGCATCCGCGCCCGTTGTTGAACCGGTCGGCGCGGGCTCGTGCAGGAATGAAAAAAATCGTCATCGTCTTCTTGTTGTTGGTCACGGTCATCACCCTGGCGCTGGTCTATTCCACCTTCACCAGACCGGCGCCGCATGCCGCCGATCTGCTGCCCGAATCGACACTGGTGTTCCTCGATATCCCCGATTTCTCCAGGTCCCGCGACGACTTCTCCAGGACCGAACTGTACGCCCTCTGGGAGGAACCCGAAGTCCAGGCATTCCTGAAAAAGCCGCTCACCGCCCTGCGCGAAAGCCCGTCCCATCCGGGCACTGACTCCGGCACCGCCGCCATCCTCGATTTCGCGATGAACACGGCGCAAGGCGAAGTCTTCCTGGGCCTCACGCACGTGACCATTCTTCCCTCGTTCAACGCCGGCCTCGTGGTCGGCGCGGACGCGGGACACAAGAAACTCCAGGCGATCACAGGCCTGTATAAACTGGAAGGATCGCTCAAAAAGGCAAATCCCGATGGCAACTTTGAAGACAAACGCTATCTCGGCGTAAAATACACCGTCTGGCAAATCACGCCGGACCTGCCGATCTGCCACGCCTTCTTCAATTCCCTGGTGGTATTCACGCTCGGTGAAGACACGATGCGCGATCTCATCGCCTCGTACACCGGCCAGGTCCCTCCCAACTTCAAGCGCCTCTCCACCAGCGCCAGGTTCGCCAACGCCCGACAACACGCCGCGAAGAATTACCATTTCCTCGGGTACGTCAATGTCGAACAGGTCCTCGGTCTGTTCGGCCCGCTGCTGGCGTTTTCGCCGCAAACCTCCGGCGCGTTCCAGAAGTTGGATGGCATGGATGCCTCGGCGTTCAGCATGACGTTCGTCGATCGTGGCGTGCAGGATGTCGGCTTCCTCTCGTACTCCCGCAACGCGCCGAAGCCCGCCCCGCCCACGCAGCGAAAAACTCTCGCGCTCACGTCACCGGATACGCTGTTCTATTCCGTCGGCTCGGCCAATCTCGCGACCTTCTACGAGGAGGGAATGCAGGCTCTCTCTCAATCCGGCAACGCATCGGTGATGCTGTCCGTTGGACAATTCCAGCAGGCGCTCCGCACTCACGGCATTCACATGCGGGAAGACATTCTCCAGCAATTCGGCCCCGAGACGGCCGTCATCGCCAGCTGGCGCGCGGGCGCTCGTTCTCCCGACGTCGCGTTCGTCGCCGAAATCGCCAACGAAGAGAAACTTCGTCCGGCCCTCGACAATGCCATGAACGCCCTGAAGCAGAGCGCGCTGGGTGACGATGAGAAAGCCCCCTGGGATGAAACCGAAAGCGCGGGTCAAACACTGCGCACCGTTCAAGTTGGCGCGGGCCTGTTCGCCCCCACGTACACCACCACCCGCCAGTTTTTCATCCTCGCGAACACGCCCGATTACACGCGCGAGTTGGTGGCCCGCGTGAAAGCGTCGAAACCGACGCTGGCCGCCAGTGCCGCCTACCAGGAATCCATCAAGCGCGTGCCGGCCAACGGGTCGTCGTACGGTTACGCCGACCTCCGCGGGCTGTTCGAGCCGCTCTATGCCATCACCAAATCAGCCGCCTCCCAAATCGGCAACAACGAGTTCGTGGACATGGACAAACTTCCCCAGACGGAAACAATCTCCAAACATTTGTTCCCGTTTGTCTCCGCGACCGTGAGCCAGCCGGGTCAGGCAACCGCCACGTCGTTTTCTCCGGTGGGCAGGTCCATGGCCATGATCGCCGGCGTCGGCGCCGGGATTTGGGCCGCCACCGAATTCGGCCCGCAGCTTCAAAATGCCGTCACCACTACTCCAGCCTGGCCCAGAAAGTCTTCAGGTGCGGCCGCTCCTTCGGCGCCACCCGGAAATCAAACGGCACCGTCTCAAACTCCGGCGACCCCATAGCGCGCCCGCACCGCTTCGCCGCTCTCTGGATGCTCCCTTCAAACTCGTCGGCCGAAAGCGTCCGCTGATTCGTCGAACACAGCAGCCAGCCGCCCGTTGCGACCAATGGGATCGCCAGCGCGGCCAGCTCTTCATAATCGCGTGCCGCCTGGAACGCCCGGCCCCTCTTGGTGGTGGAAAACGTCGGCGGATCGAGGATGACCATGTCCCAGTGCTGTCCCCGCTTCGCGAATCGTTTCAACCAATCGAACGCGTCCCCGAAAACGAAATCATGCGCCGCCGGATCAAGATCGTTCGCGCGGAAATTCTCCCGTCCCCACTCGAGGTAGTTCTTCGACAAATCCACGCTGGTCGTCACCGCGCCGGCCTTCGCCGCGGCCACGGAAAACGCGCACGTGTAGGCGAACGTGTTAAGGACCGTCTTCCCCCGCAGCGGCATCGCCAGCAGTCGTCGCCGATTCTCACGCTGGTCGAGAAATACTCCCGTCGCCAGCCCCTCGCCAAAATTGATGAGAAACGTGATGTCGTTTTCGCGGACGGGCGTTCGCTTGGCCAATTCGTTCCCGTAAACCAACCGGGGGATCGTCCGTTCCTGCTTGGTCACCAGTTGCGTGTAAATCGCCTGCGGCTGGCACTCGGCCCGCAATCGCTCGATCAATCCCGCGCCGCTCGCCTCCGCCGTCTCCGCCTGCCACTGGACCAGAAGATTGCCGTCATAGGAATCGACAATCACATCGGGGAAACCATCCGCCTCGCCGCTGATTAGGCGGAAGGCGTTCGTCGGTTCGCCACGTGAATGGCGTTGCCCAACGTGGCTCACGCCAAACAACGGCTCGCGAAATTCCACCGCCGCCACCAGCGGGTCAACCTCGTCAAACGCGCGTGGCACGGACGCCTCGAACGACACCGGCTCGCCGGTCGCGGGATGCTCGAAACTGAGTTTGCGCGCATGCAGCATCAGCCGCGCCGCAGCCGCGCCCTCGTATTCCGTGTCTCCGAGTATCGGAAATCCGGCGTCCGCGGCGTGTCGTCGAATCTGGTGCGTCTTGCCTGTGAGCGGCTTGGCTTGCACGAGGAAGTAATCACCGTGGGCCTGGACAAACTCAAATTCCGTTACGGAATTCGGCGACTTCGCCCAGAATTTCATGCGCGTCGGTCGTGCCGCGCTCAGCAGCAGATAGATCTTTTCGACCTTGTGCTGTTCGAATTGCTTGGTGAGCGACTGGTTCGCCTCCCGCGTCTTGCCGAACACGATCACGCCGGACGTGTCCTTGTCCAGCCGTTGCAAAATCGACAGCGTCCGCCAGCGCGCCTCGCGCTTGGTCAGCCATTCATGAATGCCGTCCGGCGCAAACCGGTCCGGCTTGTGGGTGTTGATGCCCGAGGGTTTGTTGACGACCAGCAGATGGTCGTCCTCGAAAAGAATCAGCCCGTTCACGAAGCCACGACGCTCAACCCGGCGGCCAGTTCATCTGCCGCCCGCCCAGCAGATGCACGTGCAAACGGGCCACGCTCTCGCCCGCATGCGCACCCTTGTTGATGACCAACCGATACCCCGTGGCGTCGATGCCCTCTTGGCGCGCAATCCCGGCCGCAACGGTCAACAAATGTCCCAGCAACGGCTCGTCGGCAGCGCCAGCTTCCGAAATGCGCGCGATGTCCTTCTTCGGCACGACCAGAATGTGGACCGGTGCCTTCGCATTGATGTCACAAAACGCCAGCACCCGCTCGTCCTCATACACAATCTTGGCCGGGATTTCTTTGCGGACGATTTTCGCGAAAATGTTGTCTGCCATGTCCCTACTCCACCACCGCCAGTTTCAAGCTCGCCGCCCGCGGCGAACGCATCCGCGTCACGCGCCCGCGAACGTGTTCCACGATGTCCTCCGCCAACCGGCGGCACCCATCCGTCCACCGCCGCGCCCCGCGCAATTGCATCACGCACGCGCGCAAACCATCGACCCGCATGGCCACCAAACGTCGGTTCGCCGCCGCGCCCAGCGCATGGTCGAGTTGCTGGAAGAACTCCAACTCAAACCCGGCATTCGTTCGCCACGCCAACTCGTTGAGATGGATCGCCACGCGGTTCGCCCCGCCGCCATACGCCTCGGAAATCCAGTCATAACCCAGCGTCGCCAGCACCGTGGCCACAATCTCGGTAATTTCCTTGCTCGGGATGACCCGGTCACTGCGCGATTTGATCGCAAACGCGTGTACCGCCGCCGCGATGGATTCCGCCAGACACCAGTCGGAATGTCCGACGTTCTCCGCGGCTTTCTGGATCGACAGCGCCAGCCGCTGCTCGTCGAATGGCGCCAGGCGGCCATCCTCGGCCCGGACCCACAAGACATCGGTGTGCAATTGGATCATGATTTGCCCATCTGCTTGATCTCGTCGATGAACTGCTCGGCGTCACGGAACTGCCGATACACGGAGGCAAACCGCACGTACGCCACCTCATCGAGCTTGCGCAGGTGATCCATCACCCGCTCGCCAATCTTCATCGACGGCACCTCCCGCCCAAACTCGTTCTCCAGTTCGGCAATCACCCGCTCGGCCAGCAATTCGATCTTCTCCGTGCTCACAGGACGCTTCTCGCAGGCCTTCTCGATGCCGGCCAGCAGCTTGCGCCGGTCAAATTCCTCATACTGGCCGTCCCGCTTTTTCACCCGCAGTTTCTCGCGGAAAATCTCCTCGTAGGTCGTGAACCGCGCCCCGCACTTCAGGCATTCCCGCCGCCGCCGAATCAGCAGCCCGTCACGGTTGCTGCGCGAATCGACCACCTTGTCGTCGACGCCGGCGCATTTTGGACACCGCATATTCCCTCAATTCTCCAACTCGTGCCTTAGCTAACACGCAGCCCCGCGCGGGTCAAGAGATAATGCCTTGCGCGAGGCGCAAGGAGGAGAGCGTCTCCTCTCCCCTTCGGGGAGAGGAAGGGTGAGGGGTAGGTCTTCCCGTTTTATTGGTGACAGCGCACTCGTCAACAGATTTTCCGTGTGCTATACGTCCCCAACCCAAATGCGGTGCCTGAAAATGATCGCCATTCCGTTGCTGACTCTGGTCGTCGTCGTCGCTCTCTGGCTGCGCTGGAGCGAGCCGCGCATGATCTATTACCCAGCCCGCCAGATCGACCAGACCCCCGACCAACTCGGCCTCCAATACGACGACGTCACCCTCACCGCCTCCGACGGCGTCCGCATCAATGGATGGTTTTTACCCGCCGTAGCTTCAGCGAAGGCGGGCGTCCCGTCACGCACTGACCCGGCGCTCACCGTCCTTCTCTTCCACGGTAACGCGGGCAACATCTCGCACCGGTTCGACAAACTCGCCGCGCTTCGCGATCTCGGAGTCAATTCATTCATCATCGACTACCGCGGCTACGGCCGCAGCGAAGGCAAACCCGACGAGCAGGGCACCTACCGCGATGCTCGCGCCGCCTACGATTACCTCGTCACCCAACGCAAGGTCGCGCCGCGCTCCATCATCGTCTACGGCGAATCCCTCGGCTCGGCCATTGCCGCCGATCTCGCCACCAAAGTCGAAGCCGGCGGTCTCGTCCTCGAAGAAGCCTTCACCTCGATTGGCGACGTCGGCCAGAGGATGTTCCCCTTCTTTCCCGTCCGCTGGCTCGTGCGGAACAAATACGACACCCTCAGCAAAATGCCGCGCATCAAGGTCCCGCTGCTCATCCTTCACAGCCGTGACGACGAGATCTTCAACATTCGCCACGCCCAATGCCTCTTTGCCGCCGCCAACGACCCCAAACAACTCGTCGAACTCCGCGGCGCCCACAACGACGCCTTCCTCGTCAGCGCCGCCACCTACCACGACGCCATGCGGAAATTCTTCGCGAGCCTGAAGCTGCAGTGAGCGCAATGCCAGTGTGTTGTCCCCAACGCTTCGCTGCAATGTCTGTCATTCTGAGCGCAGCGAAGAATCTCTGCCGTAGTTCGGAGCAAAGGATGAAGGTGAGTGGTATGCCGATGCGAATAGGGTCAGAGCGCACTCTTGACGAAATGTGAATCGGTGAGGCGCGCGCCGCCTTTCTCCGCCCGCGACCCAACAAAGACGGACCAACCTAAAAACTACCCGATCCAACGCGGACGGGCTTCTGCCTTCACCAGTTGTGCTTCATACACGGCGATTCGGCTTTCCCACGAACTCCGCATGTTGGCATCCGTCGATTTGGCAAGATAGCGACGCACCTTGCCCAGTTGCTTGCGGATGTTCCGCTCTTCCGGGCTTCGTTTCGAACTATCTTCAGAGACGGGCAAGTTGCCCTTTGTTTGTATCACGTCCTGACTATAGCACGGTTTGCGATTACGAGCGAGATAATCCGAGCCGCCGCAATGCCCGTTGGTGCAACAGAACGCCAGGTGGTCATGAAAACTTTCAATCTCCCTCGAAAACAATCGAGCGTTCCGCCGTATGTAGCATGCCCCTATCGGGTGAGTGCCAGGGTGATGGTTTTTCGCCGGCGATTTGAGGGCGGGTTTCAGTCGGGATTGGCGGTGGGGATTGGCGAAGGAAAAATGATGGAGAGTCGAGACTCAGGCCCGAACGTTCAAGCCTTCCTCTTCCCATCGGAAATTAGCGTAATCTCGCCTAAAAAATCCTTCGAGAACCCCTGCTCGACTCTCCGGCTTCTTTATACGTCATGGCGCGGGAAATGCAAGTGGTATCTGGGGGTTGTTTGGGCGGGATCAGGCTATCTGAACCGGCGGGGTAAACGAAAAGGAGAGTCGAGTTTCCGAATGACACCGGTCAATTCTGACAACTTGCACATTGCCCCCCGACTCTCTACTGCACCGTAAGCCCAATCGCGGGAATAGCAATGAATTCTCGTGGCCGTCTTGGCGGCGGCAGATGGGAAGCCCAAGAGATTTTGGACGGGAAAAAGAGGAGCTCAGCCGCGCGGTGCATTCACCGAGTCGTGAACAGGCTTTGGATTGGTTTCCTGTTTCATCCGCATTACGGCTGAGCTCCTGAAATCATGATCCTCAGAAACTTCAACCACCCTTCGACTCTTCACTACAACATAAGCCCAATCGAAGGAATAGCAACTGATTTTCGTGGCAGTTTTGGCGGCCGGGAAACTGCTCGATTTGCCATTGGCCGGAATGCTATTTGTAAGAGCATGGTCACGGAACCCCGCCTGCATTCGAGTCCGCCAGCCCAGCCGCTCTTCGCAAGGCTGTCATGGCTGGGGATTTTCCTCTTGCTGCTGTTGGCAGGCCAGGGGTGCGGGAGCAACCAGGCAGACAGAGCCTTTGAGATGGGTCTCGAAGCGGTTCATACGCATGATTATGATCTTGCCATTGCTGAGTTCAGCGAAACGATCCGTCTGAAGCCAGATTTTGTCGACGCCTATTCCAACAGGGGCCTCGCCTACCACAGCAAAGGCGACTACGACAAGGCTATTGCCGATTACAGCGAAGCCATCCGACTCAAGCCGGATTCTGTCAATGCGTACATCGACCGCGGCCACGCCTACGACCACAAAGGCGACTACGACAGGGTCATCGCCGATTTCAACGAGGTCATCCGGCTCGATCCGAACCAAGCCATGGCCTATATCGACAGAGGCAACGCCTACAACCGCAAAGGCGACCACGACAGGGCCATTGCCGATTACAGCAAAGCCATCCCTCTCAATTTGGATTATGCCTATATCTGCGAGGAGAATAGAGCCTATGCCTACAGCCAAAAGGGCAACTACAACAAGGCCATTGCCGGTTACAACGAGGCCATCCGACTCAACCCCAAGCATGTGTTGGCCTACAACAACCTCGCTTGGCTGTTAGCTGTCTGCCCTGATGCCAATGTTCGGAATGGGGAACAGGCCGTCAAATATGCAAAGAAGGCATGCGATTTGTCCAAATGGAAGATCCCGGTTTACTTCAGTACGCTGGCGGCGGCCTACGCCGAGGCTGAGGACTTTGACAACGCCGTAAAATGGGAGAACAAATATCTGGGCTCCGATTATCTGAAATCCAATCCGTCGAACGATACCCCGGACAAAGCCCGCCAACGGCTTGATCTCTACGAGCAGAAGAAGCCGTATCACGAAGAGAAATCGTGAGTTTTCATCGCACTCGCGGTTGACAGAGCCTGCAAGAGGTCGGACATTGTTCTGGCAGTGTAGGGATCGACATCCTCTCGCTCCGACATCCCCTGTCGAAGCGCCTACACATTGGGGGGTATGACCGGACGCTACACTGCCATGATTATTGAAGTCGATCGAGTGGCAGGGCGGCTTCTTTCAGACGCAAGCGCGTAACGTCAGAATACCGGTTTTCCCCCGGCAACCCACCTCTCCACTGGACGCAGCACCACCCAGAACACGAAGAACACTACAAACAGTTTCCCGGTGCACAGGAGATTGTCGAACGTGCAATGATGGAACGGTTGGAGCAGTCCCTCTGCAAACACGTCAAAGATCACCGCCACGCAGTAGAATTTTGTGATGAACGACTCGATTCGTCGCCATTCCTTCGACAGCCAGAACGTCAGGAACCCCACGAACATCAGCGTCGTCACCACGAACTGCCAGTATTCGACAATGGGGTTCCACAACAGGTGCGCGCTCGCATTGACCAGCGTGAAGCCGATGCCAATCGCCAACTCTCGCCCGTTGAAAGCGGGCCGGGGTCGTCGCGCCCCATCGCAGACGTCATCGTTCATGGCGATTTGGGTTCGACCGCCCCGCCCTTCTTCTCATACTTCACAAGCTTCATCGCCGCCGAGTTCATGCAATACCGCAACCCCGTCGGTTTTGGACCGTCCTCGAACACGTGCCCCAGATGCGCGCCGCACCGTTTGCACAGCACTTCCGTGCGCTCCATGCCAAACGAATTGTCCGGCCTCAATTCGATGTTCTCCATCGCCACCGGCGTCCAAAAACTCGGCCAGCCCGTGCCCGATTCAAATTTCGTGTCGGACTTGAACAACGCCGTGCCGCAACAAATGCACCGATACAGCCCGTCCTCGTGGTTGTTCCAATAACCGACCGAGCACGCGCGCTCCGTGCCGCTCTGCCGCGTCACCTTGAATTGCTCCGGCGTGAGTACCTTGTGCCACTCCGCGTCGGTCTTGACCACCCGGTCGACCGTCGCCGGGCCGATCCGTTTGCCGTCATCCCTGAATTCAATAATCGTCACTTGCTTCGAACTCCTTTCGTCGCCATACGCCGCGCGCACCGCCGCGCGAATCCCCAGACCCACGATCGCCGCGCTCACAAACATCGCCATCTTCTTGGTCGTCGATTTCATGGTTCGCGCTCCGCTCAATTCAGTTGTCCTTCAGCAGGCTGCGAAAATGCTCGCGAAACTTCGCCACTTTCGGCGCGATGACCACCTGACAATACGGTTGTGAGCCGTGCAACCGGAAGTACTCCTGATGGTAATCCTCCGCCTTGTAGAACGCCTTGAACGGCGTCACTTCCGTCACGATCGGGCCATTCCAGATATTCGCCGCCGCGATGTCCTTGATCGCCTGCTGCGCCGCCGCCTTCTGCTCTGCGTTCCTGTAAAAAATCACCGACCGATACTGCGTGCCGACATCGTTCCCCTGCCGGTTCAATGTCGTCGGATTGTGCACCGTGAAAAACACCCCCAAAATGTCCTTCAACGAAATCACCTTCGGGTCAAACGTGATCTGGCTCACTTCCGCGTGGCCCGTCTTGCCCGTGCAGACCTGCTCGTACGTCGGGTTCGCCACCGTCCCGCCCGAGTAACCCGATTCCACCTTCTCGACGCCCTTCAAATCCTCGAACACGGCCTCCGTGCACCAGAAGCAGCCGCCTCCCAGCGTGATGGTTTCTTTCGGCGATGAGTTGCTCGTCGTTTGGCTCATGGCATTGACTCCGACCAATACTCCCGCGACGACTGCGACCGTCTTCAGCATAACCATTGGATGCCCTCGTGGCGACCCGTGTTTCACACTTTCGACCGGGAATTGCGACCCCGCAACCTCTCGTTGCCGATTCCACCAAATCTACGAGCGAGACGCCCGCTGGATTTCCGAACAACCTCGTTCCACTCGATTCCATCTGGATTCCGAGATGGGCCAACCGCAGAGTACGCCTCTTATGGCGTGATCGAACACCTCGGCAAATGGTGCTTCTCGGCATACCGCTGGTGATATTCCTCGGCGCGCCAGAATTCCAAGGCTGGAACGATGGCGGTGGTGATCGGACGATTGAATTTTCCCAACGCCTGTAGTTTGTCCCTCACCGCAAGCGCGGTTCTCTCCTGTTCGGCGTTGTGGAAGAAAATCACCGAACGATACCGGCTGGCAACATCTTTACCGGCGGCGCTGAAGAACGTCGGGTTGTGGATTTGAAAGAATACCTCCACCAACTTCTCGTAGCTCACCTGCGCGGGATCGTACGTCACCTGGCAAACTTCTGAGTACCCGCTCCGATGAGTCGAAACTTCTTCATACGTCGGGCTTTTCAGTGTCCCACCCATGTAGCCGACCACCGTATCCGTGACGCCCGTCACCTGCCGAAACGCCGCTTCCACGCCCCAGAAACACCCCGCCCCAAACGTCGCCGTATCTCTCGCCGGATCGTTCCCCTGAATCGGCGCGCCCGGCACAAACACCAAGCCAACAAAAATTAAGGCGGTCAAAATGAAGTGGCGCGTTCTCATGCCGTCCCCGTAGATTTAGATGTCCGATATGGCAATTCGTTTCGCCACCCTTGACGTTGCGGGCGCGACCGCCTAGTATCGGGCTGCAATACTAGGGGAAATAACATGGCTGACATCCAACCTTTTCGAGGAGTACTTTACAACACCAAACGGGTCAAGGCTGACGAAGTCCTGACGCAGCCGTACGACAAGATCACGCTGGAGATGCGCGAGAAGTACCTCAAGCTATCGCCCTATAATCTCGTGCGCATCGAACTGGGCAAAGAAGAGGCCGGCGACACGGAATCAACGAACAAGTATACGCGCGCCCGCGATTTGTATCAGGTCTGGCTGCACGAGGGCATCCTGCGGCGTGCCGCGAAACCTGCCCTGTATTATCTCGAACAATCCTTCGCCGCGCCGGACGGCTCCGGTCCGCGAATGCGCAAGGCGCTGATCGCCCGCGTGCGACTCCATCGCTGGGACGAGGGAATCGTCCTGCCACATGAGCATACGCTATCCAAACCGAAGGCCGATCGCATAGCGCTGTTGCGCGCGTGCGGCTCGCAGCAAGGTCAGATATTCATGCTCTACCCACGCCCGCAACGCAATCCCCTGCCCACTCCGAAAGACGCGCCGGCCTTGACCGCCACCGACGACTACGGCGTGGTCAACAAGCTTTGGGAAATCACGGACGCCACTGCCATCAAGGCGGCGCAAGAATCGTTGCGTGAAGCAAAGTTTTACATCGCCGATGGACATCATCGGTACGAAACCGCCCTGGCCTTTCGCGATGAATGTCGGGCCGCCGCCGACAAACCCGACCCGAACGCACCCGGCGAATTCGTGATGGCCACGCTGGTGGACATGAGCGACCCGGGACTGGTTGTCCTGCCGACGCACCGGACCGTGGCCAACCTCAGCTCGTTCGATCCCCGCCGCTTCCGTGAGCAATTGGCGCGGAATTTTGCGGTCGAGCCACAGCCGTCCCTCGAGAAAATGTTGGCGGCGATGAAAGGCGGGAAACATCTTATCGGGATGCGCGATGCTACCGGGTTCGCCCTCTTGCGTCCGACGAACCTTGACGCGCTCCGACCGTTGTTCGCCAGCAAACCTCCGCTCTGGCACACGTTGGACGTCGCCATTCTCCACGTCGGGATTCTGGAAGCCTTGCTCGGTATCGACGAGGTCCGCCTTCGTGAAGAGGCCAACGTCACCTACTGGCGCGAGTCCGAAGAGGCCGCTGGACTCGTGCAGACCGGCCAAGCGCAACTTGCATTCTTCCTGAATCCGACGGACGTTCAAGATGTGAAGGCCATCGCCGATGCTCGCTCGCGCATGCCGCAGAAGAGCACGGATTTTTACCCCAAGCTTCTGTCCGGAATCGTGATCAACGACCTTCGCCCCGATACCGCCGTGTGAAGCAGGAGAACGAATCGCCATGTTGCCGATTCGGGAATCGAAACCGCCACGGGGCAGGTCTGCCACGAAGGAGGACCTCCAGTTTGAAATCGGGTTCTTCGAAGGCATCGCCCGGCGCGACCCCGATTTCATCGAGGCATTGCAGATTCTTGGCGATGCCTACACCAGGATGGGACAATGGGAAAAGGGACTCCAGATCGACCAGCGTCTGGCGAAACTTTGTGCCGACAGCCCGCTCGTGTTCTACAATCTCGCCTGCAGCTACGCGTTGCTGAAACGCGTGGATGAAGCGTTCACCGCGCTCGACCATGCCGTCAAGCTGGGTTACAACGATGCCCGCTGGCTCACGAAGGACCCCGACCTCGACAATCTCCGCCAGGACAACCGCTTCGAGAAAATCCGCACCGGTCTCTCCAGGAAACCTGACGACCGCTCTCCATCAGCGAGCTAGATCCATCGCTCGCTCGATAATCACTTTTGCAACCTCGATCTTCGGCAGTTCGCGCAGCCGTTCGACCTTTCCATCCGCCGTGAGGATGGCGACGCGATTCGTCTCCGCGTCAAACGCGCTCGCATCATTCGCAACAATAAAATCAAGGCCTTTGCGGATCAATTTCTCGCGCGCGTGCTTTTCCAAATCGTCCGTCTCCGCAGCAAACCCGACGAGCACTTGTGACTTCTTCCGCCGTCCCAACTCCGCAAGAATGTCCGGCGTCGGCTCCAGTTCCAGCACGCCGCTGAAGGAGCCCTTCTTGATCTTGCTTCCTGCCGCGGTCTTGGGACGAAAATCGCACACCGCCGCCGCCATGACGCAAATGTCCGCCGACCCGAACCGACTCCACACCGCCTCGGCCATCTCCTGCGTCGTCGTCACCGACACAAATTCGACACCCGGGGGAGCCGTAAGGGATGTTGGCCCGCTCACGAGCGTAACGTTCGACGAAACCGCCAACGCCGCCTCGGCAATGGCGTAACCCATCTTTCCCGACGAACGGTTGGAAATGTAGCGAATCGGATCAAGAAATTCTCGCGTCGGTCCCGCCGTGATGAGGAAGCGAAGCGGGGTGGAACTCATGGGTGTTTCCGTCTGCGGGGATCCGTCGTCCTACGAAAGCATCTTCTGAATCTTCTCCACAATCTTGTCCACGTCCCACAGCCGGCCGATTCCTTCGTAGCCGCACGCCAGCAAACCCTTCTCGGGTCCGATGAATTCGACGCCGCGCGACCGCAGGATCTTGACGTTGCTCTGCGTCGCCGGATGCAACCACATCTTCCCATTCATCGCAGGCGCCACCAGCACCTTCGCCTCGGGCCGCAACGCGAGCGCAATCGTGCTGAGCGCGTCGTCGGCGATCCCGTTCGCGAGCTTGGCGATGACGTTGGCCGTCGCGGGTGAAACGACCAGCAAATCGGCGCTGTCGGCCAGTTGCAAATGACTCGGCCGCCAATCACCCTCGCCCTCTTCAAACAAATCGACCGTCACCGGATGTTGCGAAAGGGTTTGCAGCGTGAGCGGCGTGATGAAGTGCGTCGCGTCCTTCGTCATCACGCAAAACACCTCGTGCCCGAGCTTCTTCAGCTTGCTCGCCGTGTCGGCGGACTTGTATGCTGCGATGGATCCCGTGATGCCTAGAAGGATAGTTCGTTTTGCTGCCATGGTTTTCCGTCCTTTGCCGCTCGCGTCGTCCGACATTTTTCCGCTATCACAACCGCCTTCCCCTGCTCGAAATCATCGTCGAGCCGCCCGCTGACAATCACGTAATCGTACTCTTTCCAGTGCGTCATTTCCTGCTGGGCCAGCGCCAGCCGTTTACGAATCACCTCATCGCTGTCCGTCCCGCGCCGACGCAACCGCGTCTCCAGCAATTCCAACGACGGCGGCATCAGAAAAATCGTCACCAGCGCGTCGGGATAGGCGAACCGGCCGCCGCGCACGCATTGCGCCACCTGTCGCGCCCCCTGCACCTCGATGTCCAGCAACACGTCGCGCCCGGTCGCCAGTTGTTCCTCCACAAACCCGCGTGGCGTGCCATAATAGTTGCCGTTGTACTTCGCGTATTCAAGGAACTCTCCGGCGGCAATCTTCTTTTCGAATTCCTCCGTGCTCAGGAAAAAGTAATCATGGCCGTTCTGCTCGCCCCCGCGCGGTGCGCGCGTCGTGCAGGAGACGGAATATACGATGTTCGGCGACCAGTTCAACAACCGCTGGCACAACGAGCTCTTCCCGCCGCCCGAAGGCGCCGAAACGACAATCACCAGGCCGGTCCGCACCGCTGTTGGCTGGGGTTCGTTCATTCGATATTCTGAATCTGCTCGCGAATCTTTTCGAGTTCCGCTTTCATCTTGACCACCTGTTGTGAGATTTCCGCCGCATTGGCCTTGGAACCGATGGTGTTGATCTCCCGACCCATTTCCTGCGCCAGAAAATCCAGGGTGCGTCCGACCGGCTCGTTCGATTTCAGACAATCGCGAAACTGGTTGAGATGGCTGCTGAGCCGCGTGATCTCTTCCGAGATGTCGCAACGGTCCGCGAAGAACACCACTTCTTTCACGAGGCGCTCGTCATCCAGTGGCACGTCAAGCCCCGCGTCCTTGACTCGCGCGTGCAACTGCGCGCGGTAACGCGTGACGATCTCCGGGGCCGATTTCCTCACCAGGTCCAGCCCGGCCTGAAGAAAGCCGAGTCGCTCGGCAAGGTCGTTGGCGAGGAACTTCCCCTCCTTCTCGCGCATCTTCACCAATCCCGCGATGGCCTTGCGCAATGCCGCCTCCACGCTGGGCCAGACGCTCTCGGCGTCCAACGCCGCCTCCGCCAGCTTCATCACGCCGGGCGCGCGCAGAATCGTGTCGAGCGTGAGCAAGCCGTTCAATTTCATTTCCTTTTGCAACTTCTGAATCGCGCGATGGTAGGCCTTCGCCAACGCCATATCCAACTCGATCTGCTCTTCCGCCTTCGCGCCGCCGCGATGGAACGCCACGACCACCATCACACGCCCGCGCGACAGGTGAGCATTGATCTCGTCGCGAATCCGCGGCTCGAGCTCGGCCAGTTCCTTGGCAAGGTTGATCGATATGTCGCTTTGCTTGCGATTGATCGAGTTGAGTTCGACGGTGAATTTGAATCCGTCTTTCGCCGCTTCGCCGCGGCCATATCCCGTCATGGATCTCATGTAGTCCTCATTTCAATCGATAATTGCCCAGCAGCGCAAAGATCGCGGGCCACAGAACAAATGCGTACACTGGCAGCCACAACAGCAGCAACAAAAAGCTGTCTTCGGTCGTGGGAAACCATTCCCGCGCTTCGACAACCAAGACCACCCCGACGACGATGCCAAACGCGATCAGGGTTTGATGCGCTGTCGGGGTGAGCCGCCAAATCTTGCCGCACCGCGGGCAAATCCGTTCCCGTCCCCACAGATAATGGGCAAAGCTTTGCACCAGCGGAACCAATCGTTTTTTGCAGTGGCGGCATCGGAAATAGGGCCTCATAGATTCAACAGCCGCGCCATCTGGCTCACGTCTTTGTCTCCGCGACCGCTCAAGTTGATAATCACGAGGGCGCCACGACCGATCTTCTTTGCGTTCGCCATGACGTAGGCAACGGCGTGCGCCGATTCGAGCGCCGGNNTCTGGCCGTCGTCATCCTGCAGCACAAACGTGCGCGTCCCCTGCAATACGCCAAGCGAGCCGCCCTTTTGGAAGCGCGCGGCGTGTTTGCCCGCGTGGATACCTTCGCCGCCGGCTTCGACGCCGACCATCCGCACTCCCTTGTCCTTCAGAAACGCGTAAAACAATCCAATCGAGTTGCTGCCGCCGCCCACGCACGCCACCAGTTCGTCCGGCA
>PLTX01000078.1 GCA_003164675.1 Verrucomicrobiota bacterium | reverse complement strand
AAATTGGCGCTGTTGAAAATCGCGTTCTGCAAGGCCCCTGCTTTCAGCAGAGCCTCTTCCTCCTGCTTGCGGGCGGTGATGTTGCGGATATTGCATTGGATTACGTTGCGGTCACCGGCTCGATACACGTTGCTGACAAACTCCACATCGATCCGCCGCCCGTCGCTGGTTTCCAATGGTTTGTCTTCGTAGCGGATGTACCCCTTTTGCTGTAATTCCGTGAAGTTGGCCTGGTTGGCGAGGATGTCCTTGAAGAATCCCAGTTCCCAGACATTCTTTCCGAGGAATGCCTCGCGCGAGTAACCCAACATCTTGATCAAGAATGGATTCACATCCACGACCATCCCGGTCTCGGCATCAAGGATCAGTATGCCATCCTGAGCCGTCTCGAACAGCCGACGATACTGGACCTCCGAAGTGCGCAGCGCCTCCTCCGCCCGCTTGCGGGCGCTGTTGTCGGTCCCGATCAGCAGATAGCCGATGATGGCGTCTTGCTCGTCGCGCAGCGCCGTGACCGACACGATGGCCGGAAAGCGGCTGCCATCCTTGCGGATATAGGTCAGTTCGTAGATGTCCTCGATGCTGCGTGAGGCCTTGAACACCAATGCCTCGAAACCCGGCGCAATCGGGGTTCCAAACTCGACGCTCAACGCCTTGGCACGCGCGATCACTTCTTGCGGATCGGAAATGTCGGCCGGGGNNTGAAAATCGCGTTCTGCAAGGCCCCCGCTTTCAGCAGAGTCTCGTTGCGCCGGACTTCGGTGACGATCTCCACCGCGACGGCGTCGACGTCGAGAACAGCTGTTTGCCCTTCATTGATTATTTCAACGCCCATGGATGTCTCCGTTGTGTTTCGCGATTGAAAGGCAAAAGGTTGCGCCGCCGTTCACCACGCCTTCCGCCCGGGCCCGGCCGCCGTGTCGATGAATGAGGCGCTGAACGTTCGCCAAGCCGATGCCCGTGTCTTGATCATTCTTCATTATCTTGATGACACTCCTTCTTGCCGTAGTTTTCATTTCTTTCATGGCATGACCGAGGGGCAAATTGTTTGGGCAGCCGTCTGTCGATCATCGAGGTCATAGTGGTAAACTCTTAAGAGTCATAGCTGCCGAGGATAACTTGCTTCAGCGCATTGAGCTCGCGCCGTGAGAAAACCGATTCGGAGCCGTTGCCGTTTGGTTTCCCTGCGGTATGAGCCGGTTTTAACGAGCCGCCAATCACAAAGCTGAGCGCTTTCGTGGCCAGTTCCGTGTGCAAGAACGGCTTGGTAATGTAGTCATTGCCTCCGCGCAGAACTGATTCGGTACGGTCTTTGAGGTCCTTGCGCACGCTTAGAAAGATAATCGGCGTGTTTCGGCACGCGGGCATGGCGCGAAATCGGGAACACAGATCGAATCCGTTCGCCTCAGGCATCTCGATGTCCAGAACGATCAGGTCGAATCTTTTCCCCGTGCGCCGCTTGAGGGCGCGGACGGGATTATCCACGCAGACCGCCCTCAGATTGACACGCGACAGGACACGGCTGACGGCCTGCCGCGCGAACGCATCGTCATCCACGACCAGAACGCGCGCCCCGGAGAGGTTTTTCGCCGACCCGCCATGGGGATACGCAAATAGGGATTCCAATGTGTCAGTGGCTTGAGCAATCGTGAGCAGGACGGAAGGACTCAGGCGATGCGGCGCGTCACAAAGCTCCTGCAGTAGCGCTTCCAATGCCGAGCACATTTGCGCGATCCCCTCCAGTCCGAGGCTGGCCGCCGTCGTCGTGAGCGGACGGACGACTCCGAGCAACTCCCGGAAACATGTCTGGTTGTCCGGATGGTAGCCTTGGACGGCCAGTTGCTTCAGCGGTCGCCAGAGCGCGGCAAGTGTTTCCGAAGACGAATCCAGAAATGTTTTTCGCGCCACAGGATCAAACTCGGCCTTGCTCGTCGTCCAGGTTGGCGACGTTGCTGGCGGCGGCGGGCTGGCCAACGCATTCTCGACCATTTGGATCACGAGGCCGGGTTTGGTGCCCGCCTTGGGAATCACCTGATTGGCGCCCGCCTCCCATGCCTGCTGCACCATGCCACCCGGATACGCGTTGGTGAACGCCAGCACCGGCAGTTCTTGCGGGCCGAACTCCGAGCGTAACTGTTTGAGTACCTGCACGCCATCGATCTGTGGCAGCAGCAGATCCAGCAGCACCAGATCGGCTTTCCGCTCGTGGAACATCTCCAACCCGGCTCTGCCGTCGGCGGCCACGTTCACGGCAAAACCTTGCTCGCGAAGTTTCTGGGAATACACATCCGCAATGAGCGGATCATCTTCGATGATAAGAACATTCTTCATGACGTTCACCTCTTCATTGTTATCCCTTGAGGCTTGTTGCAGCTTCGATATGATCGCGGAAGAACTGCGAGATCCGCGTAAATTCGTCTTTGACCCGGGCGTACACACGCGGGGCGTCGGCCAGTTGGCCCATTTGCCCCATTCGCTCCAACTCGCGCAAGAGCGCGACCATTGGGTTCATGCCGCACATCGCGCTGGAGCCAGCGGCGCTGTGGGCGATGCGTTTGACATCGGGCGCGTCGCCGGTGGCGATGGCATCGCGGAGTTTGGCAAATTGCTCGGTTGTTTGCCGCAGATAGCGTTCCGACAATTTCTGCAGGCGCATCGCGTCGCTGCCCGCCAATTCCCTGAAGATCTCCCAATCCACGGACGGAGATGGAGACAGAGTGTCCGCGGAATTGGTTGGGGGGACGGACGCCTCGCCCGCCGCCGTCGTGGCCGACGCGGTAAGCCAGCGTGTGAGGACGCTTCCCAAATGAGCCACGCGCACCGGTTTGCTCAGGAAATCGTCCATGCCCGCCGCCAGACATTTGTCGCGATCTTCCCGCATGACATGGGCGGTCATGGCAATGATCGGCACATGTTTCCGGCCGTCTTCCCACCGACGGATTTCGGCGGCACAGGCATAGCCGTCCATCTCCGGCATCTGGCAATCCATCAGTATCAAGTCGTAGGGAATCCTGCCGAGGGCCTCCAACACTTCGATGCCGCTGGCCACCGCGTCGGCGCCAAAACCCATCTCCCGCACCTGACGCAGCACAACTTTCTGATTGAACGCGTTGTCCTCGGCGATGAGGATGCGCGTTCGCCGGCGAATGTCTGCGGGAAGTCGTGGCACCGGAAGATCGACCGGCCTCTGGGCAATCTCGGGCGAAACATTGAGCAGGGACACCGCCGGACCCGGTTTTTCAAGTCGCACGGTGAACCAGAACGTTGAACCCTGACCGGGGGCGCTGCGGCAGCCGATCTGGCCGCCCATCAGATTGACCAGTTGTTTGCAGATGGCCAGGCCCAGGCCGGTGCCTCCATATTTTCGCGTGGTGGAGGCGTCCACCTGGGAGAATGGCTGAAACAAACACGCGCGGGCCTCTTCCGGAACGCCAATGCCGGTATCGGTGACCTCAAACCGGAGAACCACGTGCGTGTCGCCCTCCGACTCTTTGGTGGCGCGAACGTCGATTCCACCCTGCGGTGTGAATTTGACGGCATTGCAGACCAGATTCGTCAACACTTGCCGCAAACGGCCCGGGTCCCCGCGCACCGCGACAGGCATGTCCTGGGCAACCATCGCGGACAAGTGCAGGTTTTTGGCATGGGTTTGCTCCCGCAGCATCGCGACCATTTCTTCGACGACGGTGCGCGGTTCGAAGTCCTGCATTTCAAAGGTGAGCTTGCCGGCTTCGATCTTGGAAAAGTCGAGGATGTCATTGATGATCGTGAGTAACGATTCGCCGCTCACGCGAACGATCTCGACAAACTCCCGTTGCTCGGGCGTTAACTCCGTGTGCAGCAGGATATCCGTCATCCCGATCACGCTGTTCATGGGCGTGCGGATTTCGTGGCTCATGTTGGCCAGAAATTGCGATTTCATGCGGGCTGACTCCAGGGCGGCATCACGCGCCCGGGCCAGCTCCATCTCACGCTTGCGCTTGGTGATGTCCACGATCGAGCCGATCATTCGGACGGCACGCCCATCCTGATTGCGCAAGATGTATCCACGGTCGAAGACCTCAGCGTACGATCCGTCGGCGCGACGAAAGCGGTATTCGCCGGACCAGAAATCTTCACTACGCCGCATGAGCGCCTGCAAGCTGGTCACGACGCGGTTGCGGTCGTCGGGATGTATGGTTTCGCTCCACCAGGTGTTTGTCGGCCCGACGTCTTCCTCGCTGTATCCGAACAGCGTCTGGACGTTGCAGTTCCACCACACGGATCCGTCGTCAATGTTCCAATCCCGCACGGCTTCGTTCGTGGCGCGCGTGAGAATGCGGAATCGCAACTCGCTCTCCTCCAGCAATTGTTCAACACGCTCTTTATCGGCGATGGCGGATGCCGTGAGGCGGGCCCGCCTTCGGAGAAGCAAGGCGAGTCCGACCGTCACGGCAACCAGCGCGAAGAACCCCGGCATTAACAACATTGTGTCCATTCTCAGGCGCAAGGCCTTCAGGATCGGGTCACAGGTTCACCAGACTCCGAAAACCGGTTGGCGCGCTCCAGACCATCCCGAATGCAGGCGATAAGCTGGTTGGGTCTGACCGGTTTGGCCATGTACTCATGATGGCCGATCACCACACGGCCATTTTTCCCGGCTTCGCTTGGTGTCACGATGCATGTCAGAAACACGATCGGCACGTCCGCCAAGAAAGGGGCGCCATGGATCTTCTCGGCCAGCTCGCCTCCCTCCACGCCGGGCATACACACATCCAGCAGGATGAGGTCGGGCCTGAATTCCTGAGCCACGTCGAGCGCTTGCGTCGGATCGTTGAGTTCCCGGGCCTCGTAGCGTGCCGATCTCTCGATCATCAGCTTCGTGAGGCGAGTGGCATAGGGGTTGTCGTCAATGACCAGTATGCGAGCTTTTTTCATACAGATTGTCTTTCTGCCGGGATCCGATCTTCACAACGCGATTGTTCGAGGCCTTTCTCGATGCAGGCAATCAATCGCGCCAATCGTGCGGGCTTGGCGACGAAATGAAATCCTCCGTTGGCCGTGCCGTCACCTACAGATTCCTGCTCCGAGACGAGCGCGGTCAGAAACACGACGGGAATGTTTTGAAATTCCGCATCGGCCCGAATCTGGAACGCAACCTCAACGCCCTCCACGCGGGGCATGCAAATATCCAGGAGGATCAAATCGGGCTTGAACTCACGAGCGGCTTCGAGCACCCGCGTGGAGTCGTTGACCTCTCGAACCTCGTACCGGCCGGTCCTCTCGAGGTTCCATTTGATCATCCGCGTCGTGTGAATGTCATCGTCAACTGCCAGAATGCACCGCGTTTTCATGTGGATTCCCTTTGCATCGGGCGCAGACCATCGGGATCTACGGTCCCGACATGCTTCTCGATGCAGGCTATCACGCGGTCCAAGCGCGCGGGTTTGGCCAGAAAGCGAAACGGGCCACGCAAGGCGCCGTCCTGGGCTTCGCGTTCGGAAACAATCGAGGTTAAGAAGACAATGGGGACATTTCGGAGTTGCGTGTCTTTTCGCAATGTGAAGGCCACGTCGCCGCCGTCTCCGTCGATCATGCAGACATCCAGCAGGATGAAATCGGGCCCGAACTCCCGCGCCGCCGATAGCACCTGCGTGGCTCGCGACTCGGCTCGAACCTCGTAGCCGCCGGTTCTCTCCAAACCGACCTTTAGCACCCGGGCGTATGCCACGTCGTCGTCGACGATGAGGATTCGCTTTTTGCTCATATGATGGCTCTTTGTTGGAAGATTCCGGGTAAAGTTTGTGACCGCACTCTGGGTGGACCCCGTGGTTGAAATCGGCGCCCGTGCGCGCGCGTTGGTTGGGGATTCGCTCATGCCGCCGCCACAGCCCTTTCGACCGCTTCGCGCAGGCTGTCGTGGCTGAAAGGTTTGGACAAGATCAGGTTAGCCCGCCGCCGTTTGTGATCGTCCCTTAAGATGTCTGTGAAGCCGGTCACGAGGACCACGGGCATGTCCGGATCCAATTCTTTGATGGCCTCGGTCAACTGGTCGCCGTTGATTTCGGGCATCGCGCGGTCAACCAGCACCAAGTCGAATTTACTCGCGTGGAATTTGCTCAGCCCTTCGCGACCGTCGGCGGCGACCTCCACGGTGTGCCCGTCGGAGACCATGTATTCGGTCTCGATCCCGCGAATCATTGGATCGTCTTCGACCACCAGGATATGGAGCGGATTGTTTTTCAGGACGACGGGTGTTTTTGCCTTGCGAGGGGGTGCATATTGGCCGGTATGGACAGGCAATCGAATGCTGAACATTGAGCCTTTGCCGGGTTTGCTGTGAATCCTGATTTCACCACCATGTCGCTGGATGATCCCATACACGCTGGCCAGTCCCAGGCCGGTGCCGAACTCGCCTTTCGTCGAGAAGAACGGTTCGAAACAGCGCTGGCGGACTTCATCAGTCATGCCCGTGCCGGTATCGCTGATCTCCAGAATCGCATGTTCGGCCTGTATGCTTGTGCGGATGGTAATCGTGCCCCCGTGCGGCAGGGCATCGACCGCGTTGAAAACGAGGTTGGAGAATGCTTCGCGCAGTTCGGCTTCGTCGGCAAACACCGGCACTTTCGGCTGTAGTTCCGTCTGAATCCGGATCGCGATGCCATTCACCTGCGCTCCGCTCTTCCACTTCGGTTCGGTCAGCGAGATGGTCTGTTCGATGATGGCGCTGAGGTTGACCGCCTTGAACAACTCGGTGTCGCGACGCGGCCGGTAGAACTCGTGCAGGCGGCGCACGACCCGGGCGGCATCCCGGGCGGCGGTGTTGATCATCTGCAGCTGATCGCGTACCATCTCGGTATCGTGAAACTTGTCGGGAGAGGTCAGCAGCAGTTCGGTGAAGCCGAGTATCTTGGAGAGTACGTTGTTGAAGTCGTGGGCCACACCGCCGGCCATTCGGCCCAAGGCATGCAGGCGTTCCTGTTCCACGATCTGCTGGTGCGCTTGGCGCAGTTCCGTCAGACTGGATTCCAAGCGGCGGTTGGCTTCCCGCAAGGCCTCCTCCGCGTCTTTGCGCTCGGTGATGTCCTGGAAGGTCAACACCGCCCCCACAATCGTATTGCCTTCATGCATCGGCACGCAGGTGTACCCAACCGGAATGGCCGAACCGTCCTTGCGCCAAAAGAGTTTATCATCCATCGAATGCGCCAAACCATCGCGCAACGCGGCACAAAGCGAGCAGTCCTGTTTCGAGAACGGCGCCCGGTTCGCCCGATTGTAATGGATGGTTTCGTGCAGTGATTTGCCGATCAATTCGCTGGCTCCCCATCCGAGCAGCTTCGCCCCGAGCGGGTTGATGAAATTGATCACACCCTTGGCATCCAACCCGCAGATTCCTTCCCCAGCCGCTTCCAAAATCGATTCGGTGCGGCGACGACATTGCTCAAGCTCCAGCTCCGCGCGACGGCGCTGACGACGAGACTCCGCCTCACGCAACTCGCGTTCGACGGTGGGCACCAGCCGCGTGAGATTATCTTTCATAATGTAGTCGTAGGCCCCCGCCTTCATGGCGCCCACGGCCAATTCCTCGCCCATGCTGCCCGATACCACAATGAACGGGACGTCGGATTTGCTCTCCTTGTGCACTTTCAGCGCGTCCAACGAACTGAACTGTGGCATGCGGTGGTCGGAGACGATGATGTCCCACGATCCCTCTGCGAGCGCGGCGCGCATGGCTTCTGCGGTTTCGACGCGGCTGTAAGTGACCTCGTAGCCTCCGCGTGCCAGTTCGTTCTTCAGCAGCAGGCTGTTGTCCTCGGAGTCTTCGACAATCAAGACGTGCAGGGGCGTGCTCATATTAGCTCTGCGGGCCCGGCAGGATGACTCTGTTGTTCGTGGAGTGTCTCCTTATAATCGGCGCAGGATCCTGCATCGTGGGGCGGAGGTCGTTGAGGGTTTCTAATGACCTTGTGGCTGTGGGTGACCCAATCCGTGTCCTGAATGAAGCAGGTGGTAACGCGGTATGTTATCGAGACGATGATGACCACGATCATGAGCATCAGGCCAAGTCCGCTGCTTATCTTGTTTTCGATAATCCACTTCATACATTCGACCATGCGCGACTTTCAGCAGTCACCAAGCCACAGAGTTCAGAACCCTTAAAAATCAGGGAAACACGGGAGGTTGCTCGAATGACCCGTACGGGGATTCCCTGACGGACCGGCAATCAAGGTAGGGGGAATCCTGGTCCCCCGTGACCAGTTGCGTCCGCTGGAGACCGGTCGGTCTCTCGCGTTACGCCGGGACGAGACCGTCTCGCACGGCGTA
>PLTX01000028.1 GCA_003164675.1 Verrucomicrobiota bacterium | reverse complement strand
AGTTCAACACGGATTTGGTAAACGGGGTCTGGTTGTCGCTCACCACCTTCACCGGCCCCGAGACCAACGGCAGTCAAATCTCGGTCACGGATACGAACCCCCTGTCACCGCAGGAGTTCTACCGCATCAATATCTCGTTGCCGTAACTCATCGCCAACGGTTCTTGCGTTTGCCGGTCCGCTTTGGTAATGTGCTCCACGCTAGAAACGTGTGCGCTGTTAGCTCAATTGGCAGAGCAAGTGACNNTAGGTTGTAGGTTCGATTCCTACACAGCGCACCAACCTTTGTGGTTGGACGAGAGGGCGTTACGCAATGTAGCGCGCAATCAGGTTTGATCAGGCGTGATGAGATCTCATTACCCGCGAACGAATGTGTCTCACCAGCGAATATAGCCGAGAAGATCCAGCGCCCTCACCGACCGAGCGAAATTTGTTGTTTCGTCTAATCGAGTGGGGTTAAAGATTGGTCGTAGCGAGAGGCCGAGACCGTATCTGATACACCGTTGCACTCCCAAACGGCGCCGAGGATGCCATGAGTTCACCAAAACCCACACTCGATGACTTGCGGATCGAACGAAGTGAGCCATCGGCATCACCATCCAAGATCTGGCTGGCGATTGCCGTGGTCGTGGTGCTGATTTTGCTGAGCGCGGCGGTTTGGCGACTCACGCCTCCCAGCGGCGTCAGCGTTCGGACGGTTGTGGCGCGTGAAACCGCCGGCGGCGGGGAGCGCACGGTGTTGAATGCGTCGGGCTACGTGACGGAGCGGCGTCAAGCAACCGTTTCCTCCAAGGTCACCGGGAAGGTTGTCGAAATCCTCGTGGAAGAAGGGATGAAGGTGAAGGAAGGCCAGGTGTTGGCGAGGCTGGACGACACAAACGTCCGGACCAGCCTGCGTGTGGCCGAAGCCCAGTTTGAATCAGCGAAGAAAGCCCTCGACGAAACCCGCGCACTCCTGAAGCAGGCGGAACTCACCTGGCACCGCACCATCGAACTGGCCAAAGCGAATATCGCGCCGCAAGCCGACCTCGACCACACGGAGTGGGATGCGAAATCGCTTCAGGCGCGCTTGGATCGGCAAGAAGTGGATGTCACCGTGGCGCAACGCCAGGTTGAGTTCTGGCAGCAACAGATGGAGGACATGGTCATNNCGGTGTCGGCCGGCGGCGGGTTCACCCGCACCGGCATCTGCACGATTGTGGACATGAATTCGCTGGAAATCGAAATCGATGTCAATGAGAGCTACATCAACCGAGTCGAGCCGGGTCAACCGGTCGAGGCGACACTCGACGCGTATCCGGACTGGAAGACACCCTGCAAAGTCATCGCGATCATACCCACCGCCGACCGGCAAAAGTCGACCGTCAAGGTTCGTGTTGGCTTCGACAAACTGGATCCGCGCATCTTGCCGGAGATGGCGGTGAAGGTGGCGTTTCGCGACACGGGCGCGGCGGCGGCGGGCCGCTCGGTTGTTGTTCCCAAGAGTGTGGTGCAAAATCAAAACGGGCACGACGTGATCTTTGTCGTCGCCAATCACCGGGCCGAGCGTCGTGCCGTGACCGTTGGCAGCGAACAGAAAGATGACGTCGTACTCCTCGGGGGCGTGTCCGAAGGGGAACGGGTGATCGTGGACGCACCGCCCGGCCTCGTTGACGGAGTTGCGGTCAAGGAAACCAAACTATGAACGAGAGCGGGACAGATAACGGGGCGTTGGTACACGTCGACGGCGTGGGAAAGGTCTTTCATCGCGGCTCGGAAGACATTCACGTGCTGACGGATCTGCATTTGCAGGTGCCGGCGGGCGAATTTCTTGCGCTGATGGGGCCGTCAGGTTCGGGCAAGACGACATTGTTGAATTTGATCGGCGGCCTCGACCGTCCGACCGAAGGCTCGGTGACCATCGCCGGCGAGAGTGTCCACCAGCTTTCGGATCGGCGGCTGGCGGGATGGCGCGCGCGGCACATTGGCTTCGTTTTCCAACTGTATAATCTGATGCCGACGCTGACGACCGAACGGAACGTGGAACTGCCGTTGCTACTCACGCATCTTTCCAAATCGGAGCGGAAGAAGCACGTGGCTGCGGCGCTGGCGATGGTCGGGCTATCGCATCGCGCGGGGCATTATCCGCGCACACTGTCCGGCGGCGAACAACAGCGGGCGGGCATCGCCCGGGGCATCGTGACCGACCCGACGCTACTGCTTTGCGACGAGCCAACGGGCGATCTGGATCGAAAAGCCGGCGACGAGATCCTGAAGTTGCTGCACGCCTTGAATCGCGAACATGGCAAAACGATCATCATGGTCACCCACGATCCGCACGCGCCGGCACGCGCGGCGCGCACGGTGTACCTGAACAAGGGCCAACTCAGCAGCGAACCCCTGGCATGAAATATCTCCATCTTGTCTGGAGCAACCTGAAGCGCAAGAAGCTGCGCACCTCGCTGACGTTGCTGTCGATACTGGTGGCGTTTATCTTGTTTGGGTTTCTGTCGGCGATTCAGCAGGCGCTGGTTGGCGGCGTGGCGATGGCGGGCGCGGACCGGTTGATCGTGCGCCACAAGGTATCAATCATCCAGATGCTGCCGGAAAGCTACAAGGCCCGCATGGAACGGATTCCCGGCGTATCACTGGTAGCGCATCAGACGTGGTTCGGCGGCATCTACCAGGACCCGAAGAAGTTCTTCATGCAGAACCCTGTCGTGCCGGAGGAATTTCTGAGTATGTTTCCCGAGTTGGTCCTTCCAACCGAACAAAAGCAGGCCTGGCTGGCCACACGCACGGGCGCCATCGTGGGCCGCACCACGGCCGAGCGGTTTCATTGGAAAACCGGCGATCGAGTGCCCATCCAATCCTCCATTTGGGCGCAGGAGAATGGGAGCCGCAATTGGGAGTTCGATATTGTCGGCATCTACGATGGAAAGAAAAAGGGCACAGACACGACCCCGCTGTTCTTCCGCTATGACTATTTCGACGAAGCGCGGGGACGGTGGGGCAAGGGTCAGGTGGGATGGTTTACGATCCGCGTGGCGGACCCAGCGCGGGCGGCGGAAGTCGCCAAACTGGTGGACCAGGAATTCGAAAATTCGTCCGCCGAGACCAAGACGGAACCCGAGGGCGCGTTCGTGCAGGCGTGGGCGAGTCAACTCGGCAATATCGTGTTGATTGTCGCCGCCATTCTGGGAGCGGTATTCTTCACGATCCTATTGGTGGCGGGCAATACCATGGCCCAAGCGGTGCGGGAACGGACCGGAGAATTAGGCGTGCTCAAAGCCATCGGGTTCACCAACGGGCAGGTTCTCGCGCTCGTGCTGGTGGAATCCTGCCTGCTGACGGTGCTGGGCGGAGTGCTGGGCCTCGGGTTGGCGTGGGTCATGATTTCGCGCGGGGATCCAACCTCCGGCCTGTTGCCGATGTTCTTTTTCCCAACGCGAGACCTGCTCGTCGGATTGGGCATCAGCATCGCGCTGGGGCTCGTCACCGGAATTTTCCCGGCGCTGCAAGCCATGCGCTTGCAGGTGGCGGACGCGTTGAGGGGGACCTGACGTGACCGGTCCCCTCCATTGGATTTTACAAGTCGGAGCGATCACGAAATTCGGATTGCTGAGCATCCCGCAACGGCGCGGGGCGGTGACCGCCACGGTGATCGGCGTTGCCGGTGTGGTGGCTGTGCTGGTCGGGGTTCTTTCGATTGCGGCGGGTTTCCAGAAGGTCATGGCCGTTTCCGGGTCGCCCGACTCGGCCATCGTGCTGCGTAGTGGTGCCGATAGCGAAATGGTCAGCGGCTTCGGCCGCGATCAAACGCGCGTGATCGGCGATGCCCCGGGCGTGGCGCGCAACGACCGCGGCCCGCTCTCTTCGGCGGAATTATTTGTCATCATCAATCTGCCCAAACGGGCCACGGGACTGGATGCCAACGTCCCGTTGCGGGGGATCGAGAGCGCGGCGTGGCAGGTGCGCGATGACATGCAGATTGTCCAGGGCCGAATGTTCGAATGGGGCAAGGATGAAGTGATCGTGGGCAGCGGCGCGGCCCGGGAATTCGCCGGGTTGAACGTCGGCTCGAAAATCAAAGTGGGACGGTACGAATGGCCAGTCGTCGGCGTGTTTTCGGCCAAGGGCGGCGTTCCCGAGTCGGAAATCTGGAGCGACGCGAAAGTATTACAGGCCGCGTACAATCGCGGCGATTCGTTCCAGTCCGTCCGCGTCCGGCTGAATTCGCCCGGCGCATTTCAGGAATTTAAAGATTCACTGACCTCGAACCCGCAACTCAACGTGAAGGTCATCCGTCAATCCGACTATTATGTCGAACAGTCGGAAACGCTCACGCGGTTGATTGCGACGCTGGGTTTTTTGATCGCGTTCCTGATGGCCATCGGCGCGGTGTTCAGCGCGTTGAACACGATGTACAGCGCGGTGGCGGCGCGGACGCGGGAAATCGCCACGCTGCGGGCGCTCGGGTTCGGCAGTGGCGCGGTGGTGGTCTCGCTGCTGATCGAAGCGTTGCTGCTGGCGGTGGTGGGCGGCGTCATCGGCGGCAGCCTGGCGTACCTGGCGTTCAATAATCTGCACACCTCGACGATGAACTTCCAAAGCTTCAGCCAGGTCGCATTTGCCTTCCAGGTCACGCCGCGGCTGTTGGTGCGCGGCGTGGTGTGGGCGGCCGTGATCGGTTTGATTGGCGGCCTCTTCCCGGCCATCCGTGCCGCCCGGTTACCGGTCGCCTTGGCCTTGCGAGAACTGTAACAGAGCAATCAGTTCCCCAATCAGGAATGCGTCCGTCGTCCGTTGCTGGCTTGTCGCTACGCGCCGGATTTCGTCCGTTTGCCGCGCATGGGCCCGGCGGGGAATTCCTTCTCCAGCGCCTCATAGCGGTCGATGACCTGACGTACAAAATGGCGTTTCTCGCGATAGGTGCCGGGGAAGAAGCTGCCTTTGAAACCGGCAATGACCACATTCCGCAGTTCGCGCGGCGTCATCTTCAGCTTGTCGATGGCAATGAGCAGTTCTTTGGTCACGCTCGTGTTCGACATCAGCCGGTTGTCGGTGCAGATGGATACGGACAGCTCGTGGTCGAGCATCTGGCGCAGAGGATGATGAGATAGGTCCCGCATCCGCGGAAGGGTCTGTGCGTTGCTGGTGAGGCAGACTTCCATGGTGATGCGCTGGCTGGCTACGTACTCGGCGAGATATTGGCAGTACGCTTTCGGGTCGGAGATGTTCGGATTCTGGATCATTTCGTGCGCGAATAGCCATGTCCCGTGCCCAATACGGTTGGCGTAGCATTTCGTGATCGCCTGGAAAATCGATTCGGGCCCATACGCTTCGCCCGCGTGCACTGTCTTGCGGATGAAGTGGGAGTGCGCGTACTGATACGCCGCGCTGTGGTCTTCAGCGGGATAACCCGCCTCCGCCCCGGCCAGGTCGAACCCGACGACCGGCAAGCCCTTGTTGTGCGCCAGGTCCACCGCCGCTCGCGCCAACTCCATCGAGGCAGCCGCAAACGCCTGTTTCGGGGCCGCGTACGACATGACCTCAAACAACCGCCGATAGTACGGCGACATCGGCGGCACGAAGAACCGCAGCGCGCAGGCGATGATGCCAAAGTGAAACGGCACGTCCGCGCCCGAGATGACCGCACGGGATTGATTGTGTCGCCGGCGGGCGCGCTCCAGTCCGCGGCAGACGGCGGTGACCACCTCTTCCATGTTGAGCTGGTCGTTGACGTGCAGCTGCGGCGCGTACCGGACCTCGATGTAGCGGACGCCCTCCGCGAGATTGTCCTCCGCCAACTCGCAGGCGATGCGCTCCAGACTCTCGGCGGTTTGCATCACTGCGCACGTGTAGGCGAATCCCCTCAGGTACTCGGGCAGGTTGGCGTACTTGTCCTTGAACACCAACCGCCGCAATCCGTCTTCGCTGTACGACAGCAGCTTGACGCGAAGTTCCTTCGCCAACTCAATCAACGTCGGGATTCGCAACGAACCGTCCAGGTGCAAATGCAGGTCGGTTTTGGGAATGGCGCGCACGAATGCGGGCGAGATCGTCTCATTCACGGGAAAAACCTCCAGTCGTTCCGGCAAGGCGAGCGCTCTTGCAGGGGTTGGTTCTTTTCATTCGCTTGTCTCAGTAACGGAAGCTGCTATGGCCGATAAACTCCCGCAGGATCGACGTCGGCGGGACCAGGTGATCGGAGACACTCAGAAAACTGGACAGGAACTCCTGTAGGCGCCGCGCCTCCGCGTACTGCGAGTGGTGCGGCTTGACCTCGGCCAGCAACGGTTCGACCAGCGGTTTGAGCACGGCCAGTTCGTAATCCAGCGCCGAGTTGAACGCAATGTCAGCCGCCTGTTGGTAGGGAAAAATCCAGGTCCTTTCGCCCTGGCGCACGCTCGGCCACATGCTCAATGTTGTCAGCGCCGAGTTGCCGCGATAATTATTGTCCCGCACCAGCCGCCGCACCAGCCGGTTGTCCGTCGTCGAGATCCGGTTGTTCGAATCAAGATTCAACTGGGTCAGCGCACTGATGTAGATCCGCAATTTGTGCGCGGGTGGCACGGATTGCGTGAGGCGCGGATTCAACCCGTGAATGCCTTCCACAAGGACGATCTGGCCAGGTTCAATCCGCAATTTCTCGCCGTGATATTCGCGACAGCCCTTTTCGAAATTAAAGGTGGGCAGTTCGACCTCTTCGCCCTTGTCCAATCGCATCAGATGCTCGTTGAACAGCGCCAGGTCCACCGTCTCGAGGTTTTCGAAATCGGGTTCACCGCTTGCATCCCGTGGCGTTTGCTCGCGGTTGACGAAGTAATTGTCCACGGAAATGGTCACGGGCCGCAGACCATCGACGCGCAATTGCACGGCCAGCCGCTTGGCAAAGGTGGTCTTGCCCGAAGACGATGGCCCCGCGATCAGGCACCACTTGATTTGGTTCCGATGTTTGTAAACGTGATCGGCAATCTGCGCGATTTTCTTCTCGTGAAAGGCCTCGGCAATCTTGATGAAATCGCCGATCTCCCGCATGGCAATGATCTCGTTCAGACGGCCCACCGTGTTGACGCCGAGAACGCGGCCCCATTCCTTGTGTTCCTGAAAAATCTGGAACAATTGCGGCTGTGGCTCGAACGGCGGCAACGTTTTTGGATTCGCCTGCTCGGGAATCTGCAGCACAAAACCGGGGGGGTACAGAATCAGCTTGAACGGCGCCAGCGCGCCCGTGTCCGAAGCCAGCGGGCCGTGCGAGAGATCGGAAAAATTCTCGCACCACCACGTTGCGATTTTGGGCGGATTGCGGAAGCGCAGCAGGTTGTATTTGTCCCACTGTTTCTCCTGTTCGAACCGCTGAACAGCCTCCGTGAAGGCGATCTTGCGCATTTCGATGGGAACGTCACGCTCGACGGTCGCCCGCATTTTCTGGTCGATGCTCTGCAATTGCTCCTCGCAAATGCCCGGCTTGCCATCCATCTCGAAGCTGCAGAAAAAGCCCGCACCCAGCGAGTGCTCCACCGCAAAATGAGCATCCGGGAACAGTTCCTTGACCGTCTTCGCCAGCAAAAACCAAACCGAGCGGCGGTAAATCTGGAAACCGTGCGGGTCGCCCCGCGTCAGCAACGCGACGTTGCTGTCAACCTCCAACGGATAGGTAAGCGAAACCGCATCGTTGTTGACCAGCGCGCCCACGTAATGCAGCCCCTCCGGCGATTGGCGTTGGGGGAGAGCATCACGGATGGTCGTCCCGGCGGCGCACTGAATCCGTTCGCTATTATCCAGCGTGACCGCAATGGTGTTGAGATTGATGTTCATCCTGGGCCTTCGTGACACCCGTGGAGATTTCTTGACGGCTGGGTATGCATGGTTTTTTCGCGGTTGTGGAGGAAATTGTCCCTCGTTCGTCCAATGTCTGCCTCCACTTATACACCACTTTCCATTGACTAGAAAACACTTTTCGAGCGGTTCGTCACTGCAGCAGGTGACAGGGCCGATCGGATTGTGATCCGTGAGATCGGTGAAACATTCGTCGTGCCAACGGCGGACCCGCTTCCGAATTGACCGCGGCACGGGTCACGGAACCTGCAGACTGGCCCCGCCTTCGGATTGATGGTACGCGCGGCCTGTTTGGTAGAGTCTCAGCCGCATCTCGATCCGGCTGACCAACTGCACTTGTCCGTCGGAACGGGCAAGTTCGACCGCCTCCTCTGCGGTGGCGATGGCTTTGTCGAATTGGCCCGCAGCCGCGTAGGCGACGGCCAACGTATCGAGATACGTTGCCACATGCTTCCCGGTGCGCTCGCAGACCCCTTGAGCCAACGTGACAGCGCGGACCGGGTCGCCGCCTTCTGCCGGAGTGCGTGTTGCCAACAACCACGCCAGATCGTTTTGCGCCGTGACCAAATCCGGCTTGAGCCGCAACGCCTCCTCGTACTGCGTGACCCCGTCCTGAATCTTGCCCGTCTTTGTCAGACAGATTCCCAGATCGTAGTGGGCCTCGGCGTAATCAGGCCTGAGCCGCACCACTTGCTCCCAATGCCCCATCGCCTCCGTCAGCCGGCCCAGTCGCAACAGGGCGATTCCCAAATTGATGTGCGCATCGACGTAACCGGGTTTGATCCGTAGCGCTTGGTCCCAATGTTCCATTGCTTCCGACAGTTTGCCCAGTCGCAGCAGGGCGTTCCCCAAATTGTTGTGTGCCTCGACGAAATCGGGCTTGATTCGCAACGCCTGCTCGTATTCTGCGATCGCTTCCGGCACCTTTCCCATCTGGAGCAGGGCGTTTCCGAGGTTGACGCGCGCCCCGATATGGTGCGGCATGAGCCGAAGCGTTTCCTGGCACTGAACAGCCGCCTCCTGCGATCTGCCCAATCCCAACAAGATACTCCCCAGGTCGAGGTGCGCATCGGCGTAATCGGGGTCGAGCCGTAGCGCTTGCTCATACTGCCCGATCGCCTCCTGCAAGCGGCCGGCTTGTTGCAAGTTGAACCCCAGATTTGTGCGGGCTCGCGGGTTGTCAGGACACTTGGCCACAGTGTCCTGCCAGATTGAGAACTCCGAGTGGTAATCGTTGTTGCGTTGAATGGTGAGAATCGTCAGCACCAAGGCAACCATTCCACTCGCTCCGTATGCGACCGGTTTCCACGTCTTATGTTGCGCTCCGGCGATATCCCGTATCAGCGTGAACCCGCCCACCACCACCGCGGCGACGACTGCGACCAACGGCAAATACATGCGATGTTCAGCCATGGTCTGGGTCGCGACCGGCACGAAACTGGAACTCGGCGCCAGAGTCGCGAAGAACCAACATCCAAGGAAACCGAGGGCCGGCCACCGCCATACGCTGATCCCCGTGCCAACCACCAGCAAACCAACCATCAGTATGCATGGCGCCAACCGCCCGATGTCTGTGACCAGACTGGTTCCGTAATCGAAAACCAGCGGACGCGGCCAGACCGCAAGCGCGAGATACCGCGTTATTGCATAAGACTGGGTTAAGGCGTACTGCCACCAGAGGATCTTCCCGCCAAAACCGGCGGTCCCGCTACGACCACTCGCGCTCGTTACCAGATACGCCAGCAAAATCCAGGTGCCGGCCAACGCCAGATATAGTGGCCGTCGCCGTCGCCATGCCTCTCGAAACGACCCCGAGACAAATGTGCGGTCATAGAGCATCACCATCAACGGCGCTGAGACCATCACCTCTTTGCTGGCCATCCCCAGCGCGCAGGCGGTTACACACAAACCGCACCATCGCCATGGTCGGTTTGACCCTGTGCCGCGTATGAAACAGTAAAGCGTTAGCAGGTAAAACAATCCCATCATCGATTCCGCCCGCTGGATCACGTAGGTCACCGACTCCGTTTGCGGGGGATGAACCGTCCAGAGAACCGCCATGGCCAGGGCCAAACCGGTTGCCGACGCACCGAATCGTTCGCGCAGCGTCGGCTGCAGCAACGTCCGACGTAACACACCTAACAACGTCAGCCCCGCCAGAATATGAATCGCCAGATTCAGGGCGTGATAGCCCCACACGGCATAGCCACCCAGCGCGTAGTTGACCGCCAGCGAGAGATTGATGAGTGGCCGACCCTCTACCGGAAGACCGTTCCCATGGGGCGTGGACAACACTTGCCATACCGGCCAGAGATGAACAATGGTCGGATTCCTCTTGATGGAGACAATATCATCAAAGACGAATGAGCCGGTGAGACTATTCTGATACGCTAGCAGCCCGGCGGCGACCACCAAGACTGGAATGAGCTTCTGTGCTTTCAATATGTCGAGAATTTACCGGATGTTGGGCCGCTCGACCAGCAGATACCGATCCTCACGCAGCGCCCGGACCCCATCTGACATCTGTCCCGACCGGTTAGATCAAGTACTGGGCATTGAATGCGGCCACGATGACCGAGATGGCGCCAATCGAAGCAAAAGACATCTGCTCCCCAAGCATCGTTTCCACCGGATGATCCATGGAACCGTTACAAAGAGCGCGCGTGGCCAGCCGACAACCAAGGAAGATCGCCGGGGTTGTGATCAGCGCTTCATACATGATCATGCCCGACGGAAGTCCCAGCGCGTGAAACACGTGCGTGGCCGGCGGCTGACTTTCCACGGCGCGTCCCCGACCAAGCGCGATCCAGGTCGTGGCAAAATCCAGTGCCCAACCGAGCGCGCACACGGCGACCGCGCCGGTGACCCCGCCAATTCTCCCGTACCACTGCCGCAACCTCGTCTTCGCCCCCATACCATCCATCCCCTCCCCCCTTGTATATATTCACCGACTTCAGACCTTGCGCAAGCGCCATTGGGCCCTCCAGAATCCCGCTCCGTCTATTTCCCTGCAAGGAAGAAAGCTATTCCGCATGAATTCGTTCCTTTCCCGCCGCCGCAAACCTGCGCCAGTCTACCGACAACTCCGCGCCAACATCAAGTCACTCGCGAGCAAGGGCACTTGACTTTCCGATGTGGCGCTGGCAAATTCTCGCACGGCATCATGAAGCGGCGTGGCGCAACCTGGGTGGTTTCCCTCCTGTATCTGAGCGTCGCCCTCTATTTCGGGGTCGTCCACCACCACGAAGACAAATGCGGCCTGAACGAACCCGACCACTGTAGTGCCTGCCAATGGGCGATGGCGGTTTCGTCCGACGTGCCGGTCGCAGTCGCCCTCGTAGTCGTGGCGCTCGTGTTTGCCGACACGCTGCCGCGGATTGATCATTTTCGTCCGCTGACTGTTTTCGCCGCGGCTACCGCCAGCCGCGCTCCTCCTGCTTCCCCGGCATAATCTCGCAGTAGTAGTTATCTAAATTGAACATCCGGCCCAAACTGTCGGCCGGCATAACCTATTTTGCAGGAGGAAACTCAGGTGAAGCGATATCTTCGCAGAGTCGTACTGGCGACGGCGCTACTGACGCCGTGTGCCGCTCGCGCCGACGGCACCAACGGTGCCCTCGACGCGTTGAAGCAACAAATGCAGCAGCTACAGCAGAAGATCCAGGAGTTGGAAACAGCCAAAACGTCCGCGCCGCCCACGTCCGTAACTGTGCCCGCGGGGGCGGTGACACCGGAGCAGTTGAAGGAAGTGGATGAAAAAGTGGACAAGGTGGTCGAGGCGCAGAAGAAGACCTTGATGAGCGAGTTCAACCCCTCCATTGGCTTGGTCGGGGAGACAGTGTTTTCGTATCGCTCCCGGAATTCAAGCGAGACCAGTAGCAACCGGCCCGGCGGGTTCGACATCTGGCAGCGGTCGGTCGAGTTGAACGTAGCGGCGTCGGTGGATCCGTTTGCGAAAGGGTATGTGGTCGCCAACGCTTCCGCAGATGCGGCTACGGGCGAATCCACGTTCGGCATCGAGGAAGCGGCGCTGCAAACGACGTCGTTGCCGTGGAATCTGGAATTGAAGGCTGGCCGCTTCTTCGGTGAATTCGGAAAGCTGGAGTACATCCACGACCACGAACTGCCGATGGTGAACCGCCCGTTGGCGATCGACCAATACATCGGCGGCGAGTCGCGCACCGATGGGTTGCAACTCAACTGGCTCGTACCGGTCGAGCACTACGTCAGTTGGACCGTGGGCGTCGGCGATTCGTTTGGCGGCGACTCTCCCCCGAGCGATCCGGGTGGGTTCCGCAGCATTGATGAATTGAATTATTGGAGCCGGTTATCCACGTACTTCGACCTGACGCCGGATTGGCAGGCTGAGATGGGCGTGTCGGGTTTGTTCAACCCCCGCACCAACGATCGCGGGGGTATCGATGCACAGACAGGTCCCGGCGGATTGCCGATGACCGAACACGAACGTCGCTTGGGCGGCCTAGACTTCCAGGTGCGCTACGTGCCGCTGCGTGACAATCAATTCCGCAGTCTCACGTGGGGAACGGAGTTGTTGTACAGCGACAACCGGTATCTCGTGGACCCCGATGGGACTCCCGGCGACGGGGACGAGTTCAGTCGCTCCGTCGGCTCGTTCGGGATGTACTCATACCTGACGTGGAAGTTACACCGACAATGGTCCACTGGGTTTCTGTTCGACTACGTGCAAAACGCAGAGAACGAACACGACATCACGTATGCCTGCTCGCCGTACGTCACCTGGGCGCTCAGTCACTGGAATCAATTGCGGCTGCAGTACACGTACACCGACCACAATGCCGTATCCGGGTTGAAAAGCGACGATGCGGTGTACCTGCAATGGGCGTGGATCATCGGTGCCCACTCACACGGCTGGCAACAACGCTAATTAAAGAAAGGAGAAAACAATCATGAAACTATTCCGTTTATTGTTGATGGCCGGTATGATCGCGTCCGCGGCGCAGGCGAAAGTCTGCGTCGTCACCACACTCACTGACTTGGCCGACTTCACCCGCGAGGTCGGCGACGATCTCGTGGAGGTGCGCAGCTTGGCGACCGGCATCGAAGACACGCACGGCGTGCCGATGAAGCCGAGCTTCGTCCCGGTAATGAATCGGGCCGATCTCATCGTGCTCGTGGGCTTCGATTGCGAGCACGCATTTCTGCCGGCGTTGTTGGAAGCCAGCAAAAACCCGCGCATTCAGAAGGGAAACGTCGGCTATGTGGATTGCGCGAAAGGCATCACGCCGCTCGATGTGCCGAAGTCCACGGACCATTCCGAAGGCGACGTGCATCCGTACGGCAACCCGCATTATACGCTCGACCCGGTCCTGGCAAAGACCGCCGTCGCGGAAATCTGCGATGCACTCGTGGCGTTTGCGCCGGAACACGAAGCCGAATTCAAACGCAATCGCGATGCCTACCTCGCCAAACTCGACGCCAAAATCGCCGAGTGGAAAACGGAGGCTGCACCAATCAAGGGCGCGGCGTTCGTTTCGTACCATGAACACTGGCCGTACTTCGCCAAGCGTTTCGGCCTGAAGTATTTTGGCACGGTCGAACTCAAACCCGGTATCGATCCCACAGCGCGCCACATTGAGGAACTGGTCTCTTCGATGAAGGCCGAGCACGTGCCAATTGTCGTCGGCGAACCGCAGTTCCCGGAGAAAGTGCCGAGGCTTATCGCCGAGCAAGCCGGCGTCACATTGGTGAAACTGCCGATTATGCCGGGCGGCGTGCCGGGTACGGATACCTACATTGAAATGATGGACTACATCATCAAGACCATGGTCGCGGCCGTAAAGAAATGAACACACGGGATGTGGACCCCTCCCGAAAACTTTCGGGGCGGGTCCGGCCCGACGAGCCCATGAGCGAATCCCTGATCACCCTGGATAACTTGAGCATCGGCTACAACAACCAACCGGTGCTCTCCGGTATTTCACTCTCCATTGCCTGCGCCAGTTTCACTGCGCTCCTTGGCGCAAACGGTTCGGGCAAATCCACACTGCTGAAGACGTTGCTGGGACTCCTGTCGCCGATCTCGGGACGCGTCCGAATCGATGCCCCGGTGATTTTCGGGTATGTACCCCAGACAATTCAATTCGATCCACTCTATCCATTGACGGGATTTGAGGTGGCGCTCATGGGGGTTTATGAACGCGTCGGGCCCGGCCGTCGTGTCCCGCAAGCTGAGCGCGACTTCACTCGCGAATGTCTGAAGGCAACGGATGCGGGAGAATTCGCGCGCCAACGATTCAATGAGCTTTCCGGCGGTCAAAAACAGCGCGTGCTCATCGCGCGGGCCTTGGCCACAAAGGCGAACGTGCTGGTGTTGGATGAGCCCACCGCCGGCGTCGACGCGGCGGCCACACACTCGCTGTTGGAGTTCATCACGGAGATACATGAGAAACGAAAGTTGACGGTCCTGCTGGTCACACACGACCTGCCGCTTGTTCGCAAACACGCGCGACAAATTATCTGGCTGCACGACGGCAGGGTCTTGCACGGCACCGTGGCGGAGTTGCTCACGCCGGAACGGATGGCAGAGATTCTTGAAATGGAGATGAGCTAATATGGACACGCTACGCCAAATTCTCTCGCCCGATTTTCTGTTGCGCAATTCCGTCTACACCAGCGTGCTCATCGGACTTGCCTGTCCACTGGTCGGCGTGTTCCTCGTGCTGCGACGATTGGTATTCATGGGTGTGGCGTTGCCACAAATCTCATCCACGGGTGTGGCCCTGGCGCTGTCACTGCCGATGTGGTTAGGGGCCGATGTGACAGCCCATAGTTCGCAGGGCGAACACACGCTGGCGTTTCTCGGTTCACTCACGTTTTCGTTGGTCGCAATCCTCGTCCTGGCGTTTCTGGAGCGACGCGGACGCGGTATGGCGGAGGGGCGGCTGGGTACGGCGTACGTCGTCGCCGCCGCCGCGAGCATCTTGTTGTTGTCGAAGAATCGCTACGCCGAGATCGGTTGGCTTGATTTGCTGAAGGGCGAGGTCATCACGATTTCCAACTTTGATCTCACTCTGACAGCCGCCGCACTGGCAGTCGTGCTCCTCGTACTCGGGCTGTTCTACAAGGAATTGCTGTTTGTCTCGTTCGACCGCGACATGGCGGCCACATTGCGGAAGCGCGTATTATTCTGGGATGTGTTGCTGTACCTGCTCATCGGGTTGACGGTGTCGATGGCCGTGCTCAGCGTGGGGCCGCTGATTGCGTTTGGCTTCCTGCTGATTCCGCCGTTGACCGCGCATTTATTCGCTGACAATATGCGTCAGCTTATGGTCCTCGCCTCATTGGTTGGTGGTATCGCGGCTTTGCTCGGTTTCGCAATTGCGTATCAATGGGATTTGCCTGTCGGCCCCACGGACGTGGCGCTCCTTGGAATTCTTTTTGCGTGTGGTTGGTGCGCTCAAAAGACCATTTCAATAGCAAGGCGATTGTATGCCTGAAAGCGCAAGTCGGAGAACAGAGAGTCGCAAGGGATTTACAGAGTCAACGAGGGGATGCCAGGGAGACAACAGATGTGACTTTGCCCGCAACAATGAATTCTCAGCTTGTCTGTCCGCCGTTGATGTCGCCTGCTCTTCGTGAACTACGCGCGACTCGCAACTGACCTTGGAACGGGATCAACTTAAGGGTGCGATCACGAATTGGGCGAACGCCGTGGCGCTGCGCGATGAACGCATGAAAGAAGCCAATGCCCGGATTGAACAACTGGCCGCCGACCTGAACGCCAGCATCCGCAAATACAACGAGTTGGTCACCAATTACAACGCCGTCGTGAGAACACTCGGTGGGACGCACGGTCAGACCGGCAAGCAGGATTGATCCGGGGATTGTGTTATCGGATCGTTTGCCGCCGGCGCATTTCCGCCAGGAGGAATGCGTGTGGCGTTCATGCCTTCCGGATCGACGGGCGGGTCAGGTGCTGGCTACCGGCTCGGATCGTGCCGGGAAAATCTCGCGAATGATCCGCTGCGCTTCTTCTTTCCGCAGAGGTTTATGAAGGTAGCCCTCGATGGAATGCTGACGGATGATTTGCCGCAGCCGCATTTCGTCCGCACCCGAAAAGAGGAGCACTTTGATCTCTGGATTGAGCTTTCGCAGGTGATCGACCGTCGCGCCTCCGTCCATGGTGGGCATGAAATAATCCACAAGCACCAGATCGATCGTGTCTTTGTCGCGCGCGTACTTTTCGAGCGCTTTTACCGGATTGGATGAGATTTGAATTATGCATCCCAGCCGTTCCAGGACGCTTTTGGCCAACATCGCGTTGATGTTGTCGTCATCAATAATCAAGATGCGGACATCGGCAAGGTCCGCCCCGTTTCTTGCTGGTTCGCTCGGTTCCATGAATTGCCTTTCTACTGTGTGTGGCCCCACATCAAAAAATGCCCTCGCCTCAATCCAAGCACCTTGCGTGCCACGCAGTGTCTTCTGCCATAGCAGCTTCGGTCGTAAAACGTTAACGTCCGGAAGTGTGTACATAACGCAACAGGAGGCGGGATGTACAAAGATGTGCCATAAGACACTATTCTGTCGCTGGCTCTGGCCAGCCTGAAACCGGCTTCTTCTTTGCCAAAGACGCCTTGATTGCCGACACGAAGTCCATGTTGATCTTGAGACGTTCGGTCTTTGGCCCCGGCTTCTTCTTTCGCTTACGATTTCGCGCTTTTGCCATAGATTATGCTGCCTTGTTCGGTTCAACGTAACGGTACATCAACCGCTTCCCGTTTGCACTCCGAATCGCCGCTGTCGTCCTGTCACCGTCATTCAGCTTGCGGGTGTTCCACCGGAAATCAAACTCACCAACGTAGCGATGCAGATGCTTCTTGCTGACCGCATGGAAGATGCCGTTGATGCCGCGCTTCAAGATGGCGAACGAAGATTCTGCGGTATTGATGTGAGCGCCGTTGAAAGCGACGTATTCGCCGCTGCCGTGATGCACAGTGAAGTGACCGCCTTCAAACCGAGAATGACTACCAAGGTATGCGGGGTTCTCATCCGTCAGTAGCGTAGCGTTGCGCTGCGATCAACGTATTGCGCCAATGCCGCCCGCAAGTTTCTGGCACTGACGGTCGGAACCACAAGGCGACGAATTGAACCGTCACGTTCGACCATGGCGAACACGGGTGCTTTCTTCGTGCGTCGTGCCATGCCACGGTGATAGTTAAACGGACGGGGCTTGCCACCAATGAAAGTTTCATCGGCTTCAACACGGCCCTTGAGCTTTGGTGCGGAACCATCCGGCGCTACTGCGAAGCGGATGCGATGCATCAGGAACAGGGCTGACTTGTAACTGATCTGGCAATGCCGCATGATTTCCAACGCGCTCACACCCTTCTTGGAGGTAGAGGCTCGCCAGAACGCATAACACCAGTGTTTGAGCGGGATTCGGGATTCTTCGTACACAGTGCCAATGCGGACGGTGTATTGCTCCTTGCAATCGCGGCAGCGCCACAGGAACCGCTTATTTCGCACGCCGGTCTTGTCGTCTACCATCTTGTAGACGTTAGTGGACTGGCAGTGAACGCAGCAAGGCGAGTCGCCCCATCGGTGTTGCTCAAGAAATTCAACCGCCGCAAGTTCATTGGAACAAGCCTCTCGAATGTCCCGAATCACTTGCGATGTTTCGAGTTGAGGCGCTCTCGTGTTCTTCATGGTGGTAATTTTATACTTAGCGCAATAGCTTGTCAACATCTATTTTTTGCTTTCTCTTTATTCCAACAACCATCAATACTCCCGCTGCGACCAGCGCCAAGCCGGAAGACTCGATGCAGTAAAACGTAAATTCTTGGAACCGGATGATTGCGTCATTGTCAGTCTTTTCTTCACCCTCTTGGCTTTCGTTTTGGGAGGCTTTGGAGCTTGTGAGCATCATTGCAATTTTTGCGGGCTGTATGGGCGAATTATTGGCTAAACGATACCACTTCCCTGAGCGGTTTACGCAGCGGTGTGGATGGGCGGTGGTGATCGGGTTGGGGATTGAAATGATTGCTTTTGGAGCTTCATACCGCATTTCAAATCTGGAAATTGACCGGCTCCAGTCAGCGAACCTAGCCCAAGCACAGCAAATCGATTTTTTAGCAATGCAGAACTGGCCGCGAGAGATTTTGTTCAATGAGCAAATGAGTAAATTTCGTGATTCCCTAAAACGGAAACCTGCCGGTAGAGCGGTGATTTTGTACCTGCCGGACGACGTAGAGGCAGAGGAGTTTGCTTCATCAATAGACAGCGGCCTCCAGATCGCAGGATGGCCCGCGCCAGCTTTTGGTCCAATTCCACCCGATATGCTCGCGCCCGTTTTTCGCGGAACATCGCAAAGAACAGAACTCTTGGCATGTTCCCGCTACAAGAACGTGCCACAGGAACTGTAGCACCACTTGTTGTTACATCATCCGGCGAAGCCCCCTCGTCCGAACTTGTCCATTCGGTAAATGATGCTTTTCTTGCGACTGGCTTTGAAGTTACCTGGGCCGGCAACGATATGCCATGCTGGAAGCGGTTGCGCTTGCCGAACCAATCCTGGCCAGAAACCGCTCTCTTCCGTCCAGCATCGTACGTGTGGTAGCCCCGGGACGGGCAACGCAACATTTTCCATCCGTAAGAATCACGGCGAAAGCACCGCCAGCGCGACCGTCGAACATGCCCCACGCCTGCGGTTTGCCGCGCAAACGGGCGTTCTGGCGCGCGGACGACGCCTCCTTGTGGAGAACGTACCAGCCCCGGCTATTTCCAAGCGGTGTTACGGCAACAACACGCGCACGCGGTAGTACAGATCCGTGACGCCGCTGATCGCGCGCCCCGTATCCGTCATGTTGGTGACGGTACCGAGTCCTGTTCCTCCGTTAACGCTGTTGTAATCAACACCGAGGAAGTTCGTCACAGCGCCCGTGAAGTTGGTCGACGTGAAACTCCCGTTGCCGGTGCCGTACGTGTATTCCAGTATGTTTGTGCGGTCGCTTGGGCCACCCGGATACGTCGTGTCGCCGCTGGCGCCGAGATACGTAACCGTGATGTTCGCGCCCGACTTCACGACACTAATGACGTGCAGGTATGCCGCTGCGTTGGTGGGGTTGAAGCCGGCCATGAACTTGTTGGTGTTGCTCATGCCGTCGCCCGTGTAGGAGGCGCTACCATCACATAACGCGCAGTTGGTGACGCCGTAGCCCTGCTGCCACCACACGAACCGGTCATAAACACTGATCAAGTTCGACACGGTGTCAGTACTGGACCCACCCAGGCCGCTGACGATCTCCTGCACGGTATAAGTGCCCGGATTCGCGTAGATGTTCGATGGGCTCTGGCTCATTGACGTGTTGCCATCCCCAAACGCCCACGCCCAGCCTGTGATCGAACCGGACGACTGGTCCGTGAAGCCCACGCTCAATGGCGCCGCCCCACTGGTCGGACTCGCCATGAAGCTCGCCACCGGTGGCGGCGGCACGGTGATGTAGTTGGCCACCGTGTCCGTGCTCGATCCGCCCGCGCCGCTGACGATTTCCGTCACGGTGTAGACTCCTGCAGTGTCATAGGTGTAGAGCACGCTGTTGGTCGTCAGGTTGGTTGTGCCGCCATCGCCAAAGATCCAGGACCAATTGGTGACGTTGCCAGTGGAATTGTCCGTAAAGGTCACGGACAGCGGAGCCGCGCCGTTGGTCGGACTGGCGGTAAAACTGGCAGTCGGTGCGGCATCGAGCAAATCTGTGTACACGGTCCCGAAGTCGTCGGCGACGACGACCTTGCCGATCAAGCCACCAGCACTGGGTGCCGTGCTGCTGCCCAGCTGCAAGATCGCGAACGACCCCACCGATGACAATGTGCTCGGGGCAATATTGTGCGCGTACTGCGTCTGCGCCCCGAGAATAGCGCTGGTTGGATTCACGTACACGATCGCATTGGTGCCAGCCGCTTGGACGATCACGCGATAACGGGTCCCGTAGCTGAGACCGTTGGTGCCGAAGGTGACCGGGTCATTCGAAGCCGGCGTGATCTTGACGCCGAGCACGTAATTCGTCAGAGCCGAGTTGGGTGACCCGACTGCCAAACGGTACCCGACGCTCCCGGTGGCGTTGCTGCCCTGATACAGCGCCGCGATGTACGGGACGCTGTTGGTAGTTGCCGTATTGGTCACCGTCAGGGTAAGGCCATAGAACACCGTCTCGTTGGTCAGTGTGAAATTCTTGTACGCCGTCTGGCCGTTGACCGTCAGCCCGCCGGTAAACCCGGCCCGGCCTCCCGTGATCTGCACCGCCGAACTGGATATCGTGCCCAGTTGGGTCCAGGTGGCTTGGCCGACAAGGTTGCCCGACGCAAACGTGCTGAAGTCGTCGTAGAACCAGAAGGTGTCGAGGTTGACGGCGCGCGTTGTATTACCGGAGCCGGTCTCGGTGTTGGTGAATCCGATCGTGTCCGAATACATGCCGGATGCAAGGCTGTTGGCATTGGTGTTGATGGTGGCGGTAACGCTCGTGCTGGCACCGGCTGTCAGTGTCCCGATGGTGGCGGAAAGCGTCAGCCATGTTGCGGAGTTGTTCGCCGTCCAGACCAGTGCCGCCCCTCCAACGTTGGTCAAGGTGTAGGTCTGGCTGATCGGGGTGAAGGGCCCGCCCGTCGGGCCTCCGGAGTTGAATGCTGACGATGGGCTGACGGTGAGCACGCCAGACGCATTGTTAACGGTCAGGTTGACGGGTTCCGTCGTATTACCAGAGCCGTTGGACGTGGCAAACGCAACTGTATCCGAGTACGAGCCGACAGCCAGACTGTTCGCGTTGGTGTTGATCGAAACGATGATGTTCGTGCTGCCGCCTGCCGCCAGCGTGCCGTTGGTGGCGGAGAGCGTGAGCCAGGTGACCGTGTTGGTCACCGACCAAACCATCGCCACACCACCCGTGTTGCTGAGCGTATATGTCTGGCTGCTGGGACTGAAGGGACCGAACTGTCCGCCGCTGGAGGAAAACCCAGATGCCGGGCTGACCGCCAGTTGCGCCCCGTTGATGAACAGATCGCTCAGGTCGGTGGCGTTCGCGGCGTCGCCAAGCCAGGGCCCGACGTTGAAGAGTTTCTGCAGCGTCAGCAGCGTGGAGCTGTGCGTGTAGTAGATGGTGTTGGAATAGCCGCCACCCTTGGCCCAGGGTGAAAGGACGATCATACCAATCGGGCCATTGCCACCCTGCCCTTGATCCCAGGTGATGAAGATGACGCCGTTGTTGCTGTAGGCCTGGGAACTCAGGATGGTCGACACGGTGTTGGAGAGCCACGTGTCACCTTGCGTAATCAAGGCATTACCGGTCAGGCACCCTGTGTTGCCGTTCATGTCGTCGCAGAGGTTCGGCGTGATGAAGTTGTAGCGCGTGACCACATTGCTTTGCAGGTCGCCTGCCAGTTCCGAACACGGACGCACATTGGCAATGCAATAGGTCGAGCCGGTGCTGTTCGTGTTCGTGACGTCATCGAAATACACCATCGGGTTGTGTTCCGGAACGTACTGGTTGGTGGCCGTGAGGGGGCAGACGGTGCCGCTGATGTCCTCCTGATAGGATGTCCACGAGATGCCGGCGTTATTGAGCAGCGTGACGAGGTGATTGGTCGTGGTCTGACTGGCAACCGAAGGATCTTCATCAGCCGTGACGCCAAAGTTCGTCCCTGCCTCCAGCCACAAGTAGTTCGGCAGGCTGGGATGGTTGCCGGGGGGATTGTAATATTGTTCGGCGTGCGAGGCCATCGGCAGCAGGGTGTTGTTGATGTACGGCGCCGCCGCATTGCCGCTGATCGACGCCCAGTTCTCGTTCTCCATCACGATCATGAAGACGGTGGGGGCTTGGATGGTGTAATCGGCCACCACGGGCAGGTGATCGGTGGCGGTGGTGAGATACTGGTAGAGCTGTGTGGCGGTGATCCCCGTCACATTCGTCGTTAGATTGGTGTTGAGCGCCGTATCCGAACCGGAATTGACGCCCCAGCGGTAGGGGATCGTGCCATTGTTGGCGAACGTGTGGTACGTCCCGGGAACGTGCGCCAGCCCGCCGCCCGTCACGGCGTAAAGAACATTGCTCGTCATCAACTGATAATCGTCCCGCGTGCTCAGACTCGTCGCCGATTCGGTGAGCGCCGTCAGAGTGGATGAATTCCAGGTTATGTTGTATAAATCGGATGGATTCAAGGCATCGTAGGCTTGATTTGTTCCTGCCCCGGTGAGCGTTTGGTACATGGGTTCCGTGCTGGTACTGCAATTGAAATCGCCCATGTAAAGAATTCGAGCGTTGCTCGGCAACGTTGCCGAGTCAGCGCGGACGATCTGGGCCTCGCCATTGCGGAGAGCCGCGTTGGCGCTGCCTGAGCTCGCTTTGTAGTGGCTCACATAAATGTAAAACTCATTATTTGTCATCGGCGGAACACCGACCGGCGCAAACTCGTAGCGCACCACCTGACGATATTCCCCATTCCCCGCTCCGCTTGGCGTGCCGACTCCGACCGAAGCGACCAATTGCAACGTGTTCGTATTGTACACCATCGCGCTGGGGCCGTTTCCACTGGTGGGGTCACCGCCACTCTCCGTTGCCTGGTAAGGGCTCATCGCATACCCGGCGGGGATGTTGCGAGATGAATAGAAAGCGTTCAAACCGTCCACGATCGGCTGAACGGTTGTCGAGTTGCTGGTCGTCTCTTCCAAGGCGAGGACGTCGATTGGCTGCGCCGGATCGCCGTTAACAACCTCTTCCCCGATCCCTTCGAGCACGCCGCCATTTGTCACGCTTCCGCCGCTGGAGGGAGCAATCAAGCCGGGTTGCGGAAGGGTATACTGAGCACCGCTTTGTCCCTGGTCGGCATCAATATTGTACGCAACGACACGTATCGTTCTCGTGCCTGCGGAAGCGACCGTCGAAATGCCGCAAGCCGCCAAGAAGGCCAAGCCACCCAAAAGACCACGAGTTGTGATTGCCCCGATTGTAAGTGTTTTCTTCATTAGAATTCCCTAGACGTGTTCGTCTCCCTTTCATGCCACCGAAAAGTTAGCTCAAACATCCCAGATTTCGGTGTGTCCGACCAGCATCCTTACGTTACGAGTTCCCTTCCAGGCTCTTGTGGCAATTACGCTCGGTTTTCGCGCAAAATTCCAGCTCGCCACGGGCCTCTATTCTTACCACTTTTTTCTTTGCCCTGCAAGGGGAAATACGCTAAAAGCTCGCACTGGGGACGTTCGTAACAATAAGGAGGAGGTAATGAAGCGGTCATTCGTGATTTGCGCTTTTTTTTGGGCGTTTTGCTCGATCAACCGGCACTATCGCGCGGGCAAACCATTTCGCCGGTCGGCACCTGGCAGGTCAGCATTCTGGGCTCTGAAAAGGGCATTGTGATGATGACCTTTTCCAACAACTCCACCGTCAGCGGCTACGGTGTCACCCGAAAACAATTCGGGTTCATCACCTTGGCGGGCAATTGGAGCTTCAACAGCAAGGGCGACGTGGTCGCCGCCTGCATCCAAACGCTCAACGGCGTCGGCTCGGCGTTCACTCTCACCGCTCACATGCTGTCCTCCGGTCGGTTCCGGGGTAAAGCCACCGGCAGCGGCGGATATCGATGCAAGGGCGAGCAACCCCAGAGTTTTCCTGACTTGAGCGGTTCCTGGAACGGTGCCGTTAAACGCAACGGGAAAGCTCTCAACGAGTCGTTTGTCGCTACCGCCTCCAGCAATTACCCGGCTGTCTTCGACGTCACCGGGCAGGGATTAAGTGATGCAGCGTCGTTCACGCTCTCCGGCACGATCATTGTATCGTCGCACGACGCCGTGAATGCGTCCCTCAACCGGACGTTTGGGACCGACACCCAGCACAGCTCCCTGTCCGGAGTGTTCAAGTCCTCGCGATCCAAAATCCAGATGTCAGGCAAAGACGATACCCACGCGCACTTGTCCGAGATCGCCGTGCAGTAACGTATCACAGCTTCACCGACTTCTTGTGCGACAAGCCGGGGTTTCCGGGATTGATCCTCGCGGAAAGTTTCACCTACAGTGGCGCCCGTTGTCGCCATGAGAATCCTGGTCATTGGAGGCGGCGGGCGGGTATCCGGGCCCGTATGAACGGAGCCAGCCGATTGCAGGGTTGAAACAGGCGGCCAACTCGGATAGTGTCTGCGTGTTTCATGCGGGCACGCGGCGGAATGAGGATGGACCGTCACGGACGCTGGACGGGTTCTGGGCGTAACGGGGCCGGGCAACACCATCGAAAGCGCCGCCCTTGCGGCGCGGAAGTGACGACGTTGCCGCCGGTTAGTGAACCAAAGTCTTTTTGCAGCGAGGGACAATGAGGATAATGGCCATGAGGATTAGTGCATCTGTTTTGATGGTGATTGCCGGCGGGGTGGTGTTTTGCCGCGCAGCCACCGCCGATTCGTCGTTGCGGGAAACCACCGAGGTCATCAGCGTCCTCAAATCGAACTACGTCGATCGCGACAAGCTCAATGACAAATTGCTCAACAAAGCCACGGTGGACGGTCTCCTCAACGCCCTCGGCCACGGCGTGGTGATTGTCTCGCAGCCACCGCCGTCGACGAACAACGCCAACGTCGTCGCCGCCGAACCGCATCTCATGCCCGTCCTCGCCCGCGCCGAGGTCATCGACCCCAACATCGGCTACATCCGCCTGAGCGACGTGACGGAAGGGACTCCGGCGGCGCTCGACACGCAACTGAAGCAGTTCGCCGAAGCAAAAGTCACGGGCTATGTGCTTGATCTGCGATTCGCCGACGGGACGAATTTTGCCGCCGCCGCGGAGATCGCGGGCCGGTTTCTGGCCGACGGGCAGGAGCTGTTCACGCTGAAGAGTTCGGAAAAGGGCGCCCGGGTCTTTCACGCAAGCTCGGCAGTCAAATCCGGCTCTTCCGAGGGCGCCGACCTGACTTCCGCGCCGTTGATGCTGCTGGTGAACGCGCAAACGCGGGGCAGTGCCGAGGCGTTGGCCGGCGCATTGCGCGCGCAGGATCGCGGCATTGTCGTTGGTTCGGAAACCGCGGGCTCCGCGGCGGCCTGGCAGGACATGAAGCTGGCGGATGGCCGCACGCTGCGGTTGGCGACGGCGAAAATTGTGTTGCCGCCTTCCACCGCGGGAGGCGAGCCTGTTGATCTGTTTCCCAACGGAATCACGCCGGATGTGGCGGTGAAGATTGACACACAAAAGGAATATAACGTCGTGTTCTCCCCGTCAACCAACGAGACGCTGACCGTAAGCCTGCAACCACGGGTAAAGAAGAAGGATTTGACCGAGGCGCAGTTGGTCAAGGCGTTTCATGGACAGTCGGTCGATGGGGATGAGCTGTCGTCCGACCGGGAGCATGAAGAGGAAGGCGAGATCCAAAACGTGCGTGATGTCGTGCTGCAACGGGCGGTGGACATTTTGAAGGGTATCCGGGTGCTCTTGTCCTGGCAATGAGACGCGCTGCATGGCACGTTCGGCCCGCAGTTGGTATACTGTGAGGATTCGATGAAGAAGATTCTCTTCGTATGCACAGGCAACGTTTGTCGCAGCCCGATGGCGGAGGGAATGCTCCGTCACATGCTGCGGGATCGCGATGACATCCAGGTCACCTCCTCGGGCCTCGGCGCGCTGGACGGCTTGCATGTAACCGATGTCGCTGCCAAGGTTGTCGCCGAACTCGGCATCGACATCTCTTCGCACCTCAGCCAGTCGTTGAACGGCGACCTCGTGCAACAGGCCGATTTCATTTTCGTGATGACCCGCCAGCATCAGGATGCGCTCCAGACATTGTTCCCGTCCGCGTCGGAAAAGACGTTTCTCGTGCGCGAGTTTGAAGGGTCGCGCCCGGGTGAGAACAAGGACATTGCCGACCCGATCGGCCAAGCGGTCGAAATCTACCGCCGCACGCGCGATCAAATCCGCGATGCCCTGCCGAGCTTGATTGTGTTTATCGACCAGACCGCGGCCGTTACGCGCAGGGCGACCAAGGAGGCTGCGGCACCCGTCACAAACGAGAACGCCCGTCCACTACGCATTGCGTTGGCGGGCGATCACGGCGGCGTCGAGATCAAGGCGGCGTTGAAGGACTGGCTGGCGCAACACGGATATCCGTTCGCGGATTTCGGCACGCACACGACCGACCCGGTGGATTACCCGGAGTACGCGTTCATTGTTGCGCGCGAGTTGCTCGCGGGGAACTTTGACCGCGGAGTGCTGATCTGCAAGAGCGGCATCGGCATGACCATCGCCGCCAACCGGTTTCCGGGCATTCGCGCCGCCATGGTCAGCACCGAACACTTGGCCCGTCTCAGTCGCGAGCACAACGACGCCAACGTTCTCGTCCTGTCGGGCATCGACACCAGTGACGAGCAGGCGAAGCAACTCCTCGATATCTGGCTGCATACAGGTTTTGGCGGCGGTCGCCATGCCCGTCGCGTCTGCGAAATGGACCATCCACCGACGATCAACGCTCCCGGCTCGCCTGCGAAGAAGGCGTCGGCGCTGGCGGTGGCCGATCCCGAGGTTTTCGACGCGATCCAGCGCGAGAAACAGCGTCAGCAGGAGAACATCGAGCTGATCGCCAGCGAGAATTTCGTGTCGCCGGCGATCCTCGAGGCCGCCGGCTCGGTGCTGACCAACAAGTACGCCGAAGGGTACCCCGGCAAACGCTATTACGGCGGCTGCGAATACGTGGATATCGTCGAGCAACTCGCCATCGACCGCGCCAAACAGCTTTTCGGCGCCGAGCACGTGAACGTTCAGCCGCATTCCGGTTCGCAGGCCAACATGGCGGTGTACTTCGCCGCGATCCAGCACGGGGACACGATCCTGACGATGGAACTGGCCCACGGTGGCCATCTGACGCATGGTTCGCCGCGCAATTTTTCAGGCCGCTTCTACAAAGTCGTCCATTACGGCGTGCGTCCGGACACCGAAGTGATCGATTACGATCAACTGGCGAAACTCGCGCAGGATTGCCAGCCGAAAATGATCACCGCCGGGGCGAGCGCCTATTCCCGCGTCATCGATTTCCGGCGGATGCGCGAGATTGCTGACAGCGTGAAGGCGCTGTTGTTTGTCGACATGGCCCACATCGCCGGATTGGTGGCGGCCGGCATTCATCCGAGCCCCGTGCCGTACGCCGATTTTGTCACCACCACGACGCACAAGACGTTGCGCGGTCCGCGTGCGGGCTTGATCTTGTGCAAGGTGAAATACGCCAAGGACATTGACAGTTGGGTGCTGCCGGGCATTCAGGGCGGCCCGCTCATGCACATCATCGCCGCCAAGGCCGTCTGTTTCCTCGAAGCGATGAAGCCTGATTTCAAGGACTACCAGCAACAGATTGTGAAGAACGCCAAGGCGCTCGCCGCGGCGCTCGCGTCGCGCGGTTTCCGCATCGTCAGCGGCGGCACCGACAATCATCTCATGCTCGTCGATCTTCGCCCGAAGAAGCTCACCGGCAAGATCGCGCAGGAATCCCTCGACAAAGCGGGCATCACGGTGAACAAGAACCTCATTCCCTACGATCCCGAAAAACCACTCGTCACCAGCGGCATCCGCCTCGGTTCGCCCGCCGTCACCACGCGCGGGATGAAGGAAGCCGAGATGGACCGAATCGCCGCACTCATTGCCGAGGTCCTCGAAAAGCCCGATGACACGGCCCTGCAGGCGAACGTGAAAGACAGAGTGCGCGCCCTGACCACGCGTTTCCCGCTGCCGTATTAGCGTTGGCTCGCGCCCCAAATGAAGTTTGACGACGTGGGACGCGTTCGTTACTGTGGAAAGGGCTTGAGTTGTTGATTTCACCCGGGTCCGATAAGTTGGGCCACGTTGGTTCAATGAGGAGAATTCGAGATGATTTGTACCACCGCACAACTGTTCAAGATCGCCTACGGCAGGTACGCCATCGGCGCGTATAACATCAACAATTTGGAGCAAACGGTTGGCCTGTTCAAGGGCAACGTCCAGAGCAAGGCGCCGTTCATCATCCAACTCAGCAAGGGCGCGCGCAAGTATACCGACAAGCGCTATTTGGAAGCGATGATTCGCACGTCCGAACAGGTGTTCCCCGAAGCGATTTTCGCGGTGCATCTCGACCACGGCGACGAGCCGACCTGTTACGATTGCATTGATTCCGGTTTCTACAGCTCGGTGATGATCGATGCCAGCCACGAGCCGTTCGAGAAGAACGCCGAAATCACCAAGCGTGTCGTGAACCGCGCCCACGCCCGCGGCGTGTCCGTCGAGGCGGAACTCGGCATGCTTGGCGGCGTCGAAGAAGACATCGTCGGCACCGTTTGTCTCACGAATCCTGACGAAGCAAAGAAATTCGTTGAGCTAACGAAATGTGATTCTCTCGCTGTCGCCATCGGCACGAGTCATGGCGCGTACAAATTCAAGGCGGAGCCGGGTAAGAAGTTCGGCTTGCACTTCGAAGTCATCGAAGCGATTCAGAAGCTGTTGCCGGGATATCCGATGGTCATGCATGGCAGTTCCAGTGTCCCGAAGGACGAAGTGGACCGCATCAACAAGGCGGGCGGGAACATGCCCAACACCAGCGGCGTCCCCGAAGAGGATTTCCTGCCGGCCGCGAAGATGGGCGTTTGCAAGGTCAATATCGACACCGATGGACGGTTGGTCTGGACGCGCGTGCACCGCGAATTTTTCCGCGACCATCCCGAGAAGTTTGACCTGCGCGACCCCGGCAAGATTTATATCGAGGAGTATGCCAAGATGATCGCGCACAAGAACCAGGCTCTCGGATCCGCCGGTCAGCTCGATGATGTCCGAGCGAAGGTCGGCAAGAAGTAAGCCTCTCGAATTCCCCATCTCGCACGAGGGGCGCGAAGCAACGTTTCGCGCCTTTTGTTTGGCGGAAAAAGGATGGGCCCGCTTGCGGCTAGCGTTCTTGTGATGCGGGAACCGCCACTGGCCACGGCGCGGACGGCCCCGGGGGAACAAGTTGTGGAATCGACACGGAGCCGAACGCTTCTTGCGCGGGACGGCTGCCAACGACCAGCACGATTCTTTGCTCCAGTCCATGCCGAAGCACCGTGAACTCCACTTGATCGCCAATGCGATGGTAGAACATCGCGTTGAGGACATCCGCGGAACGGCGGACTTCATTACTCGTGATGCACACCAGAATATCACCGTTGCAGAACCCCGCGTCGGCCGCGGGTGTGTTCGAGTAAACCTGCTGAACGAAAACCTGACGCAAACTGGACTCGATGGGATCGACGGCGGGTGGACGTTCGGAAACGCCCAAGCCAACCCACGGGTGCTGCGCCTGGCCAAATTCCAGGATGTCCTTGCTGATCTTGCGGGCGGCGTTGATCGGCAACGCGCAGCATTGACCGTCCGCATGCACAGCGACCGCGATGCCGACAACCTCCCCATGCACATTCAACAGCGGACCACCGCCCTGTCCGGGGCTGAGCCGGCATCCCGCGCGAATATGGGTGGTGGGAAACACATGCCCGTTGCTTTGGATGTCCAGCCCGCTGACAAACCCGACGACGGGCGCACTGGGCAAATCATAGGGAAATGCGATGGCGATCACCATCGAGCCAACGCGCAACGCGTCGGAGTCGCCCTGCGGCAGGAAGGGTGTCGGCGTCCCGCTTTCGGGATTGATCTTCAACACCGCGAGATTGGTCTGGGGATCCCGCCCGACGATGCGGGCGGTGATTCTCCGTCCGCGCCAATCGATCCAGCAGGTATCCACGTCGTCCACCGCCGTAGCCGTGGTCAGGATATGACCGTCCTTGTCAACGAAGAAGCCGGTGGCAATCCGGTACGTGGGCAACAGCACCAAATTGCCGATTTGAAGCTGGCGCAATGCATGGACCTTTACAACGGCGTCCCTGGATTTCTCGTAGATGGAAGCGACCTCCTGGTCCATGGTCTCCAGCAAACTTTCCCCCAAGACAGTTGACGCGGTGACGGCGACGAGAAAGGCGGCGCACCAACCGACGCGCGGCTTAGAAATGGAAACTGGAAACTTCATAACTGGCAGGGGTGACCGCGACGGTGTCCAGCACGTAGCGCGGCGCGGTGTAATCCGCTCGCGCCGTAGTCTGAACCAAGTCCACACTGCCAGCCGTCGTGGGCTGGTCATCACCGGGTACTGCTTGCAGCGAAGCGGGAACGGGCGCCACGAGGGCGTCGGGGGCGGAATGCGACGGGGACGGTGTGGCTTGCGAATCAGCGAGCACCAACGACGGATTGGCGGCGGCGGTCTGATCGGCGGCGCTGTCCGGAGCGTTCGTCTGACACACGCTCATCCACATCACGCCCACGACGACGGCCACGCCCATGGCGCTGGCGACACCGTAACGCCACACGCGCATCGTCCCGACCACCAGAAGACTGTCGATGCGCCCCAACGCGCATTCCCACCACGCGGCTCGCTGCGTCTCTGCCATCAATCGGCTGTGAAATTCCGAGAGGAAATCATCCAGATACTCCGGTGCCGGCCGCTCGTAACACTTGAGCGCCAAGAGCCGCTGCAGACGCGCCGCGCGTTGTGCCAACACACGGCAGTCCGTGCAATCGGTCAGATGCTGGCGCACGCGCACGGCGGTCTCGGAATCGAGCCGGTTCTGCGAGAGATCGTCGAACAATGGTTGTGCTTTCTTGCAGTCCATGGCGGTTGTCACAAATAATCGCTGAGTAGCCCCTGCAGTTGTTGTCGCGCGTAAAACAGCCTGGAGCGGACGGTGCCTTCCGAGCATTTCATGACCCGGGCGATGTCGGCGTGCGTCATTCCCTGTATGTCGTGCATGGCAACAACCGCCCGGTGCGGTTCAGACAGGTGTTGCAGGGCTTCGTTCAATTTCTGCTGAAGCTCCGTCAGGGCCACCTCGCGGCGCGGCGTGACATGCGACATCAACTCCACCAGATCAGGGTCGGTCTGGATTGAACTGTCCATATCGTCAAGGCTGTATTGGTTGTGGTTCTTGCGGCGCTTGATGAAATTGATCGTGCGATTGACGGCGATCCGATAGACCCATGTGTAGAAACTCGATTGACCGCGAAAACTGCGCAGGCTCTTGTACGCCTTGATGAAGGTATCTTGCACCAGATCATTGGCGTCTTCATGGTTCGACGTCATGTGGTAAACCGTCGCGTACAGACGTTCCTTGTAACGGCCAACCAGGACATCAAACGCCGAGCTGTCGCCCTTTTGGGTGCGCCGAACAAGCGCTTCGTCATCCTCATGCTGCAGGTCGATCTCACGCTCGGTCGCGGGCACTGCCTCAGCCGCGGATGAACTCGGCCGACGCAGCCGTTGGCTGCCGAGTTTGATTGTTTCCTTCAGCTTCATGACGATTCGTATCCGATACCCTTGGGTCCCGGGGGGCTATGCCGCAACCGCTTCCCGAAGAAGCGACCGGCTTTGCCCCGAAAGATATTCTGTAAGTGATCCGAGTGTGCTGCCGTAAATGTTGGCTGGTAGCGCGGAAAGATTTGCCCGGGCGCGCCCGATATACTTGTCAATCGCGGCCAGCGACTCGCCCACAACGCCATTGCCGAGTACCAGCCGCAGCAACCGCTGTTGCTCCTGCCCATCATTATTTCGGAGAATCATCGCCCCCAGCTCCTGACGGCTGTCGAAATCGACGTGTTGAAGCAGCAACAGAAACGGTAGGGTTAGCTTTCCCTTCTTCACGTCTGTCCCCAAAGACTTTCCGGCCTGTCGTTCCTGGCCGAAAATGTCCAAGCAGTCGTCATAAATCTGGTACGCAATCCCCAAGTTGGCCCCGTACTCATACATCGATTTGACAACAGAAGGGGGTGCATCGTTCAAAACGGCGCCCAGCTCGCAACTGACAGCAAATAGCGCTCCCGTCTTCATGTTGATGATGTCCAGGTATTGATTGAGCGTCAGATCAAGATCAAATCGGCGTTGTGTTTGGACGATTTCCCCAGAAACCACGGTATTTGTGGCCTCACTGACCCTGCGGCAGACGTCTGTCGTTGGGTACCCGGCGGCCAGCCGCAGAGCGTAAGCGAACAAACAATCCCCCAACAAAACGCTTATCTCATTGCCCCATCGAGAGTTAGAGGTGGGAATTCGATGCCTGAGTTCGGCTTCATCCAAGACGTCGTCATGGACAAGAGTAGCGACATGTATAAGTTCAACAATGACGGCCAGTGTAATGTGTTCTTCCCGGATGCCGCCAGTCGCGCCGCCTGCCAATAGTGCAAGGCTTGGGCGAAGGCGCTTTCCGGTGCCCCCCAGGATATACTGGACGTAATCCCCTAAACGCGGGTCAAAACTTCTCACCTGGCTGGCCAGGGCCATTTCCACCCGAGGCAATTCGGCCGCAACTGGTTCCAATAAATCCGACAGGTTTCGCTCGGAAAGCGATTTAAGGGATATGGCTTCGCTCAATGTCGACCCCAGCATAGTACTTCCTAGTCTACGGGCCGTTGGAGGGGGTGTCAACCCCGAAGCCCAAAACCCATGGTTACGGCGCAGTTCACTCTTGACCACGTGGCGAGTCGCGACAAAGATACAGCCAGTATCGACTCCGGGGACTGGCGCAGGTTTACGCCACCTGGAGCATATTGGTCATTCACGATGCCACGTCTCGCTACGTTGATCCTGATCGTCTTGCTCGTCGGCTGCGCGAAGAGTCCTGAACGCGCCGCCCTCGACAAGGCAAATGCTTTGCTGGACGAAGGGCGTGTCCAAACCGCCCGGGACATGGTTGAGTACTATCTCCATCGACATCCGAATTCCGCGCCGCTCTTGCGGATGCATGTCGTGGTTCTGCTCCGTGAAGAACAGCTTGATCAGGCGGCGCTCGCGATACAACACGTCCCCGCTGGCCGATCGATCGTCCCCGAGATCCTGCGCCACCGCAACCGGGTCGTTCGGGAGAGCGCGGCCAAGCTCATATCCAACCAACCCGGTGCAAACGATTTCCACGAACTCGTCCGTGCTTTGGACGATTCCGACTTTTGGGTGCGGGGCTACTGCGCGCATGCGCTGGGTCGAGTGGGAAACCCTGCGGCACTCAAACCGCTATTTCGGCTGCTGTCCGACGATAACTGGTTCGTGCGCGCCGAGGCTGCTGCGGCCATCGGCAAACTCGGTGACACGCGCGCGGTGGGATGGCTGGTCCAATTATTGGCGGATCCGGATGGCAACGTGCGGTACAGCGCGGGCCGGGCACTCTACGAACTGGCAACGGAACCCGCCCGTCCGTTGCTGAGGCGCGCCATTGAATCGGCCGGCCCGGCGCAGCAATTCGACATCGCCGTCGCGCTGGCCAGAATCCATGATCCCGCGGCTTTGAAACCATTGGCCGACGCTGTCCAAAAGAAAGACCCTGAAATCCGTCGCCTGGCCGCTCGGTCACTCGGCGAATGTGGGCTGACGGAGGGCACAAATGCGCTTGCGGTGTTGCTTGGAGACACGGATCCAACGGTGAGAGAGCAGGCCCAGGCAGCGATCGGCCAAATCACCAATAGTGGAAAACAATAAGGCCGCGAAATCGCGCGGAGCGCAACGGCCCCGGTTCTTCGTTCAACCTCGCGGCGTAACACCCGGAGGCTACAGTTTTGGTGTGAGAGTCTTGCTGAACTTGATAATTTCGTTCAGTTGATCGCGAAAATCTTCGAGTCCCGTCACGGGGATAATGATAGCGTCTCGACGGCCATTAACTTCCTCGATGATTCTCAAGAACCGGCCCCGCGGATTCTCTCTCAGGTCGAACGTGAAATGCTTTCGTTCGACTCGCATGGTTTGATTCTGTAGCTGCGTGTCCACGCCTGACGCGCCTCCCGTCCCTGGCTGTGCCATCGTTCGCATAAACTGGTCGTATGCTATGTGTTATCCCCCGCTAGCGGCTTCCCGATACTGGACGAACTTGTAACAACTCTTTGAAATAACGTCAACACTTTCAATCTCTTAGGTGAAATACGACCCTCTTCAACTCCGTCGTTTCCACGACCGCGCGCCGTGGCTCCTTCTTCCCCAAGCCACTGTTTTTCAGGCCTCCGTAGAGCATCAGGTCGGCCCGCCATTGGGGCCCCCAATGGATGTGAATATTTCCGGTTTGCGGCTGCCGGGGACGGTTTGGAGGCGAGGTCTCGAGGCCTAATCTCCTTTGCCGTCTTTACCGTCCTTCGATTCCTTCGCGTCCTTGTCCTTGGAGGCTTTTTCTTTGGCTTCCTTGTCGATCTGTTTCTCGATTTGCTTCAGCGCGTCGGCGAGGTTGTCGAGCATCTGGTCGAGGAGTTCGTAGCTGATGTTGAGCGCGGGCTCGATGCGGATGGTGCGGGCGCTGAGAAGCGTGCCCGCGACGAGCACGCCGCGTTTGAACAGCGCTGCGGCCACGCGATAGCCGATGAACCGGTCGCTGAATTCGAGTCCGATGAGCAGCCCCTTGCCGCGGACCGCCTTGAGGATGTCCGGGTGCAATGCCTGCAACGAACCCAGCCGCTTCATGAGGTATTTGCCCTTCTCCGCAGCCTGCCCGGCCAGGTCTTCTTCGAGCATCACGTTGATCGCGGCGATGCCCGCGGCGCACGCGAGCGGGTTGCCGCCGAACGTCGAGCTGTGGAGAAATGGATTGTCCTCCAGCACCTTCCAGATTTTTGGAGTGCTCATGAACGCGCTGAGCGCCATCACGCCGCCACCGAGCGCTTTGCCGAGGCAGAGGATGTCGGGCACGACATTCCAGTGCTCACAGGCAAACATTTTGCCCGTGCGACCCATGCCAGTCTGCACTTCGTCGAGGATCAACAGCACCCCATATTCATCGCAGAGTTGGCGCACGCGCGGCAGATAATCGTCCGGCGGGACCACGGCGCCGGCTTCGCCCTGCACGGGTTCGAGAATGATCGCGGCGATGTCCTCGCCCAAATCCGTCAGCTTCTTGAGTTCGCGTTCGAGATCTTTCGCGTCGCCGTAATCGACAAAGTAAACGTCCGACAGCAAGGGCTGGAATGGTTTGCGGTACACGGCGCGGCCCATCACCGAGAGCGAGCCCATCGACTTGCCGTGGAACGCGCCCGTGGTGGAAATGAAGCCGGTCTTCTTGGTGTAGAGTCGGGCCAGTTTCAGCGCTCCCTCGACGGCATCGGTGCCATTGCTGATGAAGAAGCAGTCTTGCAGGTCGCCGGGGGTGAGTTCACCCAGCAATTCCGCGAGAAAGCCACGTAGCGGATCGAGGAGTTCCTGCGAGGAGAGCGGCATTCGTTCGAGTTGCGCCTTCACCGCCGCGACGATCTTCGGGTGGCGAATGCCCATGTTGTACACGCCGAAGCCGCCGAGACAATCGATGAACTTCCGCCCCATGATGTCCTCGATGATCGAGCCCTGGCCGGTCCATTCGATGGCGGCAAAATCTTCCGCTTCCGCGACGGACTTGCGATAGTGGAGAAAGCCGCGATTGAAGTAGTCGTCGAAATTCTCCAGCGTGTGCTTGATGATCCAATTCTTGTCCTCGGGATCAAGCTTCTTGCCCCCGCTGACGGCATCGAGGTAGTCCGCGGACTTGCGGCGAAGTTCCTCAATCTTATTGGGCTTTGCCGCCTCGCGAGGCGCAGGGGTTGCGGGAGGCGTCACAACCGCCGCCGCGTCCTTTGTCTGCGTTGTCTCTGGAACTTTCTCGTCCATCCCAATCTCTCTCCCAGCTGGTCGATTATAGCATAACACAAGCCCGGCAAACCAGCCAGTTGAATGTTTAACAGATTGATAATAAGGGCGTTACAAATCCGCCGCGCACAAAACAAATCGTCCGATTCCCCTCCTGCCGGACAATTTTCCCATTGCGCCCACGCCAGTGCCGTGCCGACCACCCGTCGCGATGGCAAACGCTGGAGGGATACGTGGGAGGGCCGATGGTTTGCAGACTTGCGTTCAAAAACCGGACATGGACAGCACCGAGGGCAGGATGCCCCTCCCCGAAGCAGGGGATCCGGTCTTGAAGTGAAGGCAGAGGCCGCAAAATCGGCTTGTCGGCATAGTCAGAAGCGTTACCATTGCCGCTGTTCAGAATGAATGGCGTGATCGTCACAGAAGTACATGCGGCCAGGAAGCATAAACTCGCGTCATATGAAAGTGGCGCCCGTTTCATGATCGGGGAAATCGCCTGAATTTGATCTTTTTAACCTATATCCTAATCGCACTCTCGTTGCTGTGCTCTACCTCGGCGTGGGCGCAGAACAACAAGCTGAATCTGTTTATCTGGAGCGAGTACATCGACCCCGCCGTCATCCAGAGCTTCGAGAAGACGCACGACTGCAAGGTCACCGTCGATTTGTACGAAGACAATGAAAGCATGGTCGCCAGGCTGGAAGGCGGCGGTGCGTCCCTATACGATGTCGTGGTCCCGTCCGATCACATCATCCGCTCGATGATCAGCCAGAAGTTGCTGGCGCCACTGCGCCACGAAAACATCCTGAACATCAAAAACCTCGATCCGAGGTTCGCCGGACGCGAGTACGATCCCGACAACAAATACACGGTTCCCTACCAGTGGGGCACGGTCGGTCTCTACGTCCGCAAGAAGCCCGGCGAAACGATCGACGAAACGTGGGGACTGCTCTTCGACGCCCGGAAACAAATCGGCGCGTTCCTGATGATCGACGACGCCCGTAGCGCCATCGGCATCGCGTTGAAATACAAGGGCTACAGCTTCAACAGCACCGACAAGAAACAACTCGTGGAAGCCCGCGACCTGCTCATCGCGGCCAAGAAGCGCTCGCTCGGATTCGAGGGCGGCGTCGGCGCCAAGAACAAAGTCCTCGCCAAAGGCTGCCGCGTCGGCACGGTCTTCAACGGCGACGCCGTCCGCGGCATGCGGGAAGATCCCGACACATACTATTTCGTCCCGCGCGAAGGCAGCGAGATCTGGCTCGATAACCTGGCCGTGCCCGCGCGCGCCCCGCACCGCGGGATGGCCGAAAAATTCATCAATTACATCCTCGATCCGAAAATCGGCGCGCAGGTCGCGAACTTCAACCAGTACGCCACGCCCAACAAGGCCGCGCTCGAATTCATCAAGCCCGAAGATTTGAAAAATCCGGTCATCTATCCCCCACCCGACGTGATGAACAAACTCGAGTTCGTCAAGGGCCTCGGCCACCGCACCGCGTGGTACGACGAACTGTGGATCTCAATCAAATCGAAATGAGCGCCTTTCTCGCGATCACCTGTCCGCATTGCGGGGAAGATTTCGAGGTTTCCTTTGACCCGAGCGAAGGTGACGCCGAATTCATCATCGACTGCGAGGTCTGCTGCCGACCCATGACGGTGAGGGTTGCAGCGGATGGAGGAACACCGGGTTGGCCGGCCCTGAAGAGCAAATCAGAACATGAAAGGCAGACGGCAAGACAAAATTCGCATTTTACGGGCAGCGTTCATTCGTAGCGCAGGGCATCGATCGGATCGAGGGCGGCGGCCTTGCGGGCAGGATAGAAACCGAAGAACACGCCAATCGCAAAGCTGACGCCGAAGGCAAGAAGGATTGAGACGGCCGAGACGATGGCGTTGAAATTGGCGACGACCGCAACGAGTCTCGACGCGCCAACGCCAAAGAGCACGCCGATGATTCCTCCCAGCAGGCTCAACGTAATCGCCTCAATCAGGAACTGGAGTCGGATATCGCCGGGTTGTGCGCCGACGGCGATGCGGATGCCGATCTCACGCGTGCGTTCGGTAACGCTCACCAGCATGATGTTCATGATGCCGATGCCGCCCACCACCAGTGAAATGCCGGAGATCGCCCCGAGCAACAGCGTGATGATCCGCGAAATGGAACTCACCGTGTCGGCAATTTCCTTTTGATTGAAGATGTTGAAATCATTGTCACGGTCCGCGGTCAGGCGATGGCGCTGGCGGAGCAAAACGGTGATTTGTTGCTGGGCGACTTCCATCCGATCGGCGCTGACGATCTGGACGTTGATCGAGCGCAGGTATTTATCCCCGGTCACGCGCTTCATGGCGGTCGTGTAGGGAATGAGGATGCGGTCGTCCTGGTTCTGGCCGCCCATGCCTGCGCCCTTGCTTTCGAGCAGGCCAATGATGACAAAGGGAATGCCTTGCACCCGCACGGTCTGACCGACGGGATTGAGTGGGCCAAAGAGTTCGTTTGCGGTTTTGGAACCGATGACGGCGACCTTCGCCGCGCCGCGCACCTCGCGGTCGGTAAACATCGAGCCCGAGGCCAGTTTCCAATCGCGGATTTTCAGATAGTCCGGCGATTCGCCGGCGACAGTGGTGGACCAGTTGCGTCCATTGGCAATGGCTTGGGCGGTGGTGGAGTCTTCGGGACTGATCGCGGCGACGTCGGTCACTTCACGTCGAATGGCGTCGGCGTCGGCCAAGGTCATACTGCTGGCGCTGCCCAAGCCGGAGTTCACGCCGCCCGAACGGCGGCTGCCCGCGAAGACGCTCAGCAAGTTCTGGCCGAGGGCCGAGACTTGGGACTCGATCCGGGCTTGCGCGCCGTTGCCCACCGCCACCATCGCCACCACCGAGGCGACTCCGATAATAATGCCCAGCGCTGTGAGGGTGGAGCGCATTTTGTTGCGGCGCAATGCGCGCAGGGCAATCATCGTTGTTAGCAACGACCGCAGCAGGAGTGTTTGAATATAGGTAAACATGGTCAAGCCAGTCGGGCTTTCTGCTCGGCTTGGTCGAGCGTGGCGCGTTCCTCGCGGGCGTGCCGACGATTTTCATTCCGCTGGTCGCCGATGATCTGCCCATCGCGCATGACGACGATGCGTTTGCAATAGGCGGCGATGTCCAGTTCGTGCGTGACCATGACGATGGTGATGCCGGAGTCGTTGAGTTCCTGGAACAGACCCATGATCTCGATGCTCGTGCGCGTGTCGAGATTGCCGGTCGGCTCGTCGGCCAACACCAGCTCCGGCTGGTTCACCAGCGCCCGAGCCACGGCGATGCGCTGCTGCTGTCCGCCGGAAAGCTGGCTGGGATGATGCCCGACACGGTCGCCGAGCCCCACTTTCTCCAATGCCTGCAAGGCGCGTTCACGACGCGTGCGCAGCGGGATGAGCGGATGACTGTAGAACATGGGCAGTTCGACATTCTCCAGCGCCGTGGTGCGGGCCAGCAGATTGAAACTTTGAAACACAAACCCCAGCTTTTTGTTACGAAGGATCGCCAGTTGTTTGCGGCCGAGCGCGGCGACCCCGACGCCGTCGAGCAAATAGTTTCCGCTTGTGGGCTGGTCGAGGCAGCCGAGGATGTTCATCAGCGTTGATTTTCCCGAGCCGCTCGCACCCATGACGGCCACGAACTCGCCCCGCTGGATTTCCAGCGTGACGCCACGCACCGCCTTCACCTCGACTTCGCCGGTCTGATAGGTTTTGGCGAGATCGCGGAGTTGGATGACGGGCGTGTTGCCTGTCGACGTGCTCATGGGCTTTGGGGTGGGGGGCTGCCACCGAAACCGCTGGACTTGGCGGTGGACGAAAGGGTTGACGTCACCACGGGCGTGCCTTCCGTGACGCCTTCGAGGATTTCCGTGTCCACCCCGTCGGTGATGCCGGCTTTGACGATAACGGGCCGGAGTTTCACGCCTCCGCCGGCGGTGGCATAGACGAGGCGCTGACTGCGTTCCAGTTTCGCCGGCGGAGTTTGCTCGAACGTCGCGCCCTCCGGCGGCGTGTAGCGCAGCGCGGTGTTGGGGATTTTCAAGACATGGCTGCGTTGAGCGACAAGGATGGACACATCCGCCGTCATGCCGGGAAACAATTTCTGCTCCGGGTTGTCCACGGTAATGATGGTCTCGTAGGTGACGACGTTCTGCGTGGTCGTCGGCGCTTTGCGCACCTGCGTGACGGTGCCGTGGAAAACTTCATCGGGGAAGGCGTCCACGGTGAAGTCCACCGCTTGCCCGTTTTTGACCTGGCCGATGTCCGCTTCGGACACCGAGGCGCTGATGTTCATCTTGGTGATGTCCTGCGCGATGGTGAACAGCACCGGTGTGGTCATGGTGGCGGCCAGTGTCTGGCCCTGGTCCACCTTGCGCGAGATGACGATGCCGTCCACGGGAGCGGTGATCTTGCAGTAGCCGAGATTGGCCCGGGCGCTCTCGACCTCCGCCTGATTCATGGTGACCGTGGCTTCGGCCTGCGCCAGTTCGGCGACGGCTTGATCCAGGTCCAATTGCGAGGCGGCTTTTAGCGGCACGAGGATTTTCTTTCGCTCCAAATTCTGGCGCTTCAGGGTGACATTGGCCTTCGCGCTCGCCAGTTGGCCCTCGGCCTGATGCAGGGCGGCTTCATAGACGGTTGGATCAACTTCCGCAATGAGCTGGTCTTTTTTCACCGGCGAGTTGAAGTCGGCATACAACGCGGTGATTTTTCCGGAAACCTGGCTGCCCACGTCCACACTGACCACGGCGCTGAGCGTGCCGCTCGCCGTGACATGTTGTACGATGTCCCCGCGTGATACGGGCGCGGTTTCGTATTTGCTCACACTACCTTTGCGGTTGCAGCCGGAGAAAACGGTCAGCAAGAATGCAGCAAGAATGACTGGCAGCATAGGGGAGAGTTTCATATTCAGTTTCATCGTTCTAGATTCCTTCGCAATCATTTCCAACCGCCACCCAGCGCCGTGTAGAGCGAAATCTGGCTGGCAAGTTTGTTGAATTGAGCTTCGAGAAGGCCCTGCTGCGCGCTGTAAAGGTCCTGCTGGGCGGAGAGCACGTTCAGGTAGGAGTCTTCCCCCTGGCGATACCGGGTATTGGCGAGATCAAAGCGCCGTTGCTGCGCGTCGATCAACGTGCCTTGCTCCGCAATTTGGCTCGCATAACTGCTGTTGGCGACGAGCGCATCCGCCACTTCGCGAAACGCAGTCTGAATGGCTTTTTCGTAATTGGCTACTTCGATGCGGGTGCTCACTTTGGCTGAATCCAAATCGGCGCGATTCTGGCCGCCGGTGAAAATGGGCAGGGTCACCTGCGGCGAAAAACTCCAGATGCCGGTGCCCGAGCCGAAGAGTTTCGAAAGCTGGGAGCTGGTGGCGCCGATCGAAGCGGTCAAAGTGATAGTGGGAAAAAATGCCGCGCGAGCCGCGCCGATATTCGCATTCGCGGCCTTCAAGGTATGTTCGGCTTCCAGGATGTCCGGGCGACGTTGGATGAGTTCGGAGGGCAGTCCCGCCGGGACATCGACCAGCACGTTGGTGTCACCAAACGACCGAGACGCAGGCAAGTCAGCCGGAAGCGGCTGGCCGACGAGCAGGACGAGGTAATTCTCCGCTTGCGCAACTTGGCGCTCATAGGTCAGCGCATTGATCTTCGCGGTTTGCACCTGTCCTTCCGCCGTGCGCAGGTCCAATTCATTGCTGGCCCCGGCGTCAAACGTGGCCTTGTTGAGACCGTAGGATCCCTGGACGGACGCCAATGTCTGCCGCGCCAGTTGGAGTTGCTCCTCCGCCTGACGCAGGGTGAAGTATTGATTGGCGACTTCGGCCACGAGCGAAATCTGCGCACTGCGTCTGGCCTCCGCCGTGGCGAGGTATTTTTCCAAGGCCTGCCTGTTCAGGCTGCGCACCCGGCCAAACAAATCCACTTCATACGCGGTCGTGCCAAGACTGGCGCTCCACTGGTCCGACGTGACGCCCGAGGCCCGCTGCCGGGTGTAACTGCCGCTGCCATCCACGGTGGGAAATGACGCCGACCGCGTGATGCGGTATTGTGCCCGGCTTTGCTCGACGTTGAGGATGGCCACGCGGAAATCACGATTGTTGGCCAGCGCCAGTTCGATCAACTTTTTCAGACGCTCCTCGGCGAAGAAGTTCTGCCATGCGATGTCGGAGGCCGCGGATTCCTTCCGGGTTTCGGCCAGCCCCGGATACTGCGCCGCCACCGGCGCGGCCGGGCGTTCGTATTGGGGAATCATCGTGCAGCCCGATAAAACCAGGGCCAGTGCGAGAACGATGCAGGATGGTCTTGACATAAGTTCGCTATTTCCTTGGCAGCATGGGTGGAAATGGCGGACGCGGACGATCTTTTGCTGAAACCGCCGGTCCACTCTGCAACCCCGCCGTCATGAAGGCCACCATTTCGCGCAGCACAACCTCGTGTAGTTGTGGGTTCCGCATTCCCGGTATCTCGCCCGCGCGCATCGAAAACATTATCAACCCGCCCATCGCGAACATGGAGCGCATGTGAAGCAAGTCCTCCGGCAGGTCCGGCAGCGCGCGCTGGAGAGCCGTAATGAACACCCTCATCCCCAGCTCAAGCTCCTTGTGGATCGCGGCATGAAGAAACGGCGGCGGCATGAAAAGATTCCGTGACAGAAACAGTTGGAAGGCGGGGTGTTCAAATCCCGATTCGAAGGCGGGTCGGATCATGCATTCCACAATTCTCTCCACGGGCAAGGGTTTGCCGTCCGACCTCGCTTCGGCTTCCTGAAGCAGCCGCAGCCTTTCAGCATTTGTGGGGCGGAAGCGGCGCATGAAGGTTTCAATGTAGAGCGCCTCCTTCGACCCGTAGTGATACGTTGCCGCGCCCAAGTTGACCCTGGCTTCATCCGCCAGCATGCGCATGCCCACCCCGTCGTAGCCATGCTCGCCAAACAGCCGTTCGGCCGTGTCCAGCAGCCGCTCCGCCGTCTCGCGCTCACCCGCGGGCCGGGCCATCGGTTTCCTCTTCACGAGTCAAACAATACATACGTATGAATCATATGTCAAGCGGATGTTTTTTTTGGCGAGGGCGCAACCGCGGCCCCTTGCCGCGCCGTCGCTCACGCCGGGGTTGACGAATGCGGCATGAGTGCTACGGTCGTGTCGATGGGCGCGAAGCAATCCATTCACGGACGCGGCGTGGCGGAGAATCCGCCCAACCGGTTCGAGCACACCGCGTATGAACGCGACGCCGGATGGGATCAGCCCGACGATCCCGCGCCGAAGACGCAGTTCTATCGTGACGCGAGCGCATCGATCATCACCCACAACGACAGTCCCGACATCGGATTCGCTTCCAGCATCAACCCCTATCGCGGGTGCGAGCACGGCTGCGTCTATTGCTACGCGCGGCCGTATCACGAGTACCTCGGTTTTTCGGCGGGGCTCGACTTCGAGACGAAGATTGTGGTGAAGGAAAACGCGCCGGACTTACTACGCCGGGAACTGTCTTCCCGAAAATGGAAGCCACAAGCGCTGGCGATGAGCGGGGTCACGGACTGCTACCAGCCCATCGAGCGCCGACTCCAAATCACCCGCAAATGCCTGCAAGTGCTCGCCGAATTTCGGAACCCCGTTGCCATCGTCACCAAGAATCTTCTCGTCACGCGCGACATCGATCTGCTTGCCGATCTCGCGCGCGACGATGCCGCTGCCGTGTTCCTCTCGGTCACGACCCTCAATGTTGATCTCGCCCGGTTCATGGAACCGCGCACGGCGCAACCCGCGGCCCGATTGCGGGCGATCAAAGAACTGTCAGCCGCCGGCGTCCCGGTGGGCGTCATGGTCTCGCCGGTGATTCCCGGCCTTACCGATCACGAACTGCCCGCGATTGTGAACGCGGCGGCGGAAGCCGGCGCGCAATTCGCGGGGATGGCACCCCTGCGCCTCCCCTACGCGGTCAAGGATCTGTTTCAACAATGGCTGGAGCAGCACATGCCCGACCGCAAAGAGAAAGTTCTTACCCAAATCCGCGCGATGCACGGCGGGAAATTGAACGATTCGGATTTCGGCACGCGCATGACGGGACAGGGAATCCTCGCCGAGCAACTTGCCAAAATGTTCGCCGTGGCCTGTCGCCGCGCGGGCTTCCCGGAGCGCGGGCCGCAGCTTTCGACCGCCGCCTTCCGCCGTCCCTCCGGCCCGCAAATGGAATTGCTGTAATGCTGTTCTTGGCGCGTTTCTTGCCACCGGCGACAGGTATGCCGTGCAACGAATCGGGTCACCTGGTGTTGAAGCCAACAGCTAACCGTTTCCCACGCCAGCGAACTTCCGTGACCCGTTGCACTGTCACCAACTTGTTTCCATTCCGAACCGTGATTGCCGTCTGGCTCGGGTAGTGTTTGGACGCTGCCAGTCCTCCTTGGCTGCCGCGCGGGGGCGGTTTCTTACCGCTTCATCCTCCTGAAAGCACCTCCCCGCGCCCTTCCTCCGCACACGGTTGAGACGGACGGATACTTAGAATCGGGCGTGGCAGGCGATTTGGCCGTAGGGGGCGTTGTAGCTTCGCACATCGAGGTCGGGCTCAAAGAAGTCGAATTCTCGATAGGGCATGTAGCCCGCTTCCGCTTCCACCGTAACATGGGGATTGAGTTTCCAGGAGAATCCCGCGTTGAGACGAAATTCGAGGAAATCCACGATGGTCCCATTCAGCTTCCGTTCGCCGTGGTCGCTGCCGAAAGTCTCCCCGGTGGCAAACGTCCCCGCCTCGATCCCCGCGCCCGTGTACAGCGTGAGTCGGTCATTCACCTGATATTCCACGCGCGGGCTGGGCAGCATGAAATTCAGCGTCCACTCGTCGGAGAGTTTCCAGCGGACGCCCGCCACGGGCAGGACGGGGTATTCACACCGCACATCGACCCTCAGCCCAAGGAACCATTGCACGTCGGCGGACGCCAAGTAGATGCAGCCGATAATCAGCGGAGAATCGAAATCGCGCCAGTTGATATTTTCAAAATCGCCATAGATGCCCGGCTCCGTCTCGACGCGCATCAGCCATTCATCCGCGATTTGATAGTCGAACCCCAACACCCCGCTCGCTTGCTGCAGGACGCGGGGCACGGCGACGTGGTCGGGGACATCGAACGAAAACCGCTGCCACTCGAAGCCGAACCGCAACAGCAGGTCCCTGTTTACCTGCGGGGACACCACGTACTTGACGTCGGCGCTTTGTTCGTCAACCTCGCCGCTCTTGAGGTTTGCGCCTCGCGTATGGGCGTCGCCGACGTAGCTGTACACGGCATCCAATTCTTCCGAGACACTCATCGGATTGGCGGCCAGCGCGGCCCATGGCACCAGGGCGGCGAGTATCGCGACGCATCCCTTCTTCATCGCTTGGTCCTCGCCTCAGTCTGCATGCAATGGATTTCCTTCTTGATGTCCTGCAGCATGAGCGCGCCGTAGGCGATGCGGTCGGTTCCCTTGGTGAATCGGAGCGTCGGGGCTGCGAAGAAATCGCCCCGCCAGACGAGTGCGGCGGGCGCGCCCTGGTTTTGCACGGGCCAGACATCGTAGAGCGTGGCCGATGTGTAATAACTCGCGTTCACGTAGTATTCCAGGTCCAAGATTTGGAAGTGGTCGCCAACCGGCAGGAGATACACGGCGCCCAAGCTGATGGTCCCGTGGTAGTCGGCATCGAACAACGTCCAGTAATAGAATGGCGTGAGCGACGGCTCGGTATCTTTGCCCAGTAATCCGATTCCTTTGAGGATCGGCAGGAATTCGTGCGAGATCGATATTTGTTCGAGAAGCATGGCGCGAATCTGATCCGCCGGGGACACGGTTTCTCCCGCGACTTCGTACGGCGTCATGCCTGCGAGACCTTTTTGCTGGAAGGCGGAGACGCGGGTCTGCAACAACTTCGCCCAGCAGTCGGATGCCTTTGCCGGGTCCGCCGGTTTCGGCAGACATGCCGACAGTTGCTTCGCTTCGTCGCGGGTCAGGTTCAGGTCCGATCGGGTCGGCGTGGTGGCGAGCGTCTTTCCCAGCAACCATCGAACGGGGCTCGGGCTGTTACGGAAATCCAACGATTGGAAATCGGCTGGTTCGCACGGCGTGTGGAGTGAGTGGAACGCAAAGACCTTCAATTCGGGAAATGGCAACGGGTTCCACACTTGCAGGTGTTTGGCGGCCTCGTCGGCGGGCAACGCCATGACGTAGCAGGTTTGCGCGGAGATGCCGTTTGGAGAATTCATCAGCGAACCGCGCTCGGAGAGGATCTCGCCGTTGAGGACGCGCCCCAGATCGATGGTGGCAAAGTCGCTGAAGCTCTTGATGGATTCCACGGGGTCGGAGGATTCCGTCGCCGCAGCCACCGAGAAGAAACAACCCGCGCCAAGCGCCAGAAAAAGACACGCCACCCTCCTTATCATAAGCCCTTATGTCTCGTGCAAAAGGGGCACAAAATCAACGCAAATTTTGTGCAGCGAGGAATGAGGGCGGAGAGTCAACATGGCCAACCGCGAATGGATGCGAATCGACGCGAAGGCGGGCCGTGCATGGGAAGCGCCCGTCTGTCTCACGCAGAGCACGCTGAGAGCACCGAGGTTGAAATCTCCGTGTTGCATCGTTGAGGGGGACGATGCAGCGCGAGTCCACTGCGGACGACCTCCCAGCCATTTCGCGCAGCTGTTCCGCCGGGAAACCGGCCTTTCCCCAAGCGGCTACCGTCGGCAGCGGTAAAGTCGCTTCTGCGGTCAGACTCGCCGGGGAACGGAACTTCATCTTCCCGACATCAAGACGAGTCGCCATGCCGGGCACGGTGCGTTTTGTCTCGTACAATCCAGAACTACCGCTTAGGATCCGGCGCATGAAGGAGAAGCTTCTCGCGGGGACTCTCTGTTGGTGCCTCGTGTGGAACGCTCAAGCCGAATCCCCCAAAACAGTCGACCAGGTCATCGCGTTTTCCCAAACCAAGACACGCGAGTACAAAAGCTGGTCGGCGGACGTTCATCATCTCGCTAGCGAATTTGGAACGGCCGTGCCGTCGGATGGCACCGTCTTGTGGAAGTCCCCCGACCTAGTGCGCATCCAAGCGAAAACAGAAATGCTCGGCGAATCCACCAGCCTCCTTATTGTAATCGGAAGAGATCGCGTGCTGTGGCAGCAAAACACGGCCCGCGGAGGCTCGGCAGTCCTGAAGGCCGATCTCGCGAAAGTCTCTTGGGAAGAACGAGCAGAAGGAGGCGTAGCGGTAAGCCTTCTTCAAGCAGTTGGCTTCACGGAACTCTGGAACGAACTTCGCGAGTCATTCGAGTTCTCCGTCGGTCCATCTGAGGAAATCATGGGCCAATCAATGTACGTCTTGAAAGGTTCGCTCAAAAAATCGGCGGTCACGAAAGACGCCCTGGAAAAGTTCCAGTCGGTCAGTGGCGAAGCCCGCGTCGTCATCGGCGAGCAGGATGGATTTGTCTACGCCGTCGAACAGAAGATGGAGTTTGCGGAAAAGAGCGATCCAGCCAATCCGTTGGTTAGGGCGGCAGGATTCGAGTTTCATAACGTGAAGTTCAACGTGGATGCCCCCGATGAGCAATTCGTCTATCAGCCACCGGCAGGTATTCAGGTCGAAGAATTGAAATCCAGGTCGGGCAACTGGAAACCCAAAGAAGCCACGTCGGAAGAAGCTGTCCCACGTCCCGAGCCATCCGCGGCCACACCGCCAAAAGCCGCCCCGGCGCCCACGAAACCCGCCAAACCTCACCCCTTGAGCGACAAGGACGTCGCGCTGATCAACGAGGTCGGCGCGCCCTATGGACAGATCACGAACGCCGAGCGGCTTCTAAAAGACGGCGCGAATATCAACGCCACAGACAAGGAGGGCTGGACACCGTTGCACCATGCGGTATGCAATGGCATGCAAGCACGCGGCGGCGAGTTTGTTGCCTTCCTGATTTCCAGAGGGGCAAACGTCAATGTCAAAGATTCCACGGGAATGACACCGCTGCATCTGACGGGCTGGCATGGCTGGCAGAACGACGCAGCCGCCAAAGCCCTGATCGCCGCCGGTGCCGATGTGAATGCGAAAGACAACGAAGGCTTTACTCCGGCGCATATCGCCAATACCTGGAGCGCGTATGGAATCGTCGACATCCTCAGTGCCGCTGGTGCCGAGCTGGATATGTACTCCGCCGCCCGGTTGGGGAAAACGGAACGCATGGCCGAGTTGCTCAAGGCAAATCCCAGGCTGGCCAACACTCCAGACGAAAGAGGGGAGTACCCGTTTAGTTGGGCTGTCGTAGGCGGCCACGTCTCCGCCGTGAAGCTTCTTCTCGACAGGGGCGCGAAGCCTCGGTTGGAGTTTCCAAACGACGACTGGACGATCTTGGATGTCGCTCAAATGCACGACAAGAAGGATGTACTCGCATTCCTGTGTGACCTGAACCCGCGTCCGAAACCGAAACAATTGAATCGCTTGATTTGCGCGGCTGCCAACGTCGGTCACGCTGAGATTGTTGCACTCCTGCTCTCGAAGGGCGCGAACATCAACGCCCAAGATGCAGACGGCAACACGCCACTGCATCTCGCGGCGATCCACGGTCGCATGGAAGTCATCGACATCCTCCTCGCTAAGGGTGTTGATACTCACGCCAAGAACAAAGCGGGACAAACACCCGACCAGGCCACTTTGCACACGGACATCGCCGAAAGAATTCGTCAGTATTAGCACAACGTCGCTGCCGGTTAGACTGAGCTGTGGTTCGCTCTCGCTTGTTTTCCCCTATTGCATGAGGTGCTCCGCGCCGTACTTTCGAGCAAGATCGCAACAGGTCGAGCAAGATTGGGTGCGACAGGCGCGAGGATGTGGGGTAGGTTCGTCTCGGCGTTTAACTCAAAAAGGAGTGCAAGAAATGCAAAAGCGCAAACTCGGAAAGAGTAATTTGGAGGTGTCGGCGGTCGGACTCGGCTGCATGGGAATGAGTTTTTCCTATGGTCCGCCCAAAGACAAGCAGGAGATGACCGCTCTGCTTCGGGCGGCCGTGGAGCGCGGCGTCACGTTCTTCGATACAGCCGAAGTTTACGGACCGCTCACGAACGAAGAACTCGTGGGTGAAGCCCTCGCTCCGTTTCGCGGGAAAGTCGTGATCGCCACCAAATTCGGGTGGGACGCAAATCCTGGCGATGGGAATCGGTGGAGCGCATTAAACAGCCGGCCGGAACACATCAAACAGGTTGCCGAGGCTTCTCTCCGCCGCCTGAGGGTCGATGCGCTCGACCTGCTCTACCAACATCGTGTCGATCTGAACGTGCCGATCGAGGATGTGACGGGAGCGGTGAAGGAACTGATCGAGGAAGGCAAGGTCAAGCACTTCGGTCTTTCGGAAGCGGGAGTGAAAACCATCCGTCGCGCGCATGCCGTTCAGCCCGTGACTGCTCCGCAGAGCGAGTACTCGCTCTTTTGGAGGCAGCCGGAACAGGAGATCATGCCGACGCTGGAAGAACTCGGAATCGGATTCGTTCCGTTTAGCCCGCTCGGCAAGGGTTTCCTGACGGACAAGATCACGGCGAAGACGAAGGTCGACAGCACAGATTTTCGCAGCATCATCCCTCGGTTTAGCGACGAGAATCGGAAAGCGAACCAGGCTCTGGTGGACCTGCTCACGACATTCGCGAAACAGAAAGAGGTGACGCCTGCGCAAATCGCGCTCGCCTGGCTTCTTGCGAAGAAACCATGGATCGTGCCGATCCCCGGCAC
>PLTX01000121.1 GCA_003164675.1 Verrucomicrobiota bacterium | reverse complement strand
ATGAAGCGGATCATCAGCCAGGTGAACTTGTTGACGCCCAGATCGAAGCTGGTCAACTGGCGCTGCCCTACGATACTGGCGGCCAGCGATCCAAAGTAGGTCCGGTTCCCGGTGTGGATGACCACGGCGGTCGCGGATCCGCTCTCCACGTTGGACCCCAAGAAGCAGAGGTTGGGAAGTTCCAGCGGATTCTGAACGTCGGCCGACGCCGGGGCGGCTTTCCTCTCCACCGGCAAGGCTTCGCCAGTGAGGGCCGCTTGATTCAAGAACAGGTCTTTGGCGGAGAGCACCCGTACGTCCGCCGGCACCATATTACCAGCGGCCAGACGGATGATATCACCAGGCACCAACATCTTGAGTGAGACTTCTTCTTCCTTGCCGTCTCGCACCAACGTCGCCGTGTTGCTGACCATCGCTTGGAGCTTCGCGGCCGCGTTATCGGCCCGCATCTCCTGGAAGAAACGCAACACCACGCCCAGAACCACCATCACGAAGATAACCACCGTCGCCCGCAGGTCACCGGTGAGAAAAGAAAGCACACCCAGCGCCAGGAGCAGAAGGACCAATGGATTCTTGATGTTACCCAAAAGGCGCATCAGGGTTGATTGACGCTTCTCCCGGGCAATCTCGTTTGTCCCGACCCGCTTCAGGCGAGAATCGGCTTCCGCCTCGCTCAAGCCGCCCAGTTGCGATCCAAGCTCCTTGAGGACGGTATCGGTATCGGCACGCGCCTTTTCCAATAGTTGAACGGAATAAGGCGCCCCGTTCCCACTAGAGAGGTTACCTGGGCGCGGAGATACGCTCAGCGTCTTCTTTGAGATTTCCATCCATGCCTCTGCTGTGTCTTCGCCTTTTCGATGGTTACGCAAAAAGCGCAACTCGGCGCGCAGGCGCTCCGCCTCATCGAGCAGATCGAACATGGTTTTGAGCCGGGCCAAATCCAGGCCGCGAACGGTCCGCAAGTGCTCGATCTGCCGGACGGTAACTACCAGAGCAACTGTGAAGGCGCTATGGGGTGTTGACCCCATCGGGATTTCATGAATTCAGTCTCGCCACGGCATGCAAGCGGACGCTCGGCTGAGGGATGATGGAGGACGCGCAAACGAATTGGAGGTTTGCATACGTGCAGACTCAGAAGCCTTTGAGGTGTTCCTGCTGTCGCTTCTTCTCTTCTGCCTGTCGCCTGTTTTCGTCCGCCTTCTCTTGCGTTGCGAACTCCAACGAACGAATGTCGAGCATCAGCATGTGTTGAGCGCGATGCGGCTGGATGTGGCTGCCAAGTCGGAAAGATTCCTTGCGAAAGACGTAGGTCGTTCGGGAATGAGGTGGGGTTATACCCCATAGCAAAAGGTCAGCCCATCGCGTAGTGTTTCTCTAAAGATAAGGTCAGGCACGCATCGACACCCGGGTTGGTGCGGGGTCAGACAAGGCCGATACGAACTTCTTCCCCGCAGGGATGGAAGAGTTTTATGGTGATTGACTTGGAACGAGAACACACCAAAAGCACCGAGCCTATTCAGGTCTACCGGTGGGAGATCGGCCGGGTGCCCTTGTTGACTCTCCAACGAGGGTCCGACCTGGCCAATCGCAGAACTGTAAATCATGTCCGCTTCAGGGCGGTTGCACTGGTGTGGATCTTACTCATGGCATCTCGAGGAGCCGCGCAAACACGGTCGCCAGATGTTGCGGCCACGGAGTTGGTGCGCCAAACAGTGGCTCATGAACTGGCGGCGACCGACACGGGCGGCCAGTATGTGTACCGGGTCCACAAAGAGACGCCGCAAGGTTCGGAGACCTGCATGATGGTCGAGACCCGCGACTTGCTAATCGGCCGGCTGATTCTCCAGGACGGCCAGCCGCTTCCTCCAGCGCAGAGGCAACAGGAGGAGGAACGCTTGCGCAGCCTGCTGGCGAATCGCGCCCGGTTGGTGAAACTCCAAACCGAGAAACGCTCCGACAACGCCCGCGTACGCATGGTGATCCAGGTGCTTCCGGATGCGTTCCTTTACCAGCATGCGGGCGCGGAAAAGGACAGCGCCGGTCGCGAGCTCGCTTTGGTGACATTCCGCCCCAACCCGGACTTTCGTTCGCGCTCCACAGAATTGCGAGTGTTGCAAGGGATGGAAGGGGCGATGCTGATCGACTCTGTGGCGGAGCGCTTTGTGCGGGTGGAAGGCAAACTGTGTCGGGATGTCGATTTCGGCTGGGGCGTCTTTGGCCACATCTCTCGCGGAGGCGGTTTCTCGCTGGAACAACAGGTGGTGGGGCACGACCGGTGGGCGATCACAACATTGGCATTACACTACACCAACAGGCGATTGCTGCTGATCAGCAGCCGCGTCGATTTGGTGACCAAGGCCAGCGATTTCCGCTGCATGCCGGAGGATCTGACCATGCAACAGGCGCTGGGGCTGCTGCTGGACCAAGACCCAATGACAGCCGCCATGCCTGTACTGTGTAAGAAATCGTAGGCTCAAATTCGACGCGAGTATCGCGATCTTTTCCCATCATCGGGGTGGAATTTCGTACACCTAACAGGCATGTCAACCAACATCCGAACCTGGTTGCCGCACTCCGTACACGCGATCAATGCCATGCACCGCCTCGAGAAGTTTGTGTTGAGTTAAAGACTTGGTTGCGCATTGGTATCTGACGCCGTTATTTGATTCCCCAGACCCGCCCCAACAACTCAGAGTTCTTCCGGGTTTCGCCCAAAGCGACCTCTAATATATGCTCAACCGCTATCGGTTTGGTTCGAGTCCGTTATCGGCGTCGGTGTATGCACGCTGACTGACTCCTCATTTCGGAAGAGTCTATCACGACACGAAAATGGGCCGGAAAACCGGGCGGTCGCCATGGGGTATTGACCCCATAGAAAAAGGGCCGGCTCTTAGCGTAGCTTACCGGCAGTGATAAAGAAAGGAGCAACAGTATGGGATTAATCCTATTGATATTGGTCGTTCTCTTCCTCGTGGGCGCATTACCCACCTGGCCNNTGGCCGCACAGCAGAAACTGGGGATACTACCCGAGCAGCGGGCTTGGACTGGTAGCCGTGATTCTGCTCATATTGGTTTTGTTGGGGCGGTTTTGAACGACAATCACAGTGAAGAAAGCCAGCGGACACAAGACCCAAGCCAGACTGAGGCGTTCATGAAAGGACGGGCTTGGGTCTGTGGAACGCTGATTGTGTGCACACTGGCGGTGACGGGTTGTTCGACGATCCAGAAAATTCTCCCGACAACGGCCTGGCGTCAGGCTCGCGTGCGGAACGAAGGCTACAGCCTCTTGTACCAACTCCTGAGTCAGGAAAGTAATGCAGACAAAATTCTTATCATCAAACACGCCGACTCTCCGATCGCCGACATCATCAAGGAGATCGCGAATACGTGTGGTCAGGCCAGGAAGGAACTCGATCTGTTTCATGAAAAAGACCGGCACCTCAACCTGGAGATGACACACCTGCCCGAGATGGAACAGAAGTCGCGCGCCGCGATCCAGTCGACCGTGACCAAACAGTTACTATTCTCCAGTGGCAAGACGTTCGAAGTTCGCTTCCTCTTCACCCAAGCCGAAGCCATGAACTACGCCTCCCATCTGGCGCAAGTGTTGCACGATCAGGAAGAGAACCCGGTTCGCAAGGAGTTTCTGGCCACGCTTTCGAAGCGATGCACCACGCTCCATGACCGCGTGATGGTGCTGCTGAAGTACTGATTGCGGCTGTTATCACGCAGGACAACTCCGAAATGTAGGCCGAATCTAATTCAGGCCTCGGTCAGTTGATTAAACCGGGCCTCAGCCGTGCGCGCCAACCGCTAGGCGTTCGTCCTGGGCACCGGTTGGGGTGAACACCCCATAGCGACGGGAAAGCTCCCGGGGTATTTTCGGCGTATGAAAACCAAACACAAACGGGAGTGGACGTTCGTTGATTCTTTCGTGAAGGGACGGTCTGCATGAACAAGGCGAATGGTCCTGTTGGCCGAATCAAGATGGGGCTGGGGATTGTGTTGTTAGCGACCTTGATGGGGTGTGTGGGTTACGTGGACGGCGGCTATGGCGGCGCAGTGGTGGTGGCGGAGCCTGATGTCTATGTTTTCGGCGGCGGCTACTATGAACGGGGGCGCGATGTGCGTGAGTATAGTCATCGCGGATCTGAAAGTCGTGCGGTGGCGCACCCTGTCGCGGGCCGGCCAGAGAGAAAGCGGTGAACCGCACAACTCATTGGACAAGAACAGACCAGATGAATTTATGAAACTCTCCAATCAAATGAAACGTTTTGCGAGCCTATTGACAATCGCACTATCGGCAAACGCTTGGGGTATTCTGTCGCCAGACATTCGTGCGGCGGAGCCAAAGCCAGCGGTCGCGCAACGGTCGTTCGCGACGCCGGACGAAGCCATCAAAGCCTTGCAGGCGGCCACCGCGGCCAAAGACAAGGCGGCCTTGGACGAGATCTTTGGGCCGGAGATCCACGGACTGTTGACCGGCGACGAAGTACAAGACGCGAACAATGCGCAGAGGTTCGCCACCGCCATGGCGCAGAGCTGCAAGCCTGTGAACGACGCGGACGACAAAATCACCCTGGAGATTGGCACGAACGACTGGCCGATGCCCATTCCGCTGGTGAAAGCGGACGGGC
>PLTX01000015.1 GCA_003164675.1 Verrucomicrobiota bacterium | reverse complement strand
TTTCAGGGGGCAAGGTCAGTCGGCCTCCTCATCCACGTGTTCATCCTGCCGCTTTTCATAGAGATCTTTCTTAAAGCTGTACCGAAGGAGGGTTGGTTCCGGCCATTGCTTGGTTTAGCCGCATACCCAGTTCTATGGTGGTCAATGTGCATTGTTAGGCTTGAGTTTAAGCGCCGTGATACGCGAGCGCGATATGCACGGATTAGCTGAGAGGAGTTGTCGTCAGCCAGAGCACGAGAGCGCTAGCGTCTCGTACCTCCAAGTATCTTATTAGCTCATCTTGACGATGACACCCTGCAGAACGTTGGCCACGTCCTCCAGGCGGTCGGTGATTTTTTCCATCGTCTCGTAAATGTCCTTCCAGGAGGCGAATGGCGGTGCGGCGCACGGTGTTCACGGAAGGACGTCCGCCGGCTGAATCAATGGCCAGTCGGTTGATTTTCCAGGAGTTCGATCAACCGCAGGGTGGTTTGGCCGACAATCTCAAGGCTATGCGGTCCGATCTTGTCGAGCGTGTCTCTCTCTGTATGCCAGTATTCTCGGGGGCCTGGCGGATTTCCATGGTCGAATTTGATGAGATCGGCATCAATGAGGTCAACCGCCGGGATCCCCGCCCGCTCGAACGGCACGTGGTCATCGAGAATCGCATTGACCCCGTAGTTGAAATAGTCCCGGAAACCCGCCGCGCGCGCCGCGTCGAACACCTTCTGCCCAATCGTCCCCGCAACCGTGACCTTCAGGTTTTTATCGCCGACCATGTCGAGCAAGATCATCGCTTTGATGTCCTTCACCTGGTCCTTGCGCTTGAGATTGTCGACAAAGAACTTGCTCCCCCACAGCCCGTCCGTGTCACTGAACTGCACCATCGCCTCTTCCCCGTCGAAGAACACAAACCACAGGTTCGGCTGGTCAGCGGCCACGCGCGCGATCTCCAGCAAGGTGCCCGTGCTCGAACCGCCGTCGTTCGCGCCGACGAACGTGACGTTGGTGAAGAGTTTCGTGTCGTAGTGTGACGCGATGATAATCACGCGATTCGGCCCGCCCTGCTGGACACGCGTCCTGGCAATAACGTTGCGAAACTGTTTTGTGCCGTACGGCGTTTGCGCCACAAACACCTGTTCGTCGGCTGTCAATCCGTAATCCTGTAACTGCGTGGTGATATACGAGGCGGCGCGTCCCAACGCTTCGCTCCCGCTCGGACGCGGGCCGTAGCCGACGAGTTTGGCTACATGTTCATAGGCGCGTTCGCCGTTGCACTGTTGCCACGGGATGGCTTGGGGCGCCGGCGACCCGCCGCAGCCGGCCACCAGCAGCAAAGCGACTCCAACGATCAGTTTGCTTGCCATTGTTCGGCCCAAGCGATGCGTCGCGCCAGCGAGGGGTGATCGTGCAACAGGAATTCCACCGCCGGATGCGGCGACAGATCCGCGAGGTTTTGCTCGGCCAGCTTGCGCATGGCGCGAATGAACGCGTCGCGATTCGCCGTGAGTTCCAGCGCCGCGGCGTCGGCTTTCCATTCCCGCGAGCGCGAGAAGGCGTTGTTGAGCGGCATCACCACCAGCCCAAACACAAACAGGCACAAGGCCAACAAGGGGAACGCCTCGATGTCCCACAGGTTGCTGAATTGAAATACGTGGTGCATGCCCCAGTTCAACCCGATGTCGGCGACTTTCAACCCGATAAACGTTGTCATCGCTCCCCAAGCGATCATTTTCGTGATGTCACCATGCTTGTAATGCGCCATCTCGTGCGCCATGACCACTTCGATCTCGTCCTCCGCAAATTTGTCCAGAAGCGTGTCGCCGAGGATGATCCGCTTCGTGCTGCCCAGCCCCGCAAACGCCGCGTTGGCCTTCTTCGTCTTCTCGCTCATGTCCATCCGGTAGACCCCGAGCACCTTCGCGCCGACGCGTTGGGCCAGTGCCGTGAGCTTCAGCCGCAGGGATTCATTCTCCAGCGGCTGCAGCTTGTAGAACAGCGGCAAGATCAGCACGGGAAACAGCGCCGACATGACCACCCCGAACAGCAGGAAGAAAAACCCCGCGCCAACCCACCACCATTGCCCGGCGTGCCGCAGGAAAAAGTACAAGACGTCCAGGATCACCACGCTGAGCGCCAGATTCAGTCCCAGCGTCTTCAATTCATCGAACGCCCACGCGCCAAACGTCTCATTCGAAAGGCCAAACCGGTGTTCGAGGTAATAATCACCAAAGAAATTCAGCGGCAGGAAGAGGAGCTTCGTCGCGACCACGAGAACCGCCCCGTAAATCGCCACATAAATCCATGGGTTGGACGATTTCGACCGCGCAAAATCGGCCAGTGAGTCTGAGCCTTCCCAAAAGAGAAAAGCGAGCAGCAACAGGATGGTATAAACGGTCTCCACAACGAAGATTCCGTTGTGGATCGCCTCGTAGCGTTTGGCCCGGTGCTGCCGGTCGCGTTCGTCCATTTCGGCGCTCATAGAGCGCCGCTACAGGTTGTCAATGCCGAGGATATCCAGCAACCGCGCCAGATCGTCATTGCCGTAGTACTCGATCTCGATGCGGCCTTTCTTCTTGCCATGATGAACATTGACGTGCGTGCCAAACTTCTGCTGCAACCGCTCTTCGATGGCCAGAACGTGCGCCGATTTCACCGTCGCGGTCAGGACGCGCGAACGCACCTTCCCCTCGCCCTTGAGTTGCTCCACAAGTTGCTCCGTCTCGCGCACGGTGAGGCTCCGCTTGAGCACCCGTTCCGCCACAAGCCGTTGCTCGGTGGGACTGGGCAGACCCAGAATCGCCTTGGCGTGGCCGACGCTGAGCCGGTCACCGGCAACCCACGATTGCACTTCCGTCGGCAAACCGAGCAGACGCGTCGAATTGGCCACCGCCGCCCGACTGCGGCCCACCTTTTCGGCAATCTGTTCCTGGGTGAGTTTGAACTGCGTGGCAAGCTGGTCGTAGGCCCGCGCCTCTTCAATCGCGTTGAGGTCTTCGCGCTGCAGGTTTTCAATGAGCGCAATCTCCAGCGCTTCCTCGTCGCTGGCCTCGCGGACGATCACCGGAATGGTCGTCAACCCGGCTTCGCGCGCGGCGCGCCAACGGCGTTCCCCGGCAATCAACTCGTAGCGGCGAGTGTCTCCAGCGCCACTCAACGGTCTCACCAACAATGGTTGGATCACACCACGTTGTTTGATGGAATCGGCCAGTTCGTGGAGTTGTTCGGGGTCAAATTCGGCGCGCGGCTGAAACGGACTGCGTTCGATGGTGTCGATGCCAAGGTGGCGGACGCCACTGGCGTTCCCAGTGGGCGGAGCCGCACCCAACGGCTGCGCCACGGTCGTGGTCGGTCCGGGCGGCGCGATCGCGACTTCGACATGGGGCGGTTCGATCACCACGCTGTGAACGACTCCGCCATTGATGAGTGCATCCAGTCCCCTGCCCAACGCCTTCTTTGTCATGGTGGGAATTCCACCTCCTTATGACCGCCGTATTTAGCTGGAAACACGCGGTTTGTCGAGGAAAAATCGCAGGGCCGACTGGTGGCGTGAGCCTCCGTGCTTGCGGTCCTCCGGTCTCTCTTTCGGCAATCAATCTCATGTCGAATGCAACGTGCGCGACAGTCATTCTTGCGTTCCGCAAGGCGAATCTCTACCCTCCATCATTCATTTGTCATGGCGAGGACCGACAATTCGATTCGTTGCAATTGGTGTCTTGATCATCCGCTGATGACGGAGTATCACGATACCGAATGGGGCGTGCCGCTGCACGACGACCGCAAGCTCTTCGAATTCCTCGTCCTCGATGCCGCGCAGGCCGGCCTGAGTTGGCGAACCGTCTTGTTGAAACGCGAGAACTACCGCAGCGCCTTCGACAATTTCAACCCCGAGAAAGTGGCGCGCTACACCGACCACCGCCTCGCCAAACTCCTGCAGAACCCCGGCATCGTCCGCAACCGCCTCAAAGTCCGCTCCGCGGTCATCAACGCCCGCGCGTTCCTCCAGGTCCGCGATGAGTTCGGCTCGTTCGACCGCTACATCTGGCAATTCGTCGGCGGTAGGCCGTTGGTCAATCGCCTCCAGTCTCTCAACCATATCCCCGCCACGTCGAAAGAATCCGATGCCATGAGCAAGGACATGAAACGCCGCGGGTTCACCTTCTGCGGCTCGACCATCTGCTACGCGTTCATGCAAGCCGCCGGATTGGTCAACGACCACCTCGTCACCTGCTTCCGCCACCGCGAAGTCCAAAGCCACTGACTCACGACCCGTCAGCCGACGATCGCGAGCCGGAAATTCGGCATTTATCCCGAAATGGAAGAGCAAAAACCCCCAAACAAAGCCAATTTTAGCAAAACAAAGCCAAGCGACAAAATGGCACACTTGAACTTCTAACACCTTGTCCCTCAACCTAATCCACAACCGCTAACAGTCCAAAACATTGGCTTTGTTTTACCCTTTTTATGTTTTGCGTGGCCCCCCTGCCCTGCCTGTCCTGAGCAATGTCGAAGGGCTTACCCTGAGCCTTGTCCGCCACAGCCTTGGCGAAGGCGGATTGTCGAACGGTTCCCCTTGTAGCCGCGTACCGTGTACGCGGACCGGCCACCGTCGTCGGTAGGGCTGCCCCTGCAAGGTGGCCGTCGTGCCGTCGCCCCTTGTTGAATGTTGAACGTTGAGCGTTAATCCATTCCCTCTCCTCTATATCAAAGAACCAAAACCGCCCGAGAGTAGCACAACTCCCACGCCGCCTCCAGCAAAATTATCGCCCTCCCGATAATTAGCCTCACTCCGTCCTTGGGTAAATAAAGGCGTGCCGCATTGCCTCAATTCCAAGGTCGGGGCGGCCCGCTTGCCGCATCCGGGCCTGGCTCCCATGGCGAGGCGATCCTCACGGCGGCACTCCTCCAAGGAGTGTTTATGGCAGCAGCACGCGCACCCGGTAGTACCGCGACGGCGTGTTGGTCGCGCCGCCAGGATCGACCATGTTGGTCACGATGCCGGTTCCGGTCCCGCCGCTGAGGATGTTGGTCGCGCCAGCGAAGGGCACGGGCAGGAAACTCCCGTTGTAACTTCCGTCCGCGGCGCCGGTGGAGCATTCCAGCACGTTCGTGCGGGATGCGATGCCCGGCGACCAGGTGCTGTCGCCATTGGCCCCCAGATACATCACGTTTATGTCCGTCGTATTCGTGGCGGCAACGCTGATAACGTGCAGGTACGCCGCCGAGTTGGTGGGGTTGAAGCCCGCCAGGAATTTGTTGGTGTTGCTCATCCCGGTGCCGGTGTAATCCCCGCCCGGTCCGGTGTTCGGACTATTGTTGGTGCTGCCGAAGTAGTTGAGCTGCCACCACGCGAACCGGTCATAGACACTAATCAAGTTCGCCACGGTGTTGGTGCCGGACCCGCCCGCACCGCTGACCACCAGCGTCACGCTGTAAGTGCCAGCGTTCGAGTACGTGTGGGTCGGATTGGTTGCCACAGAGAAGCTGGCCGTGCCGCCATCTCCGAAATCCCAGAGCCGATTTGTAATCGGGCCGGTGGAACTGTCCGTGAAAGTCACGGTCAAGGGTGTGACCCCGTTGGTGGGACTGGCGCTGAAAACGGCTGTGGGCGAAGCGTCAAGAATGCTGTTGATCCATGACACGCGCGCCGAGACTCGGGTGCTGATGAAATACGAGGGGATATCTTGCACTTGGTTCGTCACCAGCGTCCAGTCGCCGTCCTCCCCGATGTATAGCCCCCCGTAGTCCACAATCGAGGCGTTAAAGCCAGAACCGTCAACGCCATTCGTGCTGACAAAGCAAGTACTTATGGCGTGATGAATCCCCGCGAGCTTCCACGTTGTCCCATCCTCAATGAACATCCCGCCGCTGGAATCATACACGGTCAACGTGCATTCGTTGGTTATTCCATGCCGATCAAACGTGGCGAGCAAATGATCTCCGTAAGGGGACCAGGTGTAAATGCTCGAGACCGTGTTCTCCCCCCAGCGCTCAACGCCATAATTGCTTCCCCACTGCCACCCATTGGTCGCCCCGCCCACAATGACCGCGGCGCCGCGGTCCCAGCCCCGGCCGATGACCACGCACGTCTTGCCCACTTCGCTCGACGCCGTATACAGAGGCGCATAATAGGGAAACGTCTCGCCCACCTGCCAGATCCGCAGATCGGTACTCGGATCATCAAAGTTTGTCACCGTCGTGTAGGTGAATCCGTTAAATATAAACTGGTCGCCAGGCAAACCGCCGACGTGCTGCGCCGCCAGAAAAAACGTCGGCGCGATCGGCGTCCCGAGAAAGTTGCCCCATTGTCCTTCATATTGCCAGCCGCTGTTGGTCAGGGAGCCGGTCGCCGCATTCGTGTTGTAGGAAGGATCGCCCGTTGCTTCAAGTAGCACCGCACGCGCACAGGGAACGACTGCAAGCGCGAGCAGAAGCCCGAGCCACCCAATCCGTTTTCCCTTTGTACCCTTCATGACCACCCCCCACAGATCATACCCCCACCGATGGCCCGGTTACAAGCCCAATCATATTGCGATTGCCCGCACCGGCAGCTACAACCGGGGTATTTCGCGCACGACCGCTGGCGGCAACGCTTGTCACCGACCGCCGGTCTGCTACACTGCGCCCGATGAATCCAGGTGGTACGGCATGAAGGTCCGAACGTTGGGGGTCATTCCCGCGCGCTTCGGGGCGCACCGGTTTCCGGGCAAGCCGTTGGCGACGATCGCGGGCAGGTCACTCGTGCAACGCGTCTACGAGCAGGCGGCCAAAGCCGAACGGCTCGACAAGGTCATCGTCGCCACCGAAGACACCCGCATCCTCGAAGCCGTCGAGGCCTTTGGCGGCGACGCCACACTCACCTCACCCGACTGCGCCACCGGCACGGATCGCGTCGCCGAGGTCGCCCGCGCGTACGATTGCGACCTGGTGTTGAACATCCAGGGCGACGAGCCGTTGATGCGCCCGGAGATGATCGATCAGCTCGTCACCGGGATGCAGGCCGACCCGAAATGCGTCATGGGCACCCTGGCGCGCAAACTCGAATCCGCCGCCAATCTCGATAATCCCAACGTCGTGAAAGTCGCGCTCGCGCAAAACGGCGCGGCGCTGTACTTTACCCGCAGTCGGGTGCCGTTCGTGCGCGATGCGAAGACCAGCGACGCGCTGGAGTGGTTGAAGCTGGCGAAATTCTACAAGCACCTCGGGATCTACGCGTTTCGGCGCGAGTTCCTGTTGAAGTTCGTGCAACTGCCCCAGAGCGAACTTGAAAAAACCGAGAAGCTGGAACAGTTGCGCGCCCTGGAAAACGGTTTCTCGATCAAGGTGTGGATCACGCCCCACGATTCCATCGGCGTGGATCGACCCGAGGACATCGAGTTGGTCGAGGAGATTCTGAAGAGTCGGGCATGAAATACGTCTTCGTCACTGGCGGCGTAATCAGTTCGCTCGGTAAAAGGCTTTTGGCGGCCTCGCTGGGCACGTTACTCGAAAACCGCGGCCAGTTCATGAAATCGAGCCTGATCGTCGCGGGCCGTTACACAAAACAGCACCTTGTCGAACTCATCGGACTGCGCGACCACCCTTGGTTCATTGCCTGCCAGTTTCAACCCGAATTCCTTTCCAACCCCAATAAGCCTCACCCTCTCTTCCGCGGCTTCATCGAAGCGGCGCTGAAACAAAAGGAATCATGAACACTATCCGCGTTGGCAAGCTCACTCTCGGAAGCAATCGCGCGCCGCTGTTTGTCATCGCCGGGCCGTGCGTCATCGAGAATGAAAAGATGGTCATGCAAACCGCCGAAGCGTTGGCGGAGATTTGCGATCACCTCGGTTTGCCGCTCATCTTCAAAGCGAGCTATGACAAGGCCAATCGAACCGCGCGCGACAGTTTTCGCGGGCCGGGCCTGAAGCGCGGGCTTGCGGTTCTGGCCAAGGTCAAGCGCCTGTTTGGACTGCCAATTCTCACGGACGTCCACGAAATCGCCCACTGCAAACCGGTGGCCGAAGTCGCCGACGTGCTGCAAATCCCCGCGTTCCTCTGCCGCCAGACGGATTTGATCCAGGCGGCCGCCCGCACGAAGCGCTGCCTCAACGTGAAGAAGGGCCAGTTTCTCGCGCCATGGGACATGCGCAACGTCATCGACAAAATCACCGCCGTCGGCGGACGCAATATCCTGCTCACCGAGCGCGGCTCGTCGTTCGGCTACAACAACCTCGTCGCCGACATGCGTTCCCTGGCGATCATGCGCGAGTTCGGTTGGCCCGTTGTGTTCGACGCCACGCATAGCGTCCAGATGCCCGGCGGTGGACAGGGCGGCAGGTTCACCGGCGGGGATCGCCGCATGGCCCTGGTCTTGGCGCGCTCCGCCGTTGCCGCCGGCTGCGACGGCATCTTCCTGGAGGCCCATCCCAACCCCGACCGCGCCCTCAGCGATGCCGCCAACCAGTTGCCGTTGCGCGAAGTCAAGAGGCTGCTGCAAACGCTCCGTGACATTCATGCCGTCGTGAACCGGGCCTGATCGATCATGCTCGCTTGATTGCCGTGGCAATTTGGGCTAATAAGCGCTTCATGAAGAAGCTCCTTTGGGGAGTCATTGCCACTCTGATCGTGCTGGTCGCCATCGCGTTTTTCGCGCGGAACTTGATCGCGCGCGTATCCGTCGAATATGGCGCCAAGAAAATCACCGGCTTTCCGTTGACCATTGGCTCCGTCGATTTGGAGTTGTTTTCCAGCAAAGTCGACGTGCATGACCTCAAGCTGATGAATCCACCGGAGTTCACCGAGCCGATGTTCGTGGACATGCCGGAGCTCTACATTGATTACCGACTCGGCTCGATGTTCAGCGGCGCGCCGCATGTGAATGACATGCTCATCAACATCAAGCAACTCGTCATCGTCAAACACAAGACGGACTCAAACGTCCAGAAGCTCAAAGGCGTCGTGTCGCCGGCGGGTAGCACCAGTTCCACCAAATACGCCGTGGACAAGCTGCGGATCCATGTCGGCACGGTCACTATCAAGGATTACAGCCGTCCCAAGCCATCCGAGCGCGACATCAAACTCAACCTCGATCGCACCTACAACAATATCACCGATTCCACGGATATTTCGCGACTCGTGCTTCTCACCGTTTTGGGCCAGGTGCATCTGCCCGACATCGGCATCAATACGAATGACTTGAAGAAGAACCTCACTAATGTGACCAACCAGGCCGGTCAGGCTCTTCAGGGCGCCGGCGAAGCCATCGGCGGCTTGTTAAACAACCTCCAAAAGGGTTCGTCGCAAGAGAAGAACAAGTGATGACGCCTGTGCCGCGCACCCGCCATGACAAGCTGGCTTAGAATCCCTTCACCTGCCGCACCGCTTCGTACAACACAACGGCCACGGCCGTAGCCAGATTCAAACTGCGCGCGTGGGCGTTGAACATCGGGATCGTAATGGTGGTGTCGGCATTCGCGTCGAGCAGTGCCTTCGGCAATCCCGCCGTCTCGCGCCCAAAGACCAGATAATCTCCCCACTGATAACGCGGCTGCGTGTATGGCCGCTTCGATTTCGTAGTGACGTAGTAGAACCTGGCCTCTTTCGACGCTTCACTCCGTAACGCATCCAGCGACTCCCAGTACTTCCACGTCACATGCTCCCAATAATCCATGCCCGCCCGCTTCAGCGTCTTGTCGTCGAGACGAAAGCCGAGTGGTCCGACCAGATGCAGCGTCGCCTGCGTCGCCGCGCACAGCCGCGCCACGTTTCCTGTGTTCGGCGGTATCTCCGGTTCAACGAGGACGACATTCATCTCAGTAAAACACCCGCCAGAGAAACAGGCCATGCGCCGGCGCGGTTTCAACCAGCGCGCTGCGTTTCTTCGCCTTCACCAACTTCTGCAGTTGTTCGACCGTGATCCGGCCCTCGCCGACCTTCACCAAAGCGCCGACAATCGACCGGACCATTTTGTAGAGGAACCCATCGGCAACAACCGCGATGGTCAACAGACTTCCGCGCTTCGTTACCGATAACCTCGACACCGTCCGCACGGTCGTTTCCACCGGCCGCATGGGATTCGCCGACAACGCCGCAAAATCGTGACGCCCCTTCAACAGTCGCGCTGCCTGGCGCATCGCCGTAACATTCAACGGCCTCGGGTGGTGCCACGCATAGGCGCGCAAGAAAGGATCGGCGACCGCCCCGCAGTCGATCTGGTAACGGTATTCCTTCCCCTTCGCCGAAAACCGAGCGTGAAATCGCGCGTCCACCTCCTGCACTCGCTGTACGCGAATGTCCACGGGAAGATTGGCGTTCAGCGCTCGATCGAGCGTCGCTGTCGTCAATCGAGTGCTGAATGAGCAGTTGGCGACCTGCGCCTTCGCATGGACTCCTGCGTCCGTGCGGCCCGAACCATGGACGCGCACCGCGCCGCCCGCCATCTTCGCCAATGCGCCCTCGACAAACTCCTGGACCGTGCTGCCGTTCGGTTGCAACTGCCAACCCGCGTAATTCGTCCCGTCATACGCGATGGTCAGTTTGAAATGCCTACGTTTCGGCTGGAGGCTGGTTCGTGGCATCGAGGTAACTCTGCAACATGATTTGCGCGGCCAGTTTGTCGATCTTCAGCTTGCGCTCGCTGCGCCGCACGTTTCCTTCCAGCAACGCGCGCTCGGCCTGCACGCTCGTCAACCGCTCGTCCCATGGCACTACGGGAATCGTCGTCGCCCGCCGCAATCCCGCAATGAACGCCAGCGTCCGCTCCGTCTGTTCGCTCGGCTTTCCATCCAGCCGCAAGGGGACACCCACCACAATCTTGCCAACCTCGCGGTCGACACAAAGCTGCGCCAACTCGCGGCTGACTGTCGCTATCGCCCCGCCATCAATGTAATCGAGCGGCTGCGCGATCGTGCCGCTCTCATCGCTGAGCGCCAGCCCGATCCGCTTGTGACCATAATCGACGCCGAGGACACGCATCCCGTCACAACAATCGCTTGTACTTCTTTTCCGCCGCGAGCTTCTTGACGATCTCCCGCACCTTTTGTGCGTCATTCTTGTGGCACACCAGCGTGGCATCCGGCGTGTGCACGATCACCAAATCCCGCACGCCGACCGCCGCGACGAGGTGCTTGCTGTCGCCCACGACAATACAATCCGAAGCGTCGAGCCCGACGAATTCACCGCGCGCGACGTTTCCGCTGCCGTCCTTCTCATAGTGACGGCCAATCGCCGGCCAATCGCCCACGTCGTCCCAGTCAAAATCACCGTTGGCCACCACGACATTGTCCGCTTTCTCCATGACAGCGTAATCGACCGAAATCCTTTCCATCTTCGGATATTCGCGCGCCAGAACACGCGCGAAGGTTTTCGCGCCCGCCGTTGCCTGAATTCTCAAACACGCTTCCCACATCGCGGGTTGATACTTGCGATACGCTTCCGCCACTGCGCGGAACGACCAGACGAACATTCCGGCGTTCCAACGATAGTCGCCACTGGCGAGAAACTCCTCCGCGGTCTTGCGGTCCGGCTTTTCGACAAACCGCCGCGCCTTCCAGAACTTCGTTGCGAGTCTTGTCGAAAGCTCCTCGCCCAGCTCGATGTATCCATAGCCCGTGTGTGGTGACGTCGGCTTGATCCCGATGGTCAGCAGAACTGCCTGCGCAGCCGCCATTTTCAACGCGTCGCCGACGACACGCCGATAGCCTTCCGTATCACGAATGTAGGAATCCGCCGGCAGGACCGCCATCACCGCGTCGGGATCCCGCGCGCCGATGATGGCCGCCGCCAACCCGATGCACGGCGCGGTGTTCCGCCCGATCGGCTCGCCAATCACGTGCTTGACCCGCGGAAGCTGCTTGCGCACCAACGGCGCCTGCTCGTGGTTGGTCACCACAACGATCCGCGCGTCGCCCACCAGCGGATGCACACGCTCGACCGTCTGTTGAATCATCGTCTTGTCGCCGACGATCGGCAGCAACTGCTTCGGATGCTTGCGTCGACTCTTCGGCCAGAAACGTTCACCGTACCCACCGGCCATGATGACGGCCCAGTTCATGTTACCTCACCCTCCTCACACCGCGAACCATCGCGCCGACGAAACGCGCCACCTTCGGCGCCATCTGGCGGTTCTTACCGTGCTTCGCAATCTGGTTCACAATCGCACTGCCGACGACCACCGCATCCGCCGCTCGCGCCGCCGCTCGCGCTTGCGATGGATTCGAGATTCCAAAGCCGATCGCCACCGGCAGCTTTGAATGTCTCCGAATCATTGCCACATGACTTGTGACAGCGGGCGCAAGCCTCTTCTGCATGCCGGTCACACCTTCGCGCGACACGTAGTAAATGAACCCGCTGGCGTGTCGCGCGATTTTACCGATGCGCTCTGACGGTGTCGTCGGCGCAACGAGATAAATCGGATGCAGACCTGCTCGCTTCATGGCCGTCCCATACGTGCCGGCCTCTTCCGGCGGCAGGTCCAACGCCAGCGCGCCATCCACGCCCGCAATTGCCGCATCGCGCACGAACTCCTTCAGGCCATAGTGGTGCAGGACGTTGTAGTACACGTAGAAAACAATCGGGACTCGAAGACCACCGCGCCGCAGGGATGTCACCGTCTTCAGCACCCCGCGCAACGTCGTCCCGCCGCGTAAGGCCCGTTCGGCCGCCAACTGGTTCACCACGCCATCCGCGAGCGGATCGCTGAACGGCACGCCCAATTCCAGCACGTCCACACCCACGCGCTCGAACGCGCGGGCCAGTTGCGCTGTCGCTCGCAAATTCGGATCGCCCGCGCAGATGTACGCGACAAAGCCCTTTTGCCCGGTGGCGCGCAACTCGCGAAACTTCGCATCGATTCGGTTCATGGTGACAAGCCGGAGGCCGCTTTCAGACGCGCCGGTTGCGCAGGTAGATAAACCGCAGACCTTCCAGGGTCAACAACGGATTTACGCGCTCGATCTCAGGAATCTTCCTCGCCATGAGGTCGCCATAGCCGCCCGTCGCCACGATGACCGCCCGCTTCATGCCGGGCTCGCGTTTCAGGGCGTGGAGAATCTCTTTCACCAGTCCGCGGTACCCAATCACGGCGCCCACCCGCATCGCGTCGACCGTGCTCTTGCCGATAACGGATTTCGGTTCGGCGAGTGTGATGCGCGGCAGCAATGCGGTGCGTTGGTAAAGATATTCTGTGACCGATGCCAGGCCCGGCGCGATCACACCGCCCACGTATTCGCTACGCGCGTTCACGATGTCGAACGTGACCGCCGTCCCGAAATCGACCACGATCGCGGGCGCTCCATGCAGTTCGACAACGGCAACGGCGTTGGCAAGTCGGTCCGCCCCGATTTGTTTCTTGCGTGGGTAACGCACGCCGATCCCAAGATCGATGTCCGCGCTGACCACCAGCGGCCGCATCGGCAGCATGCGCCGCACGCGTTTCGCCACCGCCGGCACGACGGACGACAACACGATCCCGAAAACGCCGGCTCCCACGAATGGGATTTCCCGCACCGATGCCGTCGGCACTTTCACAACACGCAGGATGCGCCGGGAATTCGCCAGCGCGAAACTGGTGTTCGTGTTGTTGATGTTGACCAACAAAAACGGACGGTCGCTCTTCATGCGCGTTCCACCACCAAATCGCCGCCGAGGATTCGTTCCATTTGTCCGCTGTCGCACCGTACGAGCAGCGCGCCATCGCTGTCCAGCGCCTGCGCGAAGCCTTCGATGCGGCGCTGGCCCAGTGTCACCACAATTTGCCGGCCCAGCGTCGTGCACAGCTTTGCCCATTCGTCCGCGACTGCTTCAAAATCCGTCAGGGCCAACTGATAGTACTCATTCAACGCCATCAGTACTCGTGCCGCCAATGCGACGCGATCCTGGGCGCTTCCCGTCTCCAGCTTGAGCGACGTCGCAACCTGGGCCAGATCGTTCAGGAAATCATCCTGCTCACAATTCACATCAATGCCAACGCCGAGAATCGCCATCAGAATTTCGTCGGCTTCCACCCGTAACTCCGTCAGGATTCCCCCCAGTTTCTTGTCACCAATAATCACGTCGTTGGGCCATTTGATGCGCGCATCCACGCGGCACACCTCGCGAATCGCCCGCGTCACGGCCACGCTCGCCGCCACGGTAATGCGGCTGGCCGCCGACGGCGGTAGCGGCGGTCGCAGCAACACGGAGAACCACAGCCCCTTCCCACGGGGCGACGCCCACGCGCGGCCGCGTCGACCCCGTCCGCGTGTTTGCGATTCCGCAAACACCACCAATCCTTCGCCCGCTCCTGATTTCGCGAGATGCTCGACCACATCGTTCGTCGATGCCGTCTCTTCGAACACCAAAATCTCCGAGCCGATCAACTTCGTCTTCAGCCGGGCCTTGATGTCGTCCGCCGTCAGGCGATCGGGAATGCCGAGCAGGCGATAACCGAAATGCGGATGCGACTCGATTGTGTACCCCAGCTTTTCCAGTTCCGCAATCTCCGTCGTCACCGCCGTCGTGGGCAGTTTCAATTGCCGTCCCAGATCATCGGCCCGCACGAACTGCCCCGCCGCCTGATAAAACGCCTCCAAGATTGCCGTGCTTGTTTGCATCGCAAGACGAGAAAAAACTATGCGCGTGTAGGCCCTTCGTCCAAGTCACCCTTTCCCAAGTTGCAGTCATCGCATAGAGTGCGGAGATTCTCCTTCGTAGTCGGACCGTCTCTTGACTCCGCAGTGAAATGATCGACATGGAGTATAAGGCTAGGTGTATTCGATGGGCTTCGCCCACAATTGGTACATCTGAAATTATCCCGCTTGAGGATTTCGTACCGAAGCCGGAGAGGGATGGCTCGTTTTGTTTTTTTGCGAGGACTCCTTGGAATACCCGGCTCCGCGCTCGTTAGTTGCTCACCCAATATTGCCTTCTTGTCCGACCATTCCAGAACTGCCTCGCACGCCCTTATCCAAGAACCCCACCTGCGGTAATAAGGCCCATACGAATACTTCGCTCCATACCTGGACAGGTCATCCTTAAACGGGCGTCGGCCTTCCTTTGCAAGAACTGAATCCCACACACGTTCGAGTTCTCGCAGCAGATCCTCATCTCGAACGCTCCTATGGAATTCAGGGGCGTCTTGTCCAGCTAACTTCAATGCCTGCCGCAGACCACCGTATCGCTTCTTCAGCAAGCCATACGACACCCTAGCGGACTTGAGGTCGTCCATAGTGAGCGGTCTGCCCAAAGACTTTGCGATCCGACAAAGTTCGGCGAATATCGATTCATCCAAGTAGTCGGGCAGTCTATCTATCCATTTCGTTCGCATCGAAATGCCACGTGATCTTTCATGCTATTGGAGCTCGTTCAACATCTCCAGCGAACAATCCACCGCTCGCGCCGAATGCGTGAGAGCACCGACCGAGATGTAATCGACTCCGGTTTGGGCGATGGCGCGGACGGTATGGAGCGTGACGCCGCCGCTGGCTTCCGTCTTGGCGCGGCCGGCCACGAGTGCGACGGCTTCGCGAAGCTCGTCTGGCGTCATATTGTCCAATAGAATGTGGTTGGCGCCGGTGGCCAGCGCTTCTTCGACCTGCTCCAACGTGTCGGCTTCAACGATGATGGGGGCCGTCGGATGATTCTTGCGCGCCGCCGCGACGGCATCACCAAGGGCCTTTGGACCGAGCCGGGCGAGAATGACGCGGTGATTGTCCTTGATCATGACGGCATCGTAGAGACCCATGCGGTGATTGGTGCCCCCGCCGACCGCTACCGCGTATTTCTCCAACACACGCAACGTGGGCGTGGTCTTGCGCGTGTCCAGAATTTTGGCCTTCGTGCCTTCGATCTCATCAACAAACTGACGCGTAAGCGTCGCGATTCCGGAAAGCCGCTGCAGGAAGTTCAGCGCCGTGCGCTCGCCGGTCAGGATTCCCCGAGCGGGGCCGGTGAGGACACACACTCGCGTCCCCTGCTCCACAGGGTCACCTTCCCCAACCAACAACTTGACGATAACCGCCGTGTCGATTTGCGCAAACACCGCTTCCACCAACGGCAAGCCCGCCACGACACAGGGCTCCTTGGCGACGATATAGGCTTCCGCGCGCTGGTCGGCGGGGATCGCGGCTTCGGTCGTGATGTCACCCGCGCCGATGTCCTCGGCGAGCGCCGCGCGCACTATGTTCTGGATGAATTCTCGTGGGAGAGTAATCATCGGGTCCTCGCTGGCCGGGCTTTCTTTACCACATTCACCTTCAACTTGCGGTCGTATTTCACCTGCCGCTTTATGGGAGGCGCCCCCTCGCGCTCCGACCTGCCTTCCTGCTTCAACTCGGCAATCTGGTCGCGCAGGATGGCGGCCTTTTCAAACTGGAGGTTCTCGGCTGCTTCCAGCATCTCTTCTTCCAATTCACGGAGCAACTCAGCGGTACGGTATCCGCCGGGCGCTTCGCGGACTACCGAGGCCTCCACCTCACGCGCCTTCGTCAATTCGGCAAGGCTGAGCTGCAATTCACGTTTCACGCTCTTGGGCGTGATGTTGTGCTCCTGATTGTATGCGAGCTGTTTGCCGCGGCGATAGTCCGTCGTCGCAATGAACTTCTTGATCGAATCGGTCATCACGTCGGCGTAGAGGATGACTTCAGCGTTGATGTGGCGGGCGGCGCGGCCTGCGGTCTGGATGAGCGACGTGGCGCTGCGCAGGAAGCCTTCCTTGTCGGCGTCGAGAATGGCCACGAGCGACACCTCGGGTAGATCGAGGCCCTCGCGCAGCAGATTGATCCCGACCAATACATCAAAATCGGCGGCCCGCAGGCCGCGCAACACCTCCACGCGCTCGATGGTGTCGATTTCGCTGTGCAGGTATTTCACGCGGATGCCGACTTCGCGCAAATAGTCCGCCAGGTCCTCAGCGGTGCGTTTGGTCAGCGTGGTCACAAGGACACGTTCGTGTTTCTCGGCGCGGGCGCGGCTTTGCTCGATCAGATCGTCGATCTGGCCTTTGAGTGGCTTCACGGTTACCGGTGGATCCACGAGGCCGGTCGGACGGATAATCTGCTCGGCAACCACCGCGCTACGCTCCAGTTCGTATGACCCCGGCGTGGCGGACATATAAACGCATTGCCCAATCAGGCTATCGAACTCCGTCGCGTTCAGGGGCCGATTGTCCAGCGCCGATGGCAGGCGGAATCCGTGTTCGACCAGCGTGGTCTTGCGCGAGCGGTCACCGGCGTACATCCCGCCGACTTGTGGCACGGTCACGTGCGATTCGTCGATGAGCAGCAGGTAATCCTTCGGGAAGAAATCCATGAGCGTGAATGGCCGCTCCCCCGCCGCGCGGTTGCTCAAGTGGCGCGAGTAATTCTCGATGCCCCCGCAAAAGCCCATCTCCTTGAGCATTTCGAGGTCGTACGTGGTGCGCGAGTGAATCCGCTGGGCTTCGACGAGTTTGTTTTGCGACTCGAACCACGCGACGCGCTCTTTCATCTCGGCCTTGATCGCATCGAGCGCCCGGGCGATTTTCGAGTACGGCATGACCCAATGCTTGGCAGGATAGATGGAGAAGGTGTTGACCGATTCGATCTTGTGCCCGGTGAGCGGCTCAAACCGCGTGATCTGCTCGACACGGTCGCCAAAAAACTCGACGCGCACCGCATCCTCGGTGTAGCTCGGGCAAACCTCCACCGTGTCGCCGCGCACGCGAAAGTTGCCGCGGGTGAATTCGACGTCGTTGCGGTTGTACTGCATGTCGACCAGCTTGCGCAGGAGATCGTCGCGCGACATTTCATTGCCGACCGTCAGCAGCGCCATCATTTCAAAGTAGTCCTCGGGCGACCCCAATCCGTAGATGCACGAGACGCTGGCGACGACGATCACGTCGCGCCGCGACAAGAGCGAACTCGTGGCCGAGAGCCGCAGCTTCTCGATCTGCTCGTTGATGCTGGCGTCCTTCTCGATGTACGTGTCGGTCTGCGGGATGTAGGCTTCGGGCTGGTAGTAATCGTAGTAGCTGACGAAATACTCGACCGCGTTGTGCGGGAAGAACTGCTTGAACTCGCTGAACAGTTGGGCGGCCAGCGTCTTGTTATGCGAGATCACGAGCGTAGGCCGGTCTAATTGCTGGATGACATTGGCCATCGTGAATGTCTTGCCGCTGCCGGTGACGCCGAGGAGCGTCTGGTAACGGTTGCCCGCCCGCAGCGATTCGGTCAACACCTTGATCGCCTGGGGCTGGTCCCCGCGCGGCTTGTATTTACTGACCAGTTCGAAGGACACAGGGAGTAAATTTAGCACACTCGAAAGCCTGCCCGCCACAGGATACGCACTTGACCCAACCATCGGTTCTTGGGCATCATGAACAATCGAGACCAGCTGGAGCGGAACGTGGACGAGCAAACCTACATCACTTTTTCCTGCCCGAAGTGCGGCAATTCCGTGGAGTACATGGAGGACTGCGCCGGCAGCGCGCAACCCTGCCCATTCTGTGGCGAGGATGTCATCGTCCCACGGAGTGGCGACCAGGGAAGCTCCGCCCTGCCGCTCCCGATCGAAACACCTCGATTGATCCTGCGCAGGTTGCAATTGGAAGATTTTTCAGACGTGCTCGAAATCCTGTCGGACCTGGAAACCTTTCGGTACGAAGAACGCCCTCCCATGGACGAAACCGAGGTCAAGCTCTGGCTGGAGCGGGTGGCGAAGGACAAACTGTCGGACACCTCGGGCCAGCTCACTCTCGGAATCGTGCTTCGAGACAGCCAGAAACTGATCGGCGTGGCGTGGATGAGGTATGTCGACTCACATCGTCAGCAAGCGTCTCTTGGAATCCAGATCAATAACGAGTTCAAGCGCCAGGGGCTCGGTCTTGAAGCCTTTCACGGAATGCTTTCGTTTTGCCTGCGAGACATTGGGCTGCATCGAGTGGTCGCCACATGCGACAGTCGGAATGAGGCTGCGGTGCGCCTGTTCACAAAGCTTCGTATGCGAAACGAAGCCGAGTGTCTGCGCGATCGCTTCATCGACGGCGAATGGGCGGACTCGTTATGGTTCGCGATGACGGAGGACGAACTTCCCCAAGGGTCGTAAGTCGCGCTCGGGCAACCCTGTCACATCGTCTCGCCGAACCAGTCGACGGTTTCGGTGATGACGCGGGATTCCCAGATGTGCTTGTTGAAGGTGTGGTCGGCGCTGGGGATAATGACTTTTTTGACGACGCGCTTGTGAGTTTGCAGCGCATGCTCGTACAGGTCGGTGTGGTGAGCGGGGACAGTCTGGTCTTTCGATCCATGAATCAGCAGCACGGGGCACTGGCATTTCACCACCTCGCGCAGCGGCTTCATTTCGGCGAATTGGCGGATGAACGCGACCCCCACCAGATTGCCGTCGTGATCCGTGATGCCCGTCTCCGCCAGCGAGGAAACGGCGTCGGGTGTCGACAACTCGTCCAGAATCCCCTCGCCTTCGGCCACCGGCGCCAGAAGCACCAGCGATTTGATGCGGCGTTTCTCGCGGGCGACGACATGCGCCGCGACCGCGCCGCCCATGCTCATGCCGATGAGAGCCAGGCACCGCGAGTTGACACGCTTGTGTTGCGCCAGAAATCGGATCGCTTCGATGGAATCCACCACCTCCGAGCGGATCGTCATGTCTTCGAAATCACCGGCGCTGTCGCCCGATCCGCGGAAATCGAACCGCAAACTGGCAATACCATGCTCGGCCAGCGCGCGGGAGATCTTCACGAACATGCGGTGAGGCTCGACCCTTGTGCCGGTGAAGCCGTGGAGCAATAGCGCGGCGGGAAAACGACCACGTCCCTCGGGCACATGCAGGATGCCGACAACCTGTTGACCCTTGGACTCGAAGACGATGGGGGTTTCCATGCGGCGCGCATAGTAGAAGCCGCCAAAGTCATTGTCAACGCGGCGCTCCGCCGGTACAGTCAACGGCCATGTCCATCCAGTGCGACTATCACCTGCACACGCCGTTGTGCAAACACGCTGCGGGGCCGATGGAAGATTACATCGAGCGCGGGATCGAACTCGGCCTGCGCGAAATCGGGTTTTCCGACCACAATCCCCTCCCCGGCGGCCGCAGCGCCAACGTGCGCATGAACGAGGCGGAAATCGACTACTACGTCGAACGCGTGACCGACCTGCGATTCCGTTACCGGGGCAAGATCGATGTGATGCTCGGGTTGGAAATGGATTACATCGAGGGGCTCGAAGACTACCTGGAACAACAACTGGCCAAATATCCGTGGGATTACGTGATCGGCTCGATCCACTTCCTCGACAAGGAATGCCGCGAGAGCTCCTGGCCGCGCAATTACAACGGAGACCCGCACAAGCTCTACGCGCGCTATTTCGATCTGATGCGGCGGATGGTACGGAACGGCCTGTGCGACATCGTCGCCCACTTTGACGTGACCAAACGCTCGGGTTGCCTGCCCGGCGAGCGCGAGGCCGAGGATATCACGCGCACGTTGGAGGAGATCAAGGCAGCGGACATCAGCATGGAGATCAACACGTCCGGCTATCGACATCCCGAACTCCCCGTACCGCAGCCGTATCCGGCCCTGCCAATCGCCGAACAAGCACTGGCGCTTGGCATCCCGCTGACCGTCAACTCCGACGCGCACGCGCCCGATCAGGTTGGATTGAAGCTCGCGGAGGTCGAAACTTTTCTGAAGCGAAGTGGCTGCCGCCAGTTGGCCAGGTTCGACCGACGGAAGCGGACTACGTATGATTTGTAGGGCGCGACGAGCGCTCCCTACGAGGAGATCGCGGCGTGGTGTTTTTCCGTGGAACCACCCGCCCGCCACGACAGGATGATGTACAATCCCACACCGACACAGATCGAGCTGTCGGCGACGTTGAACGCCGGCCAGTGATACCGCCCGATGGAGAAGTAGAGAAAGTCGATCACGGAGCCGACGCGAACGCGGTCGATCAGGTTGCCGACGATCCCCCCCGCAATCAGACCGAGGGCCAGGCGCGGGCCCGGACGCCCCAGCGAGAAGGAATGACGGAACAACCAGAGCACGAGCACCGTCAACAGCGAGACCACCGTTAGCAGCAGATTATAATGCTGAAAGATACCCCATGCGGCACCGGTATTGCGCCAGTTGACAAGACTGAAGAAGCCCGCGATGACAACGCGAGTCTCTTCCGGGCTGATAAAGCGCACAACGACCCACTTGGTGAACTGGTCGAGTGCGGCAATCGCGACGGCGATAAGTGCGACCCATTGCATAGGGGCGCCTCGCGTCCTACTCCTCGGCCTCCTCTGCCTCGCCGCCCTCTTCCTCCGCGGACTCGGTGAACATCGGTCCTTGCGCGACGGGCCGGCGGGGATCTTTTTCTACCGTGGACTGGCAGTGCACGCACAACCGCGCGAAGGGCACGGCCTCCAGCCGCGCCTTCAGAATGGGCTTTTCGCAATTGCCGCAGATCCCGTAGGTGTTTTGGTCAAGCCGCTTCAGGGCTTCTTCGATTTCATACAGGGCTTCCTGCTCGTTGGAAACGAGGCTCAGCGCAAACTCGCGGTCGAAATTGTCCGTGCCCGCGTCGGCCATGTGCAGGCTGTACCCGCTCAATTCGCCGGAGGCATCACGGTGCGAGCGCTTGAGATTATCACTGGCGAGGAAACTGACGCCGTCGATCAGATGATCGCGCAAATCGAGCAGCAACTTCCTGAACTTGGTCGCGTCTTCCTTGGAAAGCTTCAACGTCTTTGGCGGTCGGTTCAACTCCGCTTCCGCAACGGCGGCTTCTGCTTTCGCCTGGTTCGCTTGGACCCGCGTTGCCTTCGGTTTGGCCACCGCCTCAACTTTGGATTTCTGACCCGTTTTGGCCATCCCCATTGTTCCCTTCCCTGAACTGACTTTTGGTTTACCCGACCCGGCCTTCTTGTACTGCTTCTTCATAAAGTTTTCCCATCCTGCCGCAATTTTCACGCCAGCGCTTTGACCACGTCCGTACAGCGCCCGCACAACCCGGGATGCGCGGCGTCCATCCCGACGTCCTCCGTCCACCGCCAGCAACGCACACACTTCACTCCCGTCGCCCGGCTGACCTTCACGCGCAGGTCGCTGCCCGTTGGTTGGCCCACACGAACCTGTGACACAATCAACACGGCTTCCAGCGTCGGCCCGAGCGCTTTCAGCAACCCGTAGGTGGCCCCGCTATCCGGCTCGATTTCCACCTGTGCTTCGAGCGATTTGCCGATCTGCCCCGCCTGCCGCGCCTTTTCCAATTCCAGCGACGCCACCCGGCGCACGATCAACAACCGCTCCCAGCGCGCCTCGAGTTCCGCGTCGCGCCGCCCGGCATCCGCCGCGGGGAACTTCGCCAGGTGCACCGACTCCGTCTCGCGCCCCGGCAGGAAACCCCACACTTCGTCCGCGGTAAACGGCATGACGGGCGCGATCAACTTCGCCAGCGTCGCCACCGTCTCAAAAATCGCGGTCTGCGCCGAGCGCCTGTCCGCCGAATCGGGCGCAAGCGTATACAACGGGTCTTTCATTACGTCAACGTAAAATGACGAGATTTCCACCGCGCAGAAGGCGTTCACCAAATGGTACACGCGGTGGAATTCCAGGCTCTCATATGCGTCGGTCACATCGGCAACCAGCGCCTGCAGCCGGGACACCAACCACCGATCAATCTCCGCCAGTTTCTCGTGCGGCACCGCATGTTTCGCGGGATCAAAATCATGAATGTTCGCCAGCAGGATGCGTAGCGTGTTGCGAACCTTGCGATACGTCTCGGAGATGCGCTCGAAGATTTCATCGGAGAGCGGAACATCCCCCTGATAGTCCTCCGAGACCACCCACAGCCGCAATACATCGGCTCCGAACCTCTTCACATAACCTTCGGAGTTTGCCGGCTTGCCTGCCGACTTCGAGATCTTCTGCTTGCGGCCTGTCTCTTCGACATGCACCACAATAAAACCGTGGGTCGCTACTGTTTTGAACGGGGCGACTCCGTTGCCTGCGAGCGAAAGCATGAGCGAAGACTGGAACCAGCCGCGATGCTGGTCGCTGCCTTCGAAATACATGTCCGCTTGCCACCCTTCGCGTTGTGTTGGGCCTGCGCCATGGCTCAATTCCGGCCGCCGCATCAACACCGCGCGCGATGACGAGCCCGAATCAATCCACACATCCAACGTGTCGTTGGATTTGGTGACAGCTTCGCCGTCCTTCCAATCCTTGGGCTTCAAGAGCGTCCAGAGATCGGAAGCGGATTTCTCAAACCACACGTTCGACCCCTGCTTCTCGATCAGGTCGGCAGCACCGCGAACAATCTGCGCATCGAGAATCGGCTGGCCTTGGGCGTCATAGAACGCCGGGATCGGCACACCCCATGTGCGTTGCCGCGAGATGCACCAATCAGGTCGTTGCCCGATCATGCCCGCGATGCGGTTCTGACCCCATTTCGGCACCCATGCCACCTTGCGCACTTCATCCAGCGCACGACGCCGCAAATCACGATGGTCAAGGGCGACAAACCACTGTTCCATCGCGCGGAAGATGATCGGATTCTTACAGCGCCAGCAATGTGGATAGGAATGCTTCACCTCGGCGCGCCCGGCCAGCGCGCCGATCACCTGCAGGTGATCAACAATGGACCTATTGGCTTTGAATACGAATTGACCCGCGAATCGTCCGGCTTCCTTCGTGAATACACCGCCATCATCGACAGGCGCCAGTACCTCGAGACCGTATTTCCGGCCAATCTCATAGTCCTCAGCGCCGTGCCCGGGTGCGGTATGCACCAACCCCGTGCCCTGCTCCAACGTCACGTAGGGCGACAGGATGATGGGCGAATCGCGTTCCATGAATGAATGGCGCGTCACCAATCCCTCGAGTTCGCTGCCCGGGACTTTCTGTTGCACGACCAGTTCGACGCCACACGCCTGCGCCACCCGCTCCACAAGACCTTCCGCAAGAATCCACACTTCACCCGCGGATGTTCGCGCGCGCACGTACGTCAAATCGGGTTTCACCGCAATCGCGAGGTTCGCGGGTAATGTCCACGGGGTTGTGGTCCAGATGACCGCGAACTCCTTGTCGCGGCCTTTGACGGCAAACTTCACATACACGGACGGCGAAACCTCGTCGGCATATTCCACTTCCGCTTCAGCCAGTGCCGTGCGACAAGTCGCGCACCAGTAAATGGGTTTTTGGCCACGATAAACATAGCCGCTCTCCACCATGTCCGCGAACAGGCGCAGTTCGTCGGCCTCATATCCCTTGTCAAGCGTCAGGTACGGATTATCCCAATCACCCAGCACACCGAGCCGCTTGAATTGCTTGCGCTGGATGTCGATATATTTGTGCGCGTAAGCCTCGCATGCCTTGCGGATCGTCACCGCATCCGAAGCGGTATCGCCCGCCTTTCGCATTTCCTGCGTGACCTTGAATTCGATCGGCAACCCGTGACAATCCCAGCCCGGCACGTACGGCACGCGAAACCCGCGCATCGTCTTGAACTTGACGACGACATCCTTGAGGATCTTGTTGAGGGCGGTTCCGATATGCACATCGCCATTGGCAAACGGCGGGCCGTCATGCAGCACGAACAGCGGCGCGTCACGACGGGCGGCCATGATTCTCTCGTAGAGCTTGCTCTGCTCCCAGCGGGCCAACATCTCGGGCTCGCGCTGCGGCAGATTGGCCTTCATCGGGAAGTCCGTCTGCGGAAGGTTCAGCGTTTCTTTATAGTTAGCTTGGGTTTCCGTCATGTTCGCCCCGCCAAGAGCGGGCAAAACTATCACGCACATGCGGGTGTGTCAACGGCGGGACGGCATTCAAGCAACCGACGGACTCGCTACAACCCCCCGAACCCGAACTGAACATGGCGTCTCGCTGCAGACGACAATGTATGCGTTGAGGATGGTTGCGTGATGGTCCTACTAATCAATTGGGGGATGGCTGTGCGGTATCCTCGTCGCCATGTCGAAACGTATAGTTGCCTCGGTATTTGGCGGTTTGCGTGTACTTACCGGAGGCAGTACTGGCGGTGACGTCCAGATAGAGATACGCCTCGACCCTGTCTGGTGTGATTTTTTTGATGATGAGGTAGCCGTTGAAGGTCCCGCCCTTCGAAGTCGGTCCGAACCGAGTGGCGGTGAACTCAGGCATGACGCTGTCCGAGGGGATGGCCAGTCGCTGGTTGAGATAATAGCCATGCACCTGCAGGATGAGCGTTTGATCTTCTTCACTGTCAGGTCCGCTAACAACCGTGTCAAGATGCCGGCTGATCTGCAACACCAGCGGACCGGCCTGGCCTTCCAGCGAACCGGCGCCAACCGGCGGCGTGGGGCGGCTGAATGTCCCGATCGCCAGCCCGATATGGCTGTAGCTGCACGCGGAAGCCAGCATCACCAGGACGACAGCGATAATTCGTTTCATGACGTCTCCCTCCTCTACAAGATACTCTTAAACCCAATTGGCCGGGCGGCAAGCGCAATGCCGTGCGTAAAATGAGCGCCATGCCACCTAATGCGAGTCCACTGTCTTCTTGTACGTTAGAATCCCATCGGCAATGGCCCTGGCCAGCGTGTCGCGGTAGTCACTGCGCAGGATGCGCCTTTCTTCCGTCGGGCTCGACAGAAAACCGGCTTCGATGAGAATCGCGGGACAGTCGGCATAGCGAAGCACGTAGAAACGCGAGCGCCGCACCCCGCGATCCATCGCGCCCGTGGCCTGCAGCAACGACCTCTGGGCGCAATGTGCCAGCCACACATTCTGGCCGTCAAAACGATTGTTGGTCACCGCGCTGCGGTCGCCACCGCCTGTATCGCGGTCGCCACCGCCTGTATCGCGGTCGCCGCCGCTCCCGCTGAAGTTCGCGGTCGAACTCGCCCCGGCCGGCGCCGTGCAATAGGTTTCGATCCCCTCGGCCGATCCTCCCGAATTAAAATGGATGCTCACGTACAGGTCGGCCCCCTTCATGTGGGCAAATTCCACACGGTCTTCCAACGCGACCGTTTCGTCCGTCGTGCGTGTCAGCAATACGCGCAGACCGTTTCCGATCAGGTCGCGATTGACCCGTTTGGCCACGTCGATCGTCATCTCCTTTTCCAAACTGAAACGCCCGCGCGTGCCCCGGTCGCTGCCGCCATGGCCAGGGTCGATGACCACGGTGCGGATTGACGTTCCCGCCTTCCGCAATCGTCCGGGCCGCAGCACGGGATCCAGGGTCTTGAGAATGTCCAGTTCGGAAATCCAGAGTCGGCCTCGCGCCTCCAGGATTGGCGCCGACAGCCAATGAGTCACGCCGTTGACCAGTATGTCGCGGCGGTCCCCTTCCACCTCCAGATGCCCGAAGCTGGTCTTGAATTCGGCCCGATTCACCAGCTCGCGATCATCACGACCGAGTCCGTAGTAACTGGCGACATCGCTCACCGGAACATAGTACGTGTTGCCGAAACGGTAGGCCCTGAGAGCACTCGGTTGCGCCAATATCTTGCCCGTTAGAGCGAGCATGGCAACACCGATGATGAGCGATAGTGATCGTACCGACCGACGCAAAACCATTCCTCCTTGTTTCGACGGGCAACGTCGCACGAAACGACATCCGATTTCAAGGGAAATGGACTCGTCCGAAGCGTTTTATGTGAACGGGCCCGACCGTTCGACTTTTCCGTTGACGCTACGCACCACCGTCCATAGATTAACCATGCGATGCGTGAGACGCGCAGCAGTGAGCGCGTGGCATCCTCCACTAGTCAGGTCAACGGCTCTGGGCGATAAAAAAGCATGACGGTTGTTTCAAAAGGTCTGGAAGGAATCGCGGTGGCCCATAATGTGCGTGGCGACATCGACCAGCGGTGAGCCGGAGCCAATCCGTTTATGAACATCCACGAATACCAAGCCAAGGAGATTTTTCGCCGCTACGGTGTCCCCGTCGCCGATGGCGGCGTCGCGTCCACCCCCAAGGAAGCCGAATCGATCGCGCGCTCGCTAACGACCGACGTCATCGCCGTCAAGTCACAGATTCATGCGGGTGGCCGCGGCAAGGCCGGCGGCATCAAGATGGTCAAGACCCCCGAAGAAGCGGCAAAAGCGACACGCGAGCTCATCGGGAAAGTGTTGGTCACGCACCAGACCGGTCCGCTTGGCAAACAAGTGCGCAAGGTGTTGATCGAAGCTGGCAGCATCCCGAAACGCGAGTTCTACCTGAGCATTTTGATCGACCGTTCGCTGGCGCGTCCGTCGTTTCTGGCCAGCACCGAAGGCGGAGTCGATATCGAAGCCGTCGCAGCGAAGTCCCCGGAGAAGATCCTGAAAGAACCGGTGGACCCGGCCATCGGCGCGCAACCGTACCAGGCGCGCAAGATTGCCTACGCGCTCGGTCTTGGCGGCCCCCATCTGCAGGCGACGGTGAATTTGATCCTCAACGTCTATCGGGCGTTCATCGAGACCGACGCGTCGCTCATCGAGATCAACCCGCTGATCGTCGACCAGCGCGACCGGGTCTTCGCGCTCGATGCCAAGATGAATTTCGACGACAATGCCCTGTACCGCCACAAGGACATCCAGGCCATGCGCGACCTCAACGAGGAAGACCCGCGTGAGGTCGAGGCGAGCAGGTTCGGCCTCAATTACATCGGTCTCGACGGCACCATTGCCTGCATGGTCAACGGCGCAGGCCTGGCGATGGCGACGATGGACATCATCAAGTTCGCCGGCGGCAATCCTGCGAATTTTCTTGATGTGGGCGGCAGCGCGAGCCAGGAGCAGATCGAGCACGCGTTCGACATTCTGCTCTCTGACGCGAACGTGAAGGCCATCTTCATCAACATCTTCGGTGGCATTCTGCGCGTGGATCGCCTGGCCGCGGGAGTGGTGGCGGCGGCGCGCAACTTGAAGATCAGTGTTCCGATCGTGTTGCGGCTTGAAGGGACGAATGTTGAGGAAGGCCGGAAAATTCTCAAGACTTCAGGGCTCAATTTTCTGGTGGGCGAAACGATGAAGGAAGCTGCGGATTTGGTAGTAAAAGCAGTGAGCGTGGGGGCATAGCATGGCTGTTTTGGTTGACAAGAACACTCGACTCATTATTCAAGGAATTACGGGCAAGGAAGGCACTTTCCATGCCATGAGCTGCGCGGAGTATGGCACGAAAGTTGTCGGCGGAGTAACTCCGGGCAAGGGCGGGACGACACATGAGGGCTGGCCGGTCTTCAATACTGTGTCGGATGCCGTGGAAAAGACCGGCGCAAACGTAACGATGATTTTTGTTCCGCCTCCGTTTGCCGCGGACGCGATTCTTGAGGCAGAGGACGCGGGGATTCCGCTGATCGTCTGCATCACCGAGGGCATTCCGACACTGGACATGGTGAAGGTGTGGGCCAAGCTCAAGAACTCGAAGACGCGGTTGCTCGGTCCCAACTGCCCCGGCGTCATTTCGCCCGGCAAGGCCAAGGTGGGCATCATGCCGGGCCGCATTCACAAAGAGGGATCGGTCGGCATTGTTTCCCGCTCAGGAACATTGACCTATGAAGCTGTGTATCAATTGACGCAGCGCGGCATCGGCCAATCGACAGCCATCGGGATCGGTGG
>PLTX01000095.1 GCA_003164675.1 Verrucomicrobiota bacterium | reverse complement strand
GGAGACGGATCAAATTGAAAGAGCACTCGAAACCACAGACCAGCTGTGACCTGCACCCGTTGACTGGACAGAATCTTGGGTGAGTCTTGGCAACGGGTGCAGGTCACAGATGGTCTGTGGTTTCGAGTGCTCTTTCAATTTGATCCGTCTCCCGCGATACCAACTCCGACGGGTCAGCCGGTACGCCATGCTTCTGATGCTGAATTTGGATGAATTCCTCAATCTCGCCTTTAAGCTTTCGGAATTCCTTCATATCCGAAAGCTCAGTGAAAACATCGCTGCAAGCACTCAAGACGCTCACACGCGCTTGGAATATGGCAAGGTAACGAGTCAGCAAGATGTTCATGTATACTGCTTCTTCAGTTGCTCAAAGGCGATGGCAGTATCGGCCATGACATTGCGGATTTCCCTAAGTTTGTCCAATTGTTCTTGCCGTAAGGCCCGCTCCTCAGCCTCGGCATTGGCTCGAAGTTCCTCCAAGTGCACGCGGCGTCTCTCAAGCTCAAGCTGCTCTGCTGCGGTGCGCTGGAGGCTCTGAATTCCGGCATTCTGGCTTTCGATAGCAGCGATCTGTTCTCGCTGAGCTGCCAGAAGTCGAGACCTTTGGCTAATAGCCGCCATGTTGCCGAGAGCTGTGTAGAATCCCTGATTGCGATTGAAGTAGTCGTTCATGTCACTCATGTGGCTTCTCCTTTCGACCGATTCCCTTGATCCAGATCGTCCCGATTAAATAAAAACTCACTGGTGGTTTCTGATGTGGTGAAGACGAAGATTTGATTTGGCCACTGCCACCGCGTCTTCAACGCTTAAGCACTTCTTGCTGCTCTCGCCGTCGTCGCTACAATCGGTACAAGTCCACCTACCCCACAGTCCTCCCCCCTCTTTCACCACACGAATCTCGTAGGTAACGCCATCCCGCATATAAGATTCCCGATGAATAACACTTTGCTTCATGTCATCAATCCTACCCTCTTCAGACCGCGTCGAGCGATTGTTTCAAGTTGAATAATGGAAGCCAAGAACAAAACTCACGATGCCTAAAAGGCACAACCAGTTCATTCCGTCTTTCAACATCTCGACAACAAGCGGCATCTTTGGGGGATGGTAATCGGCAAACGATGCTGGCTCCTCCTGCTCCTTGCCAGAGAACCAATTCCAGAGAGTCCTCGCGTAAAGATTGGCACGCTCACATTGGTAGGAGAAATGAACACACGCCAGCAGGGCAGCTACGAGCATAAAGTTTCCGACTAGTGAGAAGAGGAACAGGTGTTTTTCGCTCGAATGGTAGTTTGCAAAGGCGGCTAACCCGACAGTCGCCAAGAACGATGTGAGAGCTGATCGAGTAGTGCTGTAGTGTCGCACCAAGTTGCCGATTTCTTGGTATTGCAGTTTGTATCGATCCTCTGCTGGTAGCCTCATTGTTACCTCCTTTGAAGATGCTTCATCCTATCACAATTGTAAGCTACGCCGGACTATCAGGCGGCGTTTCTGCCAGATTGTCGGGCGCGGCTGGCCGAGTCCAGTGCGTGCAGCCCAGGACGTTCGATCTGCGCAGTCAAGAAGCGCGGCGTCAGGCTGTTTCAGTGACCACAGCCGGTGTGGCGGGCGTGACCGGGGTCGACAGGATGCTCTTCCATTTGCGCATCGCGTCAAGCACGATCACACAGCTCAGGACCAACATGATCGATGCCAGCCAGCACATCAGTTCCAGTGAGAATCGCTCCGCTGGCGCCGCCGTGGGGATCTTGCGCCACCAGCCCCATACGCTCTCCACGCCGGCCGTCAACACCGTGATGACGGTGAACACAAACGGAATGCCCGTGCACAATGCATACCTTCGCTTCGGGGCGTGATTGAGCAGGTAGGTCGTCCCCACGGCCAGCGCGATCAGCGCCAGCAACTGATTCGAGATGCCCATCATCCGCCACAGCGTGTTGATGTTGCCGGTATACAACAGGTAACCCCACGCGCCACACGTCACGAAGCTCATGGCAATGTTCAGCCCCCAGTGTGGCTTGCCCGTGATCTTCGCGCGTCGCGAAACCGCTGCCAGGTTCTCCTGAAACACAAATCGCGCCACGCGCGTCCCCGTTTCCAGCAGTGTCAGGATGAACAATGCCTCGAACATGATGACGAAATGGTACCAGTACCCAATCAGCCCCTTGAGAAATCGGGAGAAGATGGCCGCCATGCCCACCGCCAGCGTCACCGCCCCGCCCACCCGTCCGACCAGTTTCTCACCCGTTTGCCGCTCCAACTCGGGCAATTCCTTCGGCGACAAATCCCAACCATGGTCGGACTGCGCCGCCTGTACCATCTGCGCATACGCCGCCTTCTGGGCCGGCTTGTCCTGGCTCATATTGATGGCAAAATAATCGCCGGGCGGCAGCACGCAGGCCGCGATCAGCGCGATCACGGCCACAAATCCTTCCACCACCATCGCGCCGTACCCGATCGCCTTGATGTCGGATTCCCGATTGAGCATTTTCGGCGTCGTCCCCGACGCAATCAGCGAGTGGAACCCTGACAACGCGCCGCACATGATGACGATGCACACGAACGGCCAGACCGGGCCGGAAACCACGGGCCCGCCACTGAGGAATGGAGTTGTGGCCGGCATCTTCAACGTCGGGTGCGCCAGGAAAATCCCCACCGCCAATACCACCATCACCCCGATCTTCATGTACGAACTCAAATAGTCCCGCGGACACATCAGCACCCACACGGGCAGAATCGAGGCAATAAACGCATAGATCGGCAGGATCAGTGACAACGTCGGCTTGTCCAACAGCAGCCAGTGCGACAACCCGGAGTCAGCAAACGGTTTGCCGAGGAGCACGCCGAGCATGACTATGGTCACACCAATTACAGATGCCTCGGCGATCTTACCGGGCCGGACCTTGTACATCCAGAAACCCGTCATGAGCGCTGCCGGGATCGTCACCACGATCGTGAACATTCCCCAGGCGCTCTCGCTCAGCGCGTTGACCACCACGACGCCGCTACTCGCCAGGATGGTGATGAGGATAAAGAGCGTGGCTATGGATGTGGCAACGCCCGCAAACGGTCCGATATTGCTGCGGGCAATCTTGGGAAGCGACAGCCCGTCCTGCCGCACCGATGCGAGCAAGGTGACAAAATCATGTACCGCGCCCGCCAGGCACGCGCCGATGACAATCCAGATAAACCCCGGTGCATATCCCCATTGCGCCGCCAGGACGGGTCCGACCAACGGCCCAGCCCCGGCAATCGCCGCAAAGTGCACGCCAAACAGCACGAGCCGGTTCGTCGGGTGATAATCAACGCCGTCGTTCAGCCGATGGGCCGGGGTTGTGCGCCTGTCATCGAGCATCGCCACCTTGGTCGCCAGAAACGTCCCGTAAAACCGATACGCCACGGCAAATGCGGCCAACGACCCGATGATCAACCACAGCGAATTCATTTCGTATCACAACCCGGCGCCAATTTTACCACCGGCCCGCAACGTCCCACAAGCCTCCGCGCGAGTCGATGTGCCCGGCAAGCGCCAGCGTTCTTGCCAAGCATGAGCAAATCGGTTAATGCAAGTCGCAATGGTTTACCGCGCTTTTGGAAAAACAGGCTGGCGAGTCAGTCAGATCGGATTGGGCTGCTGGCAATTTGGCGGCGCGATCATGCTCGATGGCCAACCCGACGGCTGGTCGGGCATCAACGACGAGGAATCCGTCGCCACGATCAAGCGCGCCGTGGAACTCGGCATCAATTTCTTCGACACCTCCGACATGTACGGCTGGGGCCACAGTGAGGAGGTGCTGGGCCGCGCCCTCAAAGAGGTCGGCAACCGCGACCGCCAGTACATCGCCACCAAGGTCGGGTTCTGGCACGACGACCAAGGCAAGCGCACATTCAACGAATCCAAGGACTACATCCTGCGTGCGTGCGACGCGAGCCTCCACCGCCTGCAGACCGACCGCATCGACCTCTATCAATGCCACCTCTGGCGCACCGAACGCTGGACGGAATTCCTCGACGCCTTCGAGACGTTGCAGAAACAGGGCAAGATCCGCTTTTATGGCGTTTCGACCAACGACTTCGACATGATTCAGCGCTTTGACGAACGCCATCACCTCGCGTCCGTGCAGTCCAACTACAACCTGCTCGATCCCCACGTCGAACAGGACATCCTGCCGTACTGTCGCGCGCAGGGCATCGCCTTCATCGCCCGCGGGCCGCTGGCGATGGGCAAATTGTCGGGCAAGCTCGCCAAGGACCACAAGTTTGACGCCAACGACATCCGCGGCAAATGGCTCAAAGGCGACAACCGCAAGAATTTCGAGCGCGACATCGACACGGTCGAGCGCCTGAAACCTATCGCCCAGAAATACGCGTTTATCATGGCCGAGTTGGCGGTGAAGTTTGTCCTGACGCACGCGGCTGTCTCCACGACAATTCCCGGCGCCAAGAACCGCGACCAACTCGAACACAATGTTGCCGCCAGCATTCTGCCACCCCTCACGCGCGATGAACTTGCGGCCATCCAGCACGCGCTGGCAAACTCGTAGAGTCGCCGTCTCGCCGGCGTCGGCTTTGCGCTTCTTTGCCTTCGCCGTGATGATACCCTTTTCGATTCGCAAATCCGCTCGCTCGACGGTCGCACCCGCAAGCGAAATCAATGTCGCATTCTTGAGTAGCATGGCCTCGTTAAGCGGCTGACATGAATCCCCTGCCCCCGTCAATCTCATGCTAGCCGTGCAGATGCGCATTTAGGCTTTCCTCGTGAGGGAGGCAGGAGTACACTGGCAATTGATAAACAGCATGGTGACCATGCGGACCCGCCACCGAACGAACATCGTAAAGGTTGTTATGATCTTTGCTACCTCAGTTTTGTACACTGTGCTTCAGTTATTCGTGGGATCCAACTCAAGGTGGCTGCTTCATCTGAGCAAAGCTATTATGGCCGCTTTTCCTTCACACATGCGAAGTGGAGCGCTGTTTGGATTCGTAATGTTCACTGCAGAGATTCCTTTCATTTTCGTCGTTGCCCTAGTTGCGGCAGCATTCATGGCGTTGACGTTTCGTTCTACATCTTGGAAGTATGGGCTGGCCGCCGCGCTCGTCGCGGTGTCCATCTTCTTCTACGTCAACTGGGAGTATATCCAGTATTGGGGGGCTTTCAGCTTGACCGATATTGCGATTGACGCATACGGAGCGCTAATTATGGTTTCGTGTTTGCCATTCGCTTGCTTCGTGTTGGGGAAAACTCGGATGTTCTCCGGTCTTTCGCCTGAACCGACATCCACTGGCAACGGCCAGGCTTGATTCGATGGCCACTCGCCTCCGCGGATCATAATGTTTTTCAAAACCACACATCCTCCCGAGACGTTCGACCGACTCGCCCGCCGGGCGTTGTTTGGATTCATCATGACGTTCATCATCTCGCGGATCATGGTGCTCCTGATCATGTCGGGACAAAGCCCGAACCTGTACTGTTTCGTGCGCGGCACGCATGTCCATCATCTCAATTACGGCATCTTCCTGCTGTCGATCGTCTGCGGCTATTCCATCTTCGCGCGGCCCGATGGACGCACCGCCGAGATCACCGCCCTGCTCTACGGCCTCGCCATGGGACTCACGTTCGATGAATTTGGCATGTGGCTGCATCTCGGCGGCAGCTACTGGCAGCGTGCCAGCGTGGATGCCGTCATCATCGTCGCCGCTGTGATTGGGCTCATTGCCTACACTCCCTCGCTCGAACGCCTCGAGAAACGCCATTTTCACGCGTTCATTGCCCTGCTCGTCGCCCTCATCGGCTTCGTGTACGTCATCTTTTCGACCGGCACCCGCATCGGCAATCTCTACGGCCCAAAGCTGCGCGAGTTGGAACTCTCCTCTTCGCCATAGCCGAAATGGCGAAATCTGCCCCGTTTCCGGTGCCTGCCCCGACTCTAAAGTCGGGGTCGAACCCCCAAAACAAAGCCAATTTTAGCAAAACAAAGCCAAGTGACAAAATGGCACACTTGGACTTCTAACACATTGTCCCTCAAGCTAATCCACATCGTCCAACACTCCGAAAAATTGGCTTTGTTTGGTAATTTTACATATCCGGGGGGGACTCCCTCTCCTCGCCCCGACTCCGACGGGGGAACCGAGTCCGCGAGGAGCGACCTCGTCGTGCCTCGGTCGCAAAGGATTAAGGTGAGGGGTTCTTCCCGTCGCCCATCCATCAGCCATTTCCCATTAACCATGTTTTCAAAGAACAGCCCCGACTATACACAATCACATCTCCACTGTCTAGTCTTTTTTGCAATGGCGGATGCCCGCTTGTCCCGAGTCCGTCGAGGGGTTTATCCTGAGCCCCAAAGGGTTCATCCCGAGTCCGTCTCCTCGCCCCTGCGGGGGGAGCCGAGTCCGACGAGACGCCGCCAGTCGTGCCGAGGCGGCAAAGGATTAAGGTGAGAGGTAGCACCGCCCCATTGAATGCTTGCCCGCCTCTGTTGTAGCCGCGCTTGCTAAGCGCGGTCCGCTTTGTAGGGCGGGATGCCTGTCGTGTAGGTATCCCGCCGCTCCGTCTCCGCATGGTAGGGCAAGCGGCCCGCCTGCCGTTGTAGCCGCGCCGCTCCGTCGTCGCCCTCCCCCAACACCTTCAGGACTTGTCGAACACCCGCCCTCTGACTATCTGATCCACCCAATAGCGTCGCCTCTCTCGACTCACATTAGGACACTTCCCGATATAGACTGCGACTGACGCTGGCGAGGCGAAATGGTTGTACCCGACTACTTCGTCGCCATAAGGGTGTTGTAGATGGTTCGCGTTTGTTGTGTCGCATGCCGATAGGTCTTGAGGAATTCGGCTGCGGTGGGAAAACCGAGACGCTTGGCGAGGCGCTGTTGTTCGCGGTCGTCGGTGGGAATCTTGGAGACGCTGACATTCTCGACCCGGCGCAGGACGGACTCGATTCGGCGCAGAAAGACGTAGTTGTGGCGCAACAACGCGGTTTGCTCTTCTTCGAGGATGCCCAGCGCCGTGAGGCGATTGAGAACGGCGAGCGTGTGGGCGATGCGCAATGGCGGGTGCGAGTGACCGTGGCGAAGTTGCAGAGCCTGCGTAAAAAATTCCACGTCCATCAACCCACCCGGCCCGGTCTTGAACTCCAAATCAGGGTGTTGTTGGTCGCCACGCTCGGTCTCGACGCGGTGGCGCATGTGCTTGATCTCTTCCAATTCTTCCGTGGTGAGCGCGCGCCCGTACAAGAAACCGTGCGTCATCCGAATGAAATCCCGGCCCAGTTGGGCGTCGCCGGCCACAAACCGCGCCTTGACCAGCGCCTGCCGTTCCCAAAGCTGCGCGCGCTTCCCGTAATAGTCGCGATGGGCTTCCAGCGAGCTGGCGAGCGTTCCCTTCTCGCCGTCGGGCCGCAGCCGCGCGTCCACCACGAACAGACTGCCGGCGCTGGTTTGCCGGCGCATGAAATCCATCACGCGTGACGCCAGCCGGCTCGCTTCTGCCTGGTCGCCCGTGCCGGTTCCTCCCACGAACAGCACATCGAGGTCCGCGCCATAACCCAACTCCATCCCGCCAAACTTGCCCACGCCGATCACCGCGAAGGGCACGCCGTTCAGCTTGAGGTCGGATTGGGCCCGCTCGAATGCGAACCGCAGGCAGGTCTCCGCCAGTGACGTCATCTCCGCATGGGTCTGCTCGATGTCCGCCAGCTCCATCACATCCTCGATTCCAAGCCGCACCATCTCCGACCGCTTCCATTGACGCGCCGTTTCCATCGGGTCGGCGCCCTCATGCCCCGCGGCGCACAGCTCCTCATACATTCGCTGCAAGCTCTTCGGGTCGCTCAATACCGCCCCGCCGACGATCCCGTCGAACAATTCGGGCTGGCGCGCCAACGCGTCGCTCAGATACCGGCTCGCGTCTCCCAGGCGCATGAGCATCTCGACCAATTTCGGGTTGCCGGCGAAAATCTCGTACAACAGCCCGCGCGATCCATACGCGTTCACGAACTTGTCGAACCGCGCCAGCGCCGCGTCGGGGTCCGCCACTTGCGACGCCAGGCCCAGAAGCGTCGCAAACACCTGCACGAACAATTCCTTCGTCCGCTGCGAGACATGTCCGAACCCCGGCCCGTGCCAGAGATTCTCGACCACCTTCACGGCGGCCGGCACATCCGTGAAGCCCGCGCTCGCCAACGCCTTCGGCAGTTCGTCGGCGGCCAGCAGCATCTCCGTCGCCCTTGTCACACTGCCGCCGGCGCTTGCCAGCACCGACTCGTAAATCTTGCGCACCGCCGACGTGTGCGCCTCGTGGACCGCGAGGAACTTCGTCACCGAGTCGAAGCCAAGGCTTCGCGCCAGCCGATACAGCGCGCGTTCTTCATCGGGAATCGTGTGGGTCTGCAATTCCATCTCCATCTGGAGACGGTGCTCGACCTTGCGCAGGAATCGATAGGCATTGGCCAGCGTCGCGGCGTCCTCCGCCGCGAGCGTTTTCGTCCTGACCAGGGCCGCCAGCGTCCGCAGGGTGCCACGGTCGCGCAACTGCGCCAATCGCGCTCCCCGCAACACCTGGAAGGACTGCACAATGAATTCAATTTCGCGGATGCCGCCGATGCCGAGTTTCACATGGCGCGTGAGCTGTCCTTCGCGCACCACTTCCTGCTCAATGCGTTTCTTCAAGACGCCTATTTGCTGAATGACGTTGCCGCCGGCGTGGCGCGTGTAGGCAAAGTGCTGAACCATCCCGGTGAACGCGGCCCCAACGGCGGCATCGCCCGCGACGGGCCGCGCCTTGATCAGCGCCATCCGTTCCCACGTTTCGCCAAACTCGGCGTAGTAATTCTCGCAACTATCGAGCGAACGAACCAGCGGGCCGGACTTGCCTTCGGGCCGCAGCCGCAGATCAATTCGGAAGATGTTCCCTTCCGCGCTTGATCCGCCGACCGTGCCGATGATTTCCTCCGCGAGTTTCGTGAAAAACTGATGGTTCGTCAGCGTCGGCGTGAGATTCCCCTCCTCGCCATACACAAAGATCACATCCACGTCGCTGGAGTAATTCAGTTCCTGGCCGCCGAGTTTTCCCATGCCGATAACCGAGAAGCGACCGGAAGCGACCGCCGCCTCTCCCTTCAGTTTGTACGTTGCGCGCAGCGACCCCAGCGCGATCTCGAACACCGCCTGCAGACAGACATCCGCCAGATTGGACAACTCCAGGGTCGTTTCCTCGACCGTCGCGCGCCCCATGAGGTCGCGTGCCCCGATGCGGAGAGTTTCGCGACGGCGAAAGCGGCGAATGGCGTCGTATTTTTGCGCCGGTTGACGGATCGGCAACAGCAACCGCGTCAGTTCCGCCGCCAGCCATGCCTTCCCGCGCGGTTTCTCCAACACCTGGGGAGCCAGGAAAAAGTGGAAATGCTCGGCGTTCCGGGTCAACGTCTGGGCCAGCGCCTCGGAATGGGCGAAGACGGTGATGAGCAGGTCGAGTTGTCCGGGGGACTCGTGGAGGTAATGATAGAAGATGTTCGGGCTGGGCAATGCGGCCACCAGCCGCTCGAAACTGACCAGCGCCCGATCCGGATCAGCCGACTTCTCGCAGGCGCGGACCAAATGACTGAAAATCTTCCGGAGGTTGCGACGTTCCAACGCGTCCGCCTGCAGCCTTCTGATGGCTGCCAGCACCCGCCCGACGTCTCGAAATCCCCGGTCGCGCATGAGCTTCTGCGCGGCCTGTTTCGATGACAAACACTTGCCGATAAGCTTGGGAAAAAGATCGGGCTTCGCGGCGGAAGATCGCCGCCGGGAGGTGGCCTTGGAACGGGCTTGTTTCTGGCGCGCGCGCGACATGCGGGTTCACTGCTGTCGCTTCTGCATCAATTCTCTCGCGGATTCAAGAATCTTCCGCTCGCGGCGCGTCAGGCTCTGCATCCCTTCACGGGCGATCTTGTCCAGAATCGGGTCGATCTCCGCGCGCACGAATTCTTCGGACGACATGTTTCGTGGGCTGGGACGCGCGCGGGGTTTGAGCCGCGCGGTCACGTTCTGGATCCACAACAACCACCGCGGCGTCGTGCCATACCCGAGATGCTTGATGTACAGGTAGCCGAAAGCCGCGCCGCCGAGATGCGCGAGGTGCGCGACTCCGCCATCCGTCCCCTGAAGCAACGGGACAACATCGAACGCGATGGCGACAAGCGCCAGGTACCTGGCCTTCAGGCTGACGGGAAGGACGAAGAACACCAGCAACGTCACCTCGCGGTCCGGGAACAACGTGGCGAAGGCAATCACGCAACCGAGCACCGCCGCGGATGCGCCGACCACGGGAACGTAGGAGTGGAAATTGAAAGCGAACCACAGCGCCGCGCCGAAGATTCCCGCCATGAAGTAAAGCCGCGTGAAGTGTTTCGGGCCAATGAAGTACTCCACTTCGCGCCCGAAGAACCAAAGGATGAAGAGGTTGATCAGGATATGCCAGATCCCGGCATGGAGAAACATGTACGTAATCGCCTGCCAGAGGAAACCGCGCCGCAAGCCGTCGGCGCTCAGGGCCAGATACTCGTCGAAATAGGGGAAATGAGCCGCGCCACAGATGAGCTGGACAAAAAAGACAACTACAGTAATCGCGATGATCAACTGTGTGACGGAGCCGAAACGCGCTACCAAATCGCGAAACGGTTCCGAGAACCGCTGAAACGGCCGACCCACCTTCGGTTGTTCCCATGAGTCCAACATATCAGGGCGAGAATAGTGCATTTATCCGACCCCCGCAAATTGAAAGCAAAACCGCGGCCGGAAGCGACAGGCTGGTTGGAGTGTGGATGGTTTTGGTGAGCCGGCTGGGACTTGAACCCAGGACCCACGGCTTAAAAGGCCGTTGCTCTACCAACTGAGCTACCGGCTCACAAGCTCACCAGAAACGACTTACGGGAACAGCCCTGATTTCGTGCGTACGTCTGCGTAACCTTTTTCGCCAGGAAAACAAGGCGGCGTAAATGAAGTCACGCACGAACAAGCGCAAGCGGTCATCATGGCCGCGCATTCATACCCGAAAGCGGCCCAGCGGTCAACCCGTTTGGGTCATCGAAGAGTCAGCGTGTCCAGACGGAAGCAATTTGGGGGAACCTCTACTGAGGGTGTGGGGCCGTCGAGGCCCACTGCGCAGTGGGGGCATAACGGTGCCAGAGTTAGCCCATTTCCCGCGGACGAGGCCTCAACGCTTAACACTGAAACGTCCTACGCAGAGATGTGAACGCTGTCACTATGCAACTGAGGACATAGTGGTGGACAGTCTGACCTGAAGTCTGGACGCGAACCCCGTCAAGGTTTCTAGGCACTACTGGTCGTCGAAACTGTTTCGATCCGAATACGGCTCAGCAGCAGCACCACTATTTGGAGAAGAATAAAGTGCATCAGGCAATTCCACAGCGCCACGCCATCCGGTGTGCGGTTATGCTCCAGGCTGTGGACCAAAGACCAGGTCAGCGCAGTGATGAGCGCTGCACAAGTTCCCCATTGGCGGTTAATCACCGAAGCGAGGACGGCACAAGGAATCAAATAAAACGGTGCGACGGAGACATGAGGACCGGTGAGATAGTCCAAGACCGCCACGGTTGCCATAATGCCGCAACTCACCAGCACCGTAACCCAGTTCTCGGAGAATTGTCGCCAGAGGGGAAGCCGAGTTGACGGGACCGCCGCCTGCCCGGCGAGAAACCAATCTCTCAATTCACGATAGGTCCGCAGCCAAGGCAAGGGCAGAAACTCGAAGGGCGCACGCTGGTGTTGGAGTTTCGGATGTATTGGGCGTAGTTGTTCGGCATGGGGCCAACGGTCAGAGTAGGGGTCACGCAACCGAGTTGCCCCCTCATCGGTAAAGGCCAACCCGAGCTGCCGCAGATACTGGTTGACCAGGCGATCGTGGGAAATCTGTTTTTGCAGTTCGAGCGGCAGGTCGGTTTTCCATCGCAAATCGAAGTAACGCACTTTTTGTTCTTTGACCCATTCGTAGCCCCGTTTCTCCGTTCCGATGTGCTGGAAATTCCAGTAGTCCAACTGGCCCGGTTCGTACGTCAGCCCCATCCATTCCGTCAGCCGACGAACCTCGGCCCCGCTGTCTTTGGCGAGATCGCGATACGTCACCAGGGTCGCGTTCAGTCGATGACTATCAATGAACTCCGTGATACGGCGGTTCTCCAGCAGCCATCGGTACAGCCAGAGCGTGGGCGTCGAGCACCATTCCGCAAAGGGCCGGAGGCGCCGCCAGTTGCGCATCAACTTCCAGCGGTGGTGTAGCTGATTTTTGAGGCCCCGGTACATGAGGAAGCGGCGCACCAGCGCCCGCGGATCTCGAATCAGGTGAATGTAAAGACGGTCATACTGGTCGTTGTCGACAAAGCGCTCCGCCCACCCGCGCACGATCTTGGAGTTGTCCACCAGCACTTCCGTCTTCGGATCGGTTCGCGAGAAGATAATGTCATAGACTTGCTCGATGTTGTCGGGGCCGATCCCCTCCAACACTCGATTCTGTTTCAAAAAGACTTCGTCTAACTTGCGCCTCTGCGGCGGTCTGCCCAGTTGAAACAATTCACCAGCGTGAACTGCCTTTGAGTTGCTGCCGAGCATCAACGAGAGATAATGCGAACCCGCATGGCCCGTCGACAGGATATAAACGATTTTCTTTTTCACCGACATTTCCCCATGAGTTACGTCCCGCGATCATCGCGGGCTATTCATTCGCACAATTCGCATGCAAGAGTAGTGTTTTACGATTGCGTTTGCAAGATGCACGCGTCGAGGCGACGGGCTTTGATGTGGGACCGAGATCATTTGGGGGATGAGTAGTTGCCGTAGGATAGATGGCTCGTGGGAGCGTATAGCGCAGTCGCTCGTCATGGGCGAAATGCGGCGGGCGTAGTGGTGGGGTCAAGGGGATATCTTCGAGAGGACCGATCCGTCTTGATCGCTCTCCAGCAGTCTTTGCCCACTAAAATCCTTCCGTTATCCAAACACCTACCTACGGAAACCATTTGGCATACGAGACTTCGGCAGGCAATGTTGGCAAGCCACATGCTTGTTTTGGGGAGCACGAGCTACGCATCCAGAACTCGTACACAAGGAAAATGCTAATGGCTAAGCGGGGTCTGAAGAGAACAATTCAGAAAGTTTACCGAGCACTCCGATCACGAAAAGGCCAAAGTCTGGTCGAATACTCGCTGATTCTGGCTCTTATTGCCATCGTGGCGATCACGGTTTTAAGGGGCCTCGGCAAGCACGTAAACAACACGTTGTCGTCGATCAACGCGAACCTGCCGTGAGGTGGAGGAACGGCATAATTATGCCCCATATGAATTGCCATGCCGTCAAACGGGATAGCCAGGGTTTTACCCTGGTTGAAATAATGATTGTAGTCGCCATCATCGGGTTGCTGGCGGCTCTGGCAGTTCCCGGCTTCGTGAAGGCCCGCAAACAATCGCAAGGGCGACGCATCATGAATGATGCCCGGCAGATGGATTCAGCAGTTGACCAGTGGGCGATAGAGTTTTACAAGACCGATGGTTCTACCATCGACACAGTGGGTGCTGCGACCTACTTGAAAACGGCATGGAAGTCGAACGACCTGCTTGGCCACACCTACGGAGTCAACACTGTTGGAACGGGCCAGATCACCATAGCGACGAGCACCAAGTCCGCCTTGACGGGCGTGGGGATTGATTGGGGGGTTTACTAATTAATGTCCCCGCGCTTGGCCGCGCATTCACACCCGAAAGCGGCCCAGCGGTCAACCCGTTTGGGTCATCGACACACGGGTCGATGGGTGGCGAATCGATCGCTTCAGGCGGTGAGCACAACCCTATAGCGCCATCCACATTTATACGACGATTGGCACCTTGGGCCGGACGGTGTCACACCTTCTCGGCTCTCTCATAAACCACCATTTCGCCCGATCCACAAAGCTCGTTCGGATGGTAACGAGGAATCGGAAGCACCAGCTGCTTGAGCTGAATGGGCGCGGTCTTTTTGTCCACGAGCCCGACAGCGACCGCGACGCCGTAAATGATCGCCTCCGGTCGGGGCGGACAACCCGGGATGTAGTAGTTCACGGGCACGACTCTCTCCACCGGTCCGAGGACGGGATAACTGTCGAACCAAATGCCACCCCCGCAGGCGCACGAGCCGATGGCGAAGACGAGCTTGGGCGCGGGCATCGCATCGTAGGCGCGCTTGAGCGCTCGGGCCGTGGAATGCATCGCGGGGCCCTGGCAGAGCATCACGTCCGCGTGACGCGGCGAGCCAACCAGTTTGATGCCGAACCGCTCCACGTCGTAGTAGGGCGTGAGGACATTGAGCACTTCGATGTCGCATCCGTTGCAGCCGCCGCTGTTGGCATGATACACCCACAACGATCGGCCAAACATTTTCTGGCAAAGGTTCTTCAACATGGCAGCTCAATCCATTTCGATCGGGATGTCCTCGACTGCCGGCTCGCCTTCCAAATAGGACCGCGAACGGAAAACCCACCGGTCGTTCGCCAAATCGTCCAGGCGGTAGCCCTTCATTTTCAACTCTTCCAACGCTGACGGTTCTTCGAAGCAGCGACCGCATCGCTGGCAGGTGCTCATGAAGATCTCCAATCGCTGCTGGTTGTCGTGGATGCTGTCCGTGCCGGTCTCGAAATCATGACTCAGGGTGATGGCCTTCTCGGGGCAGAGATCGGCGCATCGTCCGCAATACGTGCAGCGGAGGCCCGAGTATTCCAGAACCCGGATCTCCTGGCAGATATCGAACACGAGGATTTCGCGGGCCGGACAATTATTCGCACACCCCGCGCAACCGGTGCACTTTGTTACGTCGAAGATGGGCCGACCGCGGAACTTCTCGGGTACCGGCCGGGCCTGCGCAGGATACGGGAGCGTGACGCGTCCCGCCTTGAGGCAGACCAGCGTTTCTTTCAGTTTGCTCGAGACCGACATTTGTTCACCTCAGTCAATGGCCATAGCTCGCCAGGACCAGCGCCACGAACGCGATCGACAGCAGGAACGCGAAATAGCGGATGGCCTGATCAATTCGGTAGCGCGCGTGCGTTGCCGCGACCAGCGTCACCAGCAGCACCAGGGCGAATACCTTCATCGCAAACACCAAACAGTTCCACGGGAACGGTTCCCCCGAACCCCACGGCACAAACAGCCCAACGAACAGCGCACTGTAGATGACAAGTTTTGCCATCTGCGCATACTTCAACAGCGCGAGCTTGGGGCCCGAGTATTCCATGAGAGGGCCTTCCATGAGTTCCGTTTCCGCTTCGGAAATGTCGAACGGAACGCGCTGCACGAACGCTTGGAATGACAGCAGGATCACGCCCAGCATGATGAGTCCCGACCACGGGAAGCCATCGGTCGCGTAAACCGAGCCGTTCAATACCGTGTCCAAACGGAATGACCGTGTGTGGAGCGCGCCCACCAGGAGAGCGATGGCAAACAACGGCTCCAACACGATGATGCTCATCATTTCGCGGCTGATGCCCACGAGCGAATAGGTGGATCCCGCCGCCAAACCCGCGAGCAACGTGCACACGCCGCACAGCGCCAGCAGATAAATGAGCAGGTACACGTCCGCAACGTCGTTCATCGGCGCCGCGAACCCCATCGGCACGAGGCACGGTATGCTCAACACAGTAGCCAGCGAGAGACAGGCGGCGAACCGCTGCATCCCCGGCGATTCCCCGGATTCGATGTCTTCTTTGCCCAGTAGCTTCAGCAGGTCAAAGTACGGCTGCCAAATCGGCGGGCCCTGCCGCGACTGGACACGCGCCGTGACCTTGCGCAGCACCCCCTGGCAGAGCGGAGCCAGCAATAGGACGAGGCCCACGTTGAGCACTCCACCCAGAAGCGCGGAAATCACCCCGTGGCTCATCGCCTTACCTCCTTCGCCCGTGCCAGCTCCAACAACTCTCGTTGCGACCAGACTCGAGTTGCGCCAGAACGCAGGTCGATTGTCTCCAACCGGTCCGTGCACGAGAAACAGGGGTCGATACTGCCCAGCGAAATGGTCATGTCGGCGATCTGCTGGTCTTTGATCATCATTGGCACCGCCTGCAGATTTTGATAAGTGGGCGCCCGAACTCGCCATCGGCGTGGACGGTTGTTCTCACCGGTGATGACGAAGTGATGACTCTCGCCGCGCGGCGCTTCCACCGATGACAACCCCATTCGTCCGACGGGGAGTTCGCCATCAACCGGCGACTGCAGCGGCCCGTCGTCCATTCTCTCCAGGCACTGGCGGATGATGCGGATCGATTCGAACACCTCCGACATCCGCACCAGCAACCGCGACCAGACATCGCCGCCGCCAGCGGTAATCACGTCAAACTCCACACGATCATACGCCGCATACGGGTGATCACGGCGACAGTCGATGTCCACTCCCGCCGCCCGCGCCACAGGACCGACGAGCCCTGCGTTCTTCACGAGATCCCTGTTGGTCAGGCCCACGCCAACCGTTCGCTTCTGGATGTTCTTGTCCTTGCTGACAGCGGCCACGACCTCGCGCCACTCGGCCTCGAGTTTGTCGAGCACCTGGCGCAGTTCGCTCTTCAACACGGGCGTAATGTCCCAACGCACACCGCCGATAACGCACAGCGCATACGTCTTGCGGTTGCCGCTGATCTTCTCGGCGATCCACATGATGGGCTCGCGAATCCGGAAACTTTGCATGAACAACGTGTCGAAACCGACAATGTGACAGGCCAACCCGACCCACAGCAGATGGCTGTGCAAACGCTCGATCTCCAACATGATGGTGCGGATGTATTCGGCACGTGGCGGAGGCTTGAGAGCGACCGCGGACTCAACGGCTTGCACGTACGCCACGCTGTGCACGCACCCGCAAATGCCGCAGATCCGCTCCGCCAACATCGGAATGTCGTTGTAGCCAAGCACGGACTCGGCCATCTTCTCAATCCCGCGATGCGCCATGAACCCGCGGTACTCGCACCCGCGCACCATCTCGCCCTCGACATACAGGCGAAAATGCGCTGGCTCATCCAGCGTCGGATGGAACGGGCCAAACGGGACAACCGTGCAGCCTTCCGGCGGTTCGTCAAATGTGAATTCCCGTTCGTCATTGAATTCCTTGGGAACGTGATCCCAGGAGAAATCCTTGCGGAGCGGATGCTCGCCCTCCGGCCAGCCATCGGGCAGTACAAGTCGCTTCAGGTAGCGGTGTCCCACCGGTTCGATCCCGACCAAATCCCGCATCTCACGTTCCGCCCAGTTTGCGGCTGGCACCACATCCGAGATGCTGTCAATCTTCGGATTGTTCGAAGGCAGATAGGTGAGCACGCTGCACAACAGGTGGTCCTCGTCGAATGCGAAATTGTGCGCCACCATGAAATTGCCGGAAAACGGACGGTCGTCGATGCCAATGCTGATCACGTAGCGGGCGTCGAGATCGCGGAAAATATACTGGCAGATGTTTTTCACCACCGACGGCTCGACGAATACAAACAATCGGCTGTCGCCCGGCAAATCCACGCGCTGGATGGCGGATCCAAACTTCCCTCTCAATTGTTCGAGCCTGTCGCGGGCGACCATGTCAGTTTCCCTTCAACACCTTCTGTTTGCCCGGCTGCGGGTGCGGCATTCCTCCCAACCACCGGAAGTAGCGTTTGATTTCGCCGTAGAAATTGTGGGCGACGTAGCGGTGACAATCCTGCTCGGGCACGTAACCACAGAGCCACGGAACGGCGGCGCGGCGCGGGGCGCCACCGATTCGAGAAATGCCGTAGGCGACAAGGAACAGCAGCCCCAACAAGGCCGCAAGCGCAAGTGGCGCAAACCGCGCCGCAGCATCAAATCCCTCCAGACCGGTCAGAGGCCCGCTCACCATCGGAGCGCTCTTGGAAAGCGCGGCGCCAAAGCCTTGTCGGCTGGCGTCCAATGCGTGTTGCATCAGGCGGAACGCAATCGCCGGCACCAGTCCCAATAACACACACAGCGACGCCAGGAACACCTGCGGGATCTGCATGATCCAGCCGACCTCAAGCCGTCCGTTCCGGGCCGCCCGTTCGGTCACGAGGGCGCTCGTGCGCGAGAGGAAGCTTGTGCCGAAAAACTTGATAAACGAGGCCAGTGTAAGCGCGCTGGTCAGGATGGCGATGACGGCGCATACAGCCAGGTACCGGGCCGACCCGCTCCCCAAAAGTGCCGCCACGCAAATGCTCCACTTGCTGACATAGCCGTTGAATAATGGCACACCGGAAATCGAGAACGAGGCGATCAGTGCCGTGATCGCGGTCAGCGGCATGAACTTCATCAGCCCGCCCATTTTGTTCAGGTCTTGCGTGCCCGTGGCATGGAGCAGCGATCCGGCATTCAAGAACAACAGTCCTTTGAACAAACCGTGATTGAGAACGTGAAAGAGCGCGCCGAAGAAAGCAATCGTGGCCAATGCCGCGGCATCCGGACGGGTCGAGGACAACAAGACCATGCACGCACCCGTTCCCAGCAGGATGTATCCAATTTGCCCGATGCTGTGGAACGCAAGCAGGCGCTTGGTCTGTTCCTGTTTGAGCGCCTGCATCGTGCCGGTGAACAGCGTGACCGTCCCGAGCACCGCGACAATCAAGCCCCACCGTGCCATCGGATAATCGGATTGCGCTTCCACCGGAACCAGCCAGAGGAAATAACGCATCAGACCGTAGACCCCGGTCTTGATCATCACGCCGGATAACATCGCGCTTACCGGCGACGGTGCGGCCGGATGCGCGTCGGGCAGCCAGAACTGGCCGAATGGCCACATGCCCATCTTTATGCCGAACCCCACGAGGAACAAGGCAAACGCCAGCGCCGTGGTTCCCGGCCTGGTGGCCAACAGCAACGGCAGGTTCCCGCTGACGGTATCGAAGTCGTACTTCAGGCTCGCGCCGCCGCGCGCAGCCGCCCCCGTGACGGCGAGCAACTCCGCTCCGATCATGGTGGCCGCGCAGGCGATTTGCATCATAATAAGAAACTTATTCGCCGCCCGGATGTTCTCCGGTTTCCGGTTCTCAAAACGGATGAGCGCATAGCCCGGCAGGGTCATCATTTGCCAGAAAATGAAGAAGAACCACATCATGTCCGTGGTGCTCAACAAACCGTACATCGCGGCGAGGAACGCCAGGAAATGGGGATAGTATCGTGCCACGCCGTAGTCCGGATAGTGTCGCATGTAGACGATGGAGTAGAACGAAGTCGGAACCGCAATAACCGCTGCCAGCAACAGGAACATCGATGTCAGGCCATCCACATGAATGCATAACGCGAAGCCGATTTCCGGCATCGCCCAAAACGTAGCGGCATGCGGCGATGGCCCGCTCGTCAGAACCTCACCGACGGCAAGGAGAATGAGGATGGCGGAAGCCACGGTAACGAAAAAGGCAAACCAACCGGCGCTGTTCTTGTTGCGCGAGAGGGGAAGCACCAGTACTGCCCCACCGAGGCAGATGAGAATCGCAGCCAGTACCGCTTGTTCGGGCGTGATCATGATTCCGTTTCTGCGGCGCAATGCGTTGCCGCGGTCTCCAGGCTGCACAGCAATTCACCGAGAGCGTCGAGCGTGGTCTGCACCCTCGTTGTAAGCGACCCTGCCCGCTTCAATGATTCTGGTTGGACACCCAACAACCACACGCGCGTATTCCCATTCGCTTCCACCCATTTTGCCAGCAGACCCAGCGAGATGTTGTGTGTGGAGACTTGTGGAAATCTCGCGACGATTTCTTCGGTGTTCAACAGGACGACCGAACCCGGCGTGCCGCCACACTCAACCGCATCCAAAAAAACAAGGTGATTGAATCCTTCTTCCACGACACGGCCCAGGCAGCGATCGGGTGAAGTCCCGCCGACAACCACATCCGGCGTTCCCGCCTCGATGAGTTTCTCGGCCAGGCGCACGCCGAAGCCATCGTCTCCATAATCCACATTCCCAATGCCCATCAAACAGACACGTCCTTCGAGACAGCATCGAAGTTGTTCCCGGAGGTTCGGCATCAGATGTCCTCCCCGAGGTTCGCAATTTGTTCGTAAGTAAACACGGGACCATCCACGCAGACATAGGCCACGCCGATACAACAGTGGCCGCATTTCCCGACGCCGCATTTCATGTAGCGCTCCAGCGTCGAAACGATCTGCCGTGGCTGGAATCCCATCGCGAGCAGGTCCTTGATAACAAAGCGGAACATGATCGGAGGACCGCAGACGAAGGCAATGGTGTTCTCCACCGGCACGTGCACGCCAGGCTTCGCAAACAGGCTCCCGACAACGCCAACGTTGCCGCTCCAACCGGCGGCGGCACGGTCTACCGTAAGATGGCACTCGACCCCGGGCGTCAGCTCCCATTCGTGAAGTTTGGAGACGTACATCAATTCCCCGGGTGTCTTCGCGCCATGGAAAATCTGGATGCGCTGGTACTTGTCGCGGTGCTCGAGCGCATCCACAATGCAAGAGCGCAATGGAATCAGCCCGATGCCGCCCGCGACGAACACAAGGTTCTTCCCGTAATATTCTTCCATGGGAAAACCGTTGCCGTACGGTCCGCGCACGGCAAATCTGTCTCCGGCCTTGAGCTGGTGAAGCGCGGCCGTGCAACTCCCAACCTGACGAATCGTGAAAAAGGTCTCTTTCTCGGTCGGGCTGGGCGGCAGTGACGCGGGAAATTCTCCAACGCCAAACAGCGATACCTGCGCAAATTGGCCGGGACGAAACCGTTTGAACGCCTGCTGTTCCGCCGCATCGTCAAAGCGCCAATAGAATGTCTTCACGTCGGGAATCTCGGTCACGATCCGATCGAGCACCGCGGTCTTTGGCAAATAAATGTTCTCAGTAGCCGACGCGTTCATGCTTGTCAACCTCTGTTGAGGCGCGGCGGATCATCTCGACCACGCTTGGCATTCCGATGTCACCATGACAGACGTCAGCACAGCGGCCACAGCCGACGCATGCCATGGAGAGTTCACGTTGGATGAAATAGTGCGCCAGCTTGCGGAAAAAACGGCGGTTGCGCCGGTCGTGCACAGTGCGACGCGGATTGAAACCACCCGCCATCCGTGTAAAGCCGCTGAGGGCGCAGGAATCCCAGATCCGGACGCGCTCCATTTCGTTTGCCGCCACCGGGCGATCGCTGACGGTGAAACAGGTGCAGGCCGGACAGACATAGGTGCAACCACCACATTCGAGGCAACGATTGCCGATCTCTTCCCAGGTCCTTTCCGAGACGCTGCCCTGGGAAACGCAGCGAATGGTTGTCGCAAACCAACTGGTGGTGGTTTTGAACCGCTTGCGCACCTCGGTCAGGATCGTATGGCGCTTTTGGATGTGTTCCACCCCGCCTTTCCGGAAAATCGGACTCGCGAACAGCGCCTCGCCAGCGGGCGTGCCGGCCACCGCCATGAATTCATTGCCCAGATCCATGAGTTGTAGATCGAAGTGATCGCGCGCGGCCGGCCCGGTATCGGCGCACACGCAGAAGCACTCGTCACTGATGTCGCGGTCCGGGTCGGTGCAAACGAGGTTCACCAGAAACAGGTTTCGTCGGCGCTTCTCGTAATAGATGTCGCGGAAATCACGGCCCAGGTAGAAGCGATCGAGATGATAGATCCCGGCAAGATCGCACGAGCGTATCCCGAAGATGGCACGTTTGGGCTCTTCGTACGTCGGCTCAATCTGGATGCCGCCGTTGGCGCGCCGCACCTTCAACAGGCGCTCGATGTGCGGGAGGACAAAACGCTTTGGCGGATAGTAGGGATTGGGCAGATGCAATTCAATGCGCTCACGATTCTCATCCGTTACCGTGTCGAAGAAGGTGTCGCGTCCCCAGCCGTGGAACGGGGCAATAACCTCGTAGTCCTGCTGGCGCAATTGGTCCACAATCTTGAGTACATCCGCGCGATTCAGGATGCGGGCTTTCAAGCGGCCTCCTTTTCCACCCGAACCGGCACCAACTGGACGCCGTTGTCCATGGGGCCGCGGATTTGCTCCTGCACCTGGTGGACGAAGAATGGCACGAATACGGCGCCACTCCGAATTTCGGGAGTGACGCGGGCTGTCACCACCGCCGAACCGCTGGCCGTGCGCAATCGGATTTTCTCGCCGTCGCGGACAGCCAGTTGTTTGGCGTCGGCACTGTTCATTTCCACGAAACCTTCCGGGTAATCGAGCAGCAAGATGCGATACTCGCGCTTCAGCGTCTCGCTGTGTTGGATCAGCACGTTCTGGTTCCAGTAATACGTGGAGTTGCCGAAAACCAGCGTGAGCGGATAGTCCTTCCGCGCGATAACGGATTGCGGATGCACAGTAATGGGAACGAACTTGAACCCGGTTTGCGGAATACCGTCCGCGAAAAGAAATGGTGTGCCGAGTGGATGATCCTTTGTGCAAGGCCACTGCCGACCGTAACCGCGGGCAAGATTGTCGTAGTCAGCGCCGCTATAAAACGGCACCACGGCCGCGATCTCGTCCATGACATCCGCCGGCGAGTCGTAGTCCCAATCCGCGCCCAAAGCCCGGGCGAGCATGGTGAGTTGCTGCCAGGCTGGAATGGTCCCGGGGAGCGGGTCGATAACGCGTCTTGCCAACTGAATCCGGCGCTCCGTGTTGGTGAAGGTAACGAGTTCCTCGCCAAACGCGGTCAGGGGGAGCACGACGTGAGCCTGCCGGGCCGTCTCGGTCAGAAACAAATGCTGCACCACGACCAGATCACAGTGCTGCAGCATATCGGCAGCGTCGCCCACGAAAGCGGTGCTGAGGGGATCGTAGCGGCAGAGCCAGACGGCCCGCACATTGGCACGACTGCGATCCGTGAGCAGCGTCCGCGCCCCCAGTCCAACTTCAGATGGCAGCTTCGTGTGCCACAGTGCTTCAACCTCCGCACGGGCCGCGGCGTTCGCCACAGGCCGGTAACCGGGTAATCGGTTGGGCAACACTCCCATGTCGCAGACACCTTGCAGATTGTTGTGTTCGGTCAGGGCGAAGACACCCGCGCCTTCCTTGCCAATTTGGCCGGTGAGCAGGGCCAGGTCCACGATCGCCTCCACCGTCTCGGCATCGCGCGCCTCGATACCGGTGGAGTACAGAATCGCGGCGGACTTGGCGCGGGCGTACGCGAGGGCGACCGACTCAATGAGTTCCGCCGACACTCCGCAGCCTTCCGCAGCCGCCAACAGGTCGTAGTCGAGAACACTGGCCAGAAACGCTTCGTAGCCCCGGCAGTGCGCCTTGATGAACGGCAGATTCATCAGACCCCGATCCACAATGATCTTCGCCACCGCTCCGTAAAACAGGGTTTCCGTACCCGGTTTGATTTGCAGGAAGAAGTTGGCGCTCTCGGCGACACGATGACGGCGAGCGTCGATGACCACAATGGTTGCGCCCTTGAGCTTGGCCCGGATCACGGCCCCGCCGATGGTCGGCAATTGTGAGGCCAGGTCCACTCCGTCCACAAATATGACCTCACTCCGGGCCAACTCCGCCACGGAGTTGGTCGTGGCCGCCACGCCAATCATGTTGAGGAGGACATTGATCGAGTTGTTGCAGTAAACCCCGGCGCCATGATCCACATTGTTGGTGCCAATGACGGCGCGGGCCAACTTCTGTAGCAGGTACGCCTCCTCATTCGAGCACCGTGGGGAGTTGAGAAAGGCCAGTGCGTCAGGACCGTGTCGGTCGCGGATTTCCTTCATGCGTGTGGCAATGAAACCGAGAGCCTCGTCCCAAGTGACCTCCTCAAGCTGGCCGTTCTTTCGCAGCAACGGGCTTTTCAAACGGTCCGGCGAACTGGCGACCTCGTGAACATGCCACCCGCGCGCGCATATTCTTCCCTGGTTCGTGGGGTGCGACATGCTGGGATAAGCGCCCACCACCCGGTTGCCTGATGTCTCAAGATAGAGACCGCAACCGACTCCGCAGAACGTGCAAGTGGTCAGTCTATGAGTCATGCGTGCCTGTCGCTTCGCTGGTTTTGTCGTCCTCCCCGGTGTCCACCTCACCCCGCGCGTGATCCGCTTAAGGGTGGTTCCTTGATCTTGCCGACCGCGAGGCCATCCACAATTTTGCCTCCCACCAGGTGTTCGGCGACGATCTTGCGGGCGGCGGCAGGATTGACGTTGGCGTAGGTGACCTTCTCGCCGCTCTTGTCCTCGACGCAGATGACCGGCTCGGCATCGGTCAGTCCGCTGCCGCCGTTGACGGCGACCTCCACGTTTTCAATGCCGCGCTTGTCGAGTTCGTCGAGCACTGTGGTCATGACTTCGCGCGCCCCGGCAGCGATGGCGCTGGTGCCCATGCTGATCACGACGCGGTACTTTCTCTTCCCTCCACGCAGCGCAAGATGCCGTTGCGCCCGTTCCCGGAGCTTCTGGAGTTCCTCGATATTCATGGAAAGTCTCCCTTCTTGCGAACAGAGATGAAATGTCTGGTCGGCCGAATGGCCAGGGCATCGCGCGCAGACCAGCCGGTGGACCCAAACCGTGAGTCACTCGCTCGCGCCCGAACTGCCAATTGCATCAAAATAGGATCGGCGGGCAAGGAATTGCCTGGAGACGGAGGACACAGCGAGCGTTGCGAGCAGTCGCAGCGCAATGCACCCAAAACTCTCTTAAACCTCACGTGTCAACTTACCCTCTCGCGACCCAAGACCGCAGCCGCACGGGACAGGCGACGGCTTCACCACTTAGTGAATTTTTTCACAATCTCGGGCCCTTGTCCAGAATATTTCCAGAGTGAGCTGGGAACACACCGGTTTCGGCGATCGCCAACTGCTCACGAAGTTGCGGATGCGGGTCACTGGTTGGCGCGGATCGTCGGCGAACACATCTTGTTGGCGAGGGCAACGCCACCCCGCGAAAACGAACAGTTACCGGTTGGGGAGTTCGGACGTTAGCTGGCTCATCGTAACCGGCCCGTGTCATCCCCCCCAGAGACGTTCGGGAGATGGATGGGCAACCCGAGGCCAGCAGCGGTGCCTGACAGCCAACTGCGAGTTCTGACACGATGTCAGCCTCCGAAGGCAGACTGCGACACTCTGGCAATACTGGCCCGCAAGAAGACCGCTCTTACAGACGCCAGTGTAACTACGCAACCAATTGTGTGGCAGCCACATATGTCGCTCGTAATTCTCTCGATGGACCGAATGGCACAACCGATGCGATATCAGGTTACTTGGTTTCCGAAAGATGTCGAGCTAGAGCGCTTCTCGACGGCTGGCTGTTCCAGAGAAGACAAAATTTTTACCGAAGAGAGAGGAGAGTTTGGTGTCATGGCTGTTGACCTTGAGAAGATCCTGCGTCCGGTCGATAATCCCGTTCCGCCGTTTCCACCGAAGTATATGATGCTCGCGGGCGGGGAAGAGATGGTCATTCGTCAGGTGGCCCGGGATGAAATCCCCGACATCCTGCAACATGTCGAACCCCTGATTCACGTCGAGCGTGACTATTACGACGTTGTCGCCGCGCGTCTCTACAGTGAGCTTCTGGCCTACTATCGCTATCGCGTCCAGGACGAATACGTCCTCGTGGCGCAAATCGATGGCGAGCTCGTCGCGGTCGTGAACGGTCGCCTGCTGAGCAAGGACGTCGGCATGTCGTACCACACCGTCGCCCTTCGGCGCGGCTTGCGCGTGGGAGCGCACGCCTTCGCCACGAAGATGGAGTACCACATCGATATCATCGGTCAAAAAGAAGTCCTGATCGTGGCCGAGTCGCCGATTGGTTTTCGGCGGTGGATGATCGAGTACGAACTGGAGAAGCGATTCCACATCGCGCATGAACTCGGCGGCGTTCCCTCGTGGGCCCTGACAAAGGAACTGTTCAATCGCGCCCGGGAAACGCTTGTCGTCGGTCGCCGTCCCGTGCCGCAGCAACTCCTCAAAAAAGCCCAGGCGGCCATACTGCCGCCGACCGATCCGCCGAAGGCGCCCGCCGATCTTCTCGCGGCTACGCGGTCGCTCTATGATTCGACGGGCACGGCACTGATGTCTCAGCGTTGGAAACAGGAAGGGAAGGCTTGATCATGCGCGAGGTCTATGTCGTCGGTATCGGGATCACGAGTTTTACTCGTCTCGAGTATCCGTTAAGTGAAATCGCCGCGTATCCCGCGATGATTGCGCTGAAGGATGCCGGTCTTTCCAAGGTCGATCACGTGTATGTGGCCAATATGGCCAGCGCCCGGGCAAACCACCAGACCGGGCTGGCCAGCGCTGTCGTCGACACCCTGAGCCTGACCCCCGCCGGCGCCGAAGTCATCGAGAACGGCCCCGCGTCCGGTGCTTCCGCCATCAAGCAAGGGTTTATGGCTGTGGCTTCCGGACTTCACGACACCGTCCTGGTCACATCCGCGGAGCGCCTGCGTGAGGTGAACAATCTGGAAGCGACGGACATCGTGGCATCACTATCGCACCCGCTCGCCGAGTACATCTACGGCGTGACGCTGCCGTCGCTGGCTGCGATGTTCACCCGCCTCTACATGCAGAAATACGGCGTGACCGAGCGGCATCTGGCCATGGTGGCGGTGAAGAACCACGACAACGCATTGCTGAACTTCTTCGCGCACTTGCATGAGAAAATCACCATCGAAGGAATCCTCGATTCCCCCGAGGCGATGACCAACAATCCGTATGTTGCCGAACCGTTGCGATTCTTCGATTGCTGTCCGGTTTCCGACGGTGGCGCGGCGGTGATTCTGGCATCCGCGGAAGTCGCGAAGCAACTCAAGAAACCCTTGATCCGGCTGGCCGGCGTCGGGCAGGCGACGGACACCCATTGCGTCCATGAACGCGCGGAACCGACGGACCTGCTGGCCGTGCGGGGCGCTGCGGCCAAGGCATTCCACATGGCCGGCGTGAGTCCAGCCGACGTCAACGTTGCCGAGCTTCACGATGCCTTCACGATTCTGGAGATTGTCGAGAGCGAGGAGGTCGGTTTCTTCAAGAAAGGCGAAGGACATCTCGCGCTCGAACGGGGTGAAACCCGTCTGGGCGGGAGGCTCCCGATCAACACATCGGGCGGTTTGAAAGCCAAAGGACATCCTGTGGGGGCGACCGGCGTCGGGCAAGCCCACGAAATTGTGCTGCAACTTCGCGGCGAAGCCCATAAGCGACAGGTGAAGGATGCGCGGATCGGTTTCACCTGCAACTTCGGCGGCTTCGGCAACAATGTTGTTTGCCTCGTCTTTAAGAGGGAGAACTGACCATGGTCCTGGAGATTTACGCGTATCAATGCAAAAAGTGCGGGCAACTTCATTATCCGTTCCGCATGGTGTGCAAGAAGTGCGGAAACAAGGAACCGTTCGAGTTTGACACGGTTCCTCTTCCGAAGAATGGCAAACTGCTGACGTTCACAACCGTCCACAATCTCCCCCCCGATTTCAACGTCGCCAAGCTGACCCTTGGAATCGTTGAACTGGAAAACGGGATGCGGATCACGGGGCAACTGAAAGCTCCTAGCCCGAAGATCGGGATGGCGGTCCGTGGGAAGGTCGAGACCGTCCGCGAGGCCGAATACAGCAAGAATTTCGGGATGGTGTTTTACCCGGCATGACCGTGGTGAGTATTGGGGATCAGGTGAGGAAAGGAACCTACCCGTTCCATTCCCGGTTCCACCGAGCTGTGAATTTCCGGCATGGCGACCTCCTTATCTCCGTAGTCAACGAGGAAATCGGCCCCGGCCCCCTGAACATTGTTGTTTGTGACCTCGATGCCGGGCCGGCGTGCGGCAGGGTGGCGCCGTTGGAAGTGGGGGCGCACGTGGTCGTCTTTGGAAACCGCCAGTTCCAGTTCACGGACAACCATTCTTACCGCTCGACTGTCGCGCTCGATTCCTGCAATCGTCGGCTCTTCCGGCACAATCTCTCGGTGTTTGGAGAACAACTCAAAACAATGTCACCCGCAAAAAGCCTCGCCTTTCTTCTCGACGAAAAGAGAACCCAAAACTTCCGATCCGGGTTCGAACGGGCCTTTGTGGATCAGATCCGTCGCGATGTCCACCAGATCATGAATGGCAATTTGCTAAATGGCGTTCGAGGCCTGAAAGGATGTGGGTTCGGACTAACTCCGAGCGGCGACGACTTTATCGCCGGGTTGCTCATTGGTTTGAACCTTCTGCAGCAACTACGAGGGCAGGATTACCAAGAGATTGCAGATGATGTGTTTCGAACGGCAAAAGCCGGCAACATATTCTCCAATTCGTTTCTGGACCTCGCCCGCCGCGGCTTGCTTTTCGGACGCATGAAAGATCTGGTTCTCGCGCTGATGCACGAAAGCGAGGAGATGGTGAGGCAGTCGGCGGCGAGACTAATGGCCATCGGCGAAAGTTCCGGCGCCGATTTGGGAACGGGATTCTTGCTCACGGTTTGCGGCGAAATGGGGGTTTCATGATCGTTGCCGGCCAGATTCGCAAAGGCGCCTACTTCGATTCCGTCACGTTGATGCGTGTGGGAAAGGAGATCACCGCCCTGCCCGGCGTGATCGACGCCGCCGTGGTAATGGGGACAAAATCCAACAAAGCGATCCTGAATTCCAGTGGCCTGTTGAGCGCCAGACTTGATAATGCAAGCGACACCGATCTTTTGGTCGCGGTAAAGGGCGAGACTGAAACCGCAACGCAATCTGCCCTGGCCGCTGTCGACGGGCTCCTGAAAAAGATGGTCAATACAACCACTAAGGGGAGCGAATCACGTCCAACAAGCCTGGCTGGTGCGCTCAACATAATTCCTGACGCCAATCTCGCCCTGATTTCGATTGCCGGCCGATACGCTGGCGATGAAGCGATGCGCGCTCTCGAGAACGGTCTGCACGTCATGCTCTTCTCGGATAACGTCTCATTGGAGAAAGAAATCGCGCTGAAGAAATTTGCCCAAAAACGCGGGCTGCTTGTCATGGGACCGGATTGTGGCACGGCCATCATTAACGGCGTTCCCCTCGCCTTCGCAAACGTCGTGAATCGGGGAAACATCGGCATCGTTGCCGCCGCAGGCACGGGGTTACAGGAAGTAAGCTGCATTATCTCCAACGCCGGCGCGGGGATCTCGCAGGCCATCGGCACCGGTGGCCGCGATGTGAAACAAGAGGTCGGCGGAATCATGTTTCTGGAGGGGCTGAAAGCCCTGGCAAAGCACGAACCGACACGCGTCATTCTCCTCGTTTCCAAACCGCCGCACAAAGACGTGCTGCGTCGGATCGAGAAGCTGGCGAAAACAATCCGCAAACCCATCGTAACCTCGTTTGTCGGTGCGTCCACACATGAAGATTGCCCCTCCACTCTCGAAGAAGCGGCCCTGATTGCCGTTGCCCTGTCACAAGGACAACCGCGTGATGAAGTCTCCACCCGACTCGTTGCGCGGGATAAAGAAATCCTACGAATCGCGAAGCGCGAAGCCGGCAAACGGAAGAAGAACCAGAAATATGTGCGCGGACTGTTCAGTGGCGGCACGTTCTGCGCCGAGGCTCAAGTCCTTTTCAAATCCCTGCTGACGGGCGTGTTCTCGAACGCTCCCGTGGGCAACACGAAGCAGCTCCGAGATTCTCTTGTCAGCCAGAAACACTCGGTCATCGATCTTGGCGAAGACGAATTCACGGTCGGCCGACCGCATCCAATGATCGATTACTCGCTACGGAATCGCCGCATCCTCGTCGAAGCGGACGATCCGGAGACTGCGGTGATTCTACTGGATGTCGTGCTCGGGTACGGCTCCCACCCCGATCCGGCTGCCGAACTCTCGAGTGTGGTTCGCCAGGCATCACGCAAAGTTTCCGTTATCTGTTCGATCACCGGAACCAATCAGGATCCGCAGAACCGGAGCCGTGTTGAGGCTGCCCTGCGGAGGGCCGGGGCAATTGTGATGCCATCCAACGCCGCCGCTTGCAAATTGGCGGCGCAAATCATTCAATGCTTGGGAAGGAAATGACGTCGATCAATCAACTGTTCGGCAGTGACCTGAAGGTCGTCAACATCGGCTTGTCAGCCTTCAAACAGGCGCTGGATGATGCCCATGCGATCTCCGTGCAGGTTGACTGGAAACCCTCGATGGAGGTCGATCCCCAATTGGCGAACCGCGTGAAAATGTTCCGCCCCGCGATTGAAAAGGCCAATGCCGAGGTCGTGAAGATCATTCTGAGCGGCATGCCACACCTCATCGGTTTGGAGCGCGCCATCGATGTCATTCCGGGGATAAAGTCGGACATGCTCCTGCACGCGGGACCGCCGATTACGTGGGATCGGATGTGCGGGCCAATGCGTGGCGCCATGATTGGTGCATTATTGTATGAGCGGAAGGCTGAAACCTTCGAGGAAGCCGAGCGGCTCGCGGCATCCGGCGCAATCACCTTCTCCCCCTGTCACGAACATGCTTCCGTCGGCCCGATGGCAGGAATCATCTCGCCGTCGATGCCGGTGTTCGTGCTGAAAAACGAGGCGCACGGCAATTTTGCATACTGCACGTTGAACGAGGGGCTCGGCAAGGTACTCCGTTACGGCGCGTATGGTGAGACAGTGATTGAGAAGCTGCGATGGATGGAAGGCACACTCTATCCGGTCCTGAAGAAAGCTGTGGCCAAACTCGGGAAAATCGACCTCAAGAACATCATCGCCCAGGCGCTCCACATGGGAGACGAGGTCCACAACCGCAACCGCGCAGCCACTTCTATTTTCTATCGGACGATTGCGCCGGCGATTGTAACGACCTGTGATGATCCGACCGTTGCTGCTGAAGTCCTGGAATTTATCAACCACAACGACCACTTCTTCCTGAACCTTTCCATGCCCGCCTCCAAAGTCACGCTGGACGCGGCGCGTGGCGTCAGGAACAGCAGTGTTCTGGTCGTCATGGCCCGCAATGGCACCGACTTCGGCATCCAGCTCTCGGGTACTGGTGATGAATGGTTCACCGGTCCGGCCGATGTGCCCGACGCCTTGTTCTTCCCGGGTTACACGCGGGCCGATGCGAATCCTGACATCGGCGACAGCGCAATCACGGAGACAAATGGATTGGGTGGATTCGCCATCGCGGCGGCGCCGGCCATCGTCCAGTTCGTTGGCGGCAGTAGCGACGATGCGATTCGTTACACGCAACAGATGTACGAGATCACCGCTGGCGAGAACAACATCTACCAGATTCCCTACCTGAACTTTCGCGGCACGCCGACGGGAATCGATGCGATCAAGGTCGTCGAGAAGAACATCCTGCCGTTCATCGACACCGGCGTTGCCCACAAGGAACCGGGCGTGGGCCAGATTGGCGCCGGCGTGTTGAGCGCGCCCGCCGAGCCGTTCCAGAAAGCGTTCGCGGGATTGGCCAGAAGATTAACCAAGAAATGAGAGACAGCCGATGAATACCAAACAATTCCTGCAATTCATGGACAAGGTCCGTGTGTATGATCTGACGCAACCGTTGAGCATTCACACACCTCCGTGGCCGAGCTATATGCCGTTGGGCATCCAGTACTTCAAGCGCATCGCGGGCGCGCACATGGGACAGGGCGCCAACGGCCAGATCATCACAACCAGCAACCACGTCGGCACGCACATGGACGGGGAGATTCATTTTCACGCCAGCGGCCGGTCGATTGGTCATGTCCCAATCGAAGAGTGGATTGGCCCCGGCGTCGTGGCCGACATTTCCAAGGACGTGGGTGACTACGATCTCTACTTTCCAGAAACGATCACGAAGAACGTCGAGGTCAAGAAGGGCGATATCCTGATCATCAATACCGGCTACCACCGCTACGCCTGGGACCAGAAACAGTCCGATGAACTCCGGTATTTTGTGAAACACCCGGGTCCCGGCCCCGGCTTCCACCAATGGGCGTTGGACATGAAGCTCAAGTGGATCGGCGTTGATTGTGGCAGCGCGGACCATCCGATGAACACCATTATCCGCAACTGGCACCCCGCCCGGTTCGCCGAAGCCGAGAAGAAATTGAAGGCCAAGTACGGCAAGGGATGGGACGCGATGTTCCCGCCCGACGAGTACTATCAGGTCATGCACCTGAAATTGTTCCCCAAGAAACTGGTGCATGCCGAGAATCTCGGCGGCGAAATCGACAAGGTCAGCAATCAGCGGGTGTGGATTGGCTGTTTCCCGCTACGCGGCATCGAAATGGAATCGGCCATGTGCCGCATCGTGGCTTTGTTGCCGCCAAAATAAGGAGGTCATCATGGCTATCGCGCACGAGTTTGACTATGTGAAGCCCGGCACACTGCGCGAGGCAGTCAACACGGTTGCGCGCTACGGAACGCGCGCCCGTGTTCTCGCCGGCGGAACCGACTTGATCACTCTGATCGCCGAAAACATGGTGACGCCCGACGCCGTGGTGGATATCAAAGGCATTGCCGGTCTCGACAAGATCGAATTCAAGAATGGCGTCCTTACGATCGGCGCGCTGGTCACATTCAGCGACCTGCGAGATTCCCCGGTCATTGCGAAGAAGTTTCCTGTAATTCACCAGATGACTGGCTGGGTCGCTTCGGTGGGCATCCGGAACCGTGCCACCATGGTCGGTAATATCTGCTCCGCGGTCCCCTGCTGTGACAGCGGTCCGATTCTGTTGGTGTACGATGCCGCAGTACTGGTGGTCGGCCCGTCGGGAAAGCGAAAGGTGCCGCTGCGCGACTGGTTTCTCGGTCCGCGCAAGACCGTACTGAAGCGCGGCGAGATCGCCACCGGAGTAACGCTGGCGCTGCCCAGGAAGAAACATGGCGCCTGTTTCGTCAAGCTACGCAGGTACGAAGGCGAAGACCTCGCGCAAGCCAGCGTGACGGTTCTCGCGTACGCCGACAACACGTACCGAATCTCTTTCGGGTCGGTCGCGCCCCGCCCGATTCGTGGAGAGAGAATTGAGGCCCTGTTGGCGGGCCGTGCGTTGTCGGATGACTTGATTCAGGAAGCAGTCCGACTTGTGCCGGAAGAAATCGCCCCCATCACCGACATCCGTGCGACCAAGGAGTATCGGATGCACATGGTGGGTGTGATGCTGGAACGAGGACTCCGGGCCGCGGTTGAGCGAATCACGGGCTCGGGTCCCGCGTATGGCACCAGCGTGATATAGGAGGCGGCCATGACAAAACGGATCACCGTAATACTCAACAACGAGACCCGCAGCCTTGATGTCGAGCCGAACGACATTCTTCTCAATGTCTTGCGGGAAACGCTGGGCGTAAAGAGCCCGAAGATTGGTTGCGAACGGGGCGACTGCGGCGCCTGCACGGTGCTGCTTGATGGCAAAACCGTGCGCACCTGCCTGATCCTGGCCGTCGAGGTGGACGGTCACGAAATCACGACACTCGAAGGGTTGAGTCAGTCTGGCCTGACGCCCGTGCAACAATCTCTTCTCAAACACAACTCCTTCCAATGTGGATTCTGCGCGCCCGGCATGGTGCTCTCGGCGACCGAACTACTGGGCAAGAACCCAAGCCCTTCCCAAGACGAAGTCAAAGAGGCTATCTCCGGCAACTTATGTCGTTGCACTGGTTACGAACCGGTCATTGACGCTATTGTGGCCGTCGGCAAGAAAGCGGGGAAACGCGTATGAGTTCGCTCAAGATTGTTGGCGAATCGCCCGAACGCATCGACGGGCTGGAGAAAATCACCGGAGCCGCCACCTACGTGGACGACATCGATTTTGGCGCGAGGCTGCTTCACGCGGAGATCGTCGAAACCCCTTACGCACATGCTTTGATCAAGAGTATCGATACTTCGGCCGCCGAAAAGGTTCCCGGTGTCGTACGCGTGATCACCGGCAAGGATTTTCCGTACCGCTTCGGATTGTACATGCAGGACCGATTTAGTTTTCCGACCGACCGCGTCCGGTTTGTGGGCGAACAGGTCGCTGCCGTGGTCGCGCACGACGCGAAAACGGCAAAACGGGCGGCCAAGCTCGTGAAGGTGGTTTACGAGGAACTCGAACCCGTCCTCGACCTCACGAAGGCGCTTCGGGATGATGCTGTGTTGGTGCACCCTGATCTGGGGAATTACACGCGTTGCCCGTGGTTCTTCCCGCAGGCGGGTACGAACATCGCCCACTGGCGCAAAACGAGGAAGGGTGACATCGAGAAAGGCTTCAAAGAAGCCGATGTCATTCTGGAAGATATCTATACGGTCCCGCGTTATTCCCACTGCGCGATCGAACCTCATGTGATCGTCGGCTTGTACGATTTATCCGGACGGCTGACGCTCTGGTCGGCTTCGCAGTCGCCCTACACGCAACGACACGTTCTGGCGCAGGCGTTGGCGCCGCTCGGGTTGTCCCACAAGGACATCCGCGTCGTGACGCCGTATGTCGGCGGCGGTTTTGGCGGCAAAGCCGGCGTGTCGATGGAGATTATCGGCGCGGCGCTGGCCATTACGGTAAAGGGCCAACCGGTAAAAGTCCGCTGGTCGCGGGCGCAGGAATTCTACAATACATACCAACGGCAGGGCGTCATCGCGCGGATCAAGCTGGGCGCCAAGAAGGACGGTACCATTACGGCCATCGAGCACACGTTGCATTGGGACGCCGGGGCTTATGTGGAATACGGCGCAAATGTGGTGAACGCCGTCGGGCTTTCCGCCACGGGGCCATACCGGATACCGAACGTGAAAATCGATTCGGTCTGCGTCTATACCAACCTACCGCCCAGCGGCCCGTATCGCGGTTTTGGGTACTCCGAGTTCCATTTTGGACTGGAATCCCACATGAACCGAATGGCCCACAAGCTCGGCATGGATCCCGTCGAGTTCCGGAGGAAGAACGCCATCCGCGAAGGCGACACGCTCGCGTACGGCGCAAAGATGAATCCGAGCGGTCTCCATGAGGCGATCGACCGTGTGGCTGCGGAAATTGGTTGGGGGAAGAAAGAGGTATCGAAGGATCCCAACAAGGTGATCGGCAAGGGCTTCGCCTGCTTCTGGAAGGCACCGGCGCTGCCGCCCAACGCCGCGTCGGCGGCGTTCATGAAGTTCAACGAGGACGGCAGCTTGAACATCAGCGTCTCGGGCATGGAAATCGGGCAGGGGTTCCTGACCGTGATGGCCCAGATCGCCGCTGAGATTCTCACGGTGCCGATGGAGAGAATCCGCGTCGAGCTACCCGACACGGACCGCAACGCGTACGAATGGCAGACGGTGGGCTCTCACGTGACGTGGGGTTGCGGCAATGCCGTGAAAGCCGCGGCGCTGGAATTGCGCGGAAAGATGTTCGAAGTCGTCGAGCGGGCCCTGGGCATCGCCCGCGACACGCTGTACCTCGAAGATGAGAAGGTCAAATGCCGGACGCGCGCGGATTTTGAGTTGCCGCTGCAAAACTTCGTCATCAACGGCATCCAGACGTCACATGGGAATTTCATCGGCGGACCGATTCTCGGGAGCGGTGTATTCATGCCCGAGTTCACCTCGGCGTTGAGCGACCCGGAGACGAGTCAGGGTGGCCATCCGAACGTGCACTACACGGTGGGCGCCGCCGCTGTCACTCTCGAGATCGACAAGAAGACCGGTAAGATGCGCGTGCTGAAAGCCACGCTGGCCGTCGACGCCGGTAAGGCAATCAATCCGGGTCTTGTTAAAGGCCAGATCGTCGGTGGGATCGTTCAAGGGCTGGCAACGGTGCTGTACGAAGATATCCGCTACGACCTGAAGGGGAAACTGGTGAATGCCAATTTTACGGATTACAAGATACCGACCTCAATGGATGTGCCGGACGAAATTGTTCCAATCATCGTGGAGGTCGCGCAGCCGGATGGTCCGTTCGGGGCGCGCGGAACGGGCGAACATACGATGATTCCCGCAGCGGCCATGGTCGCCAACGCGGTCGAAGATGCCATCGGTCTGAGGATGAAGATCATGCCGATTACGGCCGAGAAAGTGGCGTTGGAATTGCAGGGGATTTCCTACGAAGACGTGAAGGGGTCGTACATGGGGCTTTGTTTTGCCGGGCATCCGGACGCCTACAAATTCCATACAAAGGCTTCGACGAAGAAGTAAGTCACACGGCGCGGCCAAGCCGCGAGCCCTGTTGGTGCAACGTCCCCTCGCGGGGAGACTTGCGCCGACCAGCAGTTCTGTCAGGCGCTCTACGTTGCGGATAGAACCGCGCCGGCGATGACGAGGGTTGCGGCCAGCATTTTCTTCACGGTGACGGGGTCCTGTGGGGATTCCAAAATTCCAAAATGGCTGACGACCATGGCCATCAAAATCTGGCCGGAGACCAGCAGGATGAAAAAGGGCCTCGCTCCCACTTTCGGGATCAGAAACGTGGTTCCGACGATGAAGAAGGCGCTGATGACGCCCGCCATGTGCAGGTAGACGGGGACGGTCTTGAGCCTGGCCAGACAATGGGACTCGCCTCCAAACGCCATGATCGATATGGAGGTGATCGTGGCCACGACGAAAAACGCCGCAGACGCCGCCATGGACGAGCCGAGGTATCGGGAAGCGGAACTATTCATCGGCAAGTAGACGGAGAGAATTACGCCCATGAGAAACGCGACGATGGCGTATGACGGTGTTTGCATAGTGCCCTTTCTGTTCCTGTCGATGTTGCAACAGCGCCATGCTCTGGTTGCCGTCGCGAACTCACTGCCGTAGTCGGTCAGTAGCCCGGCGGGCGCTGAAATGGTCCGGTCAATTCGGTGAGTTGTTCGGCGATCGCCAACAGTTTCATCTCACTCCAACGTTGGCCGACCACTTGCACGCCTATCGGGAGTCCTTCGGCCGAGCGAGCCAGTGGCAGGACCACCACGGGATGGCCGGTCAAGTTGAACGGGCTGGTGTAGCCTGTCCCGCCCAGTCGATAGGGAACGGGCTGACCGTCCACATCTATCGGCGTGCCGGGAGCGCAATGCGGGAACGCGGGGCCCACGGTCACGGGACACAACAGTGCGTCCCATGTTTCGAAGAAACGTTCTACAGCGGTAATGTACGCGTCGCGTTTGGTTAACGTGTCCGTGTACTGACGCAGTGTGGCGTTGCGTCTTCGGGCCATGCCGCGCATTTCGGGGTCGTCCGACGCGGCGTCGACCCCGAAGAACGCCGCGCACTCCTCTTCGAGTTCAGACGACATGGCCCCGCCGACTTCGCACTGGCGCAGTTCGCCGTATGTCTCCCAGAGGTCGGGAAAGTCGAAATTGTCCGGTAGACACTGTGCGACCTTGCAGCCTCGCTGCTCCAACGCGGCGACGAGGCCCGTCAATGCGGTCTTCGTATCGCCGGTTATCGGCAACCCGCCAAAATCATCGGCCCAAGCCACACGCAGTGCCCCCCAGGGCTGTGGCAATGTTGGAACAAGGGGCGCGGGAGGGACCTCCGGCTGACGAGGATCGGGACCCGCGATCACCTGCAGTGCCAGCGCCAGATCCTGCACGGAGCGGGCCAGTGGCCCGGGAGTGGCGACGTGCCGCACACCGCGTGGTCGTCCGGGCAGTTCTGGAATGTGACCAACGGTTGGTACGCGGAGCTCGGTTGGTTTGAGTGAATACACGCCGCAGTAATGCGCCGGAATGCGCACCGAGCCGCCGTAGTCGCTGCCCATCTCCAGCGCCGACAAACCGGCCGCGAGCGCGGCGGCCCCGCCACCGGTTGACCCGCCCGGCGTTCGTTCCAGATCCCAAGGGTTGTTCGACCGGCCGAAGATGGCATTGTCGCTCTGGAACCCATGGACGAGCATCGGCAGGTTGGTTTTTCCGAGCACGATTGCGCCCGCCGCCCGGAGACGCGCCACGACGGTGGCATCGACGGCCGGGATGTAATTGGCCAGTGGCGCGAAGCCGCTCGTCGTCCGCAATCCAGCTGTGGCGAATGAGTCTTTGATCGTCACGGGCACGCCGTGGAGCGGCCCCCAAAACTCGCCGCGGGCCAGGGCGGCATCGGCTTCGCTCGCTCGGGCCAGGGCCCCCTCTTCGTTGAGTGTGACGATGGCGTTGAGCGCCGGATTGTGGCGGGCAATGCGCGCGAGATAGGCGTTCACCACCTCGACCGCCGACACACGGCGGTCACGAATCGCCGCCGCCACCTCATGTGCGCTCGAGAAAACCAAACCTCTTGCCGTTTGTTCCCGGGGCTGGAACGGCACCATGCTGACGGCTCCGGATGTTTTTGACGCAGTCACCAAGCCACACCGCCTCCCAGCCACGCGCAGACGGTGACTGCATCAATTCCCCCAAGCCATGACGTGTGTGAATTCAAGGGCGTTCCTGATGTTGCCTTAATGTCGGGAGTTTGTCCATCCCCGACCGGAGACGGCGAGAGCGCCGTATGGCGGTCGGTCCGGGGACAACGCGGGAGGGAGACAAAAAAAGAGCGCATCTGCAAGTTTAGTTCACTGAGTCGTGAACGAGGCAGTTGTTGGTTGTTCTGGCTATTGTGACGGCTGTGCTCTCAAATTCTTTGGTGAAACCAAATCGACCCGTCCAACCTGAACAGCAATACGCTTGTGGTGGAGCACTACTGTGTTATAAACGCGCCGTGAATTTTGCTTCGATGACAAACATGCCTCTGTCCGAGCACAAGAGCCAATGATGCCGACCCGCCAAGGCTCGATTCGCCTTTTCCAAGTGGCGGGGATCAGCGTGTTTCTACATTGGTCGTGGTTCGTCGTCGCCGCGTACGAAATTACCAACCGCGGACAAAGTTACTCCTCGCTGCTGTGGAACGGCCTGGAATATCTCACGCTGTTCGTGATCGTGACCATGCATGAGTTCGGTCATGCGCTGGCGTGCCGCAGCGTCGGCGGGCGCGCCAATCAAATCGTGCTGTGGCCGCTCGGGGGCGTGGCGTATGTGGATCCCCCACCCCGTCCTGGCGCCATTCTGTGGAGCATCGCCGCCGGACCGCTGGTCAACGTCGTGCTGTTCCCGTTGCTCACAATCGGGCGTTTGGTGGCAATTTCCTGGGGCTGGCCGAGTTCCGCGCCCGACGTGTACGGATTGCTCCACGCCGTCTGGGTCATCAATCTCGCGCTCTTGATCTTCAATGTGTTGCCGGTATATCCGCTCGATGGCGGACAGATTCTGCGCGCGTTGCTGTGGTTTGTATTGGGGCGTGCGCGCAGCCTGATGGTAGCGGTCGTCATCGGCTTCGTCGGCGTGGCGGGATTGGTGGCGCTGGCGTTGCGGGCCCAATCAATTTGGTTCGGCATCATGGCCGCGTTCATCCTGATGAATTGCTGGCGAGGCTGGCAACAGGCCCGCGTGCTTGCCCGACTGGCGGCAGCACCCCGCCACCAGGATTTCGCCTGTCCATCCTGCAAGGCGGCTCCGCCACTGGGCGCGCTATGGAAATGCAGCCAGTGCGGAACTGCCTTTGACACGTTTGTGACGCACGCTGCGTGTCCCAAATGCGGAGCACAGTTCGATGCCACTCGATGTGTCGACTGCGGGCAACTGAACTCCATTGACGCGTGGTCAGTCAACGCGTCGGCGCGACCGATACTCCCGCAGGTCTAGTCCCGCTCAGGGCGCGGTCACGAGTACGCGGTAGAAACGAGCGGGGACGTTTGTCGCCCCACCAGGATCGGTGAAGGTGAGGGTATTGCCCGTACCCGACTGCGTTGGCGTTGTGCCGTTAGTGAACCAGTTCGTGGGCGTGAGGGACTTGCTGAATTGCAGTTGGTAGGTGTGACCAACCACCGAGGGGATTCGCACATCCATGTCGATGCCCGTGACGAGGATGCTCGAAATGGCCACGCTGCCAGCGGTCAGCACCGTGCCGTTGTTGATGAACCCACCGTGAAAGTTCGTGACGCTGCCGTTGATGATGTCAATGGTGCCATTGTTGACGACCGTGCCATAGGCCTCCAACACGTTGCCGTTGGCGGCCCGCATCGTGCCATTGTTGGTGACGACGCCCGAGAACGTCAGCGCAGTAGTCCCGCAATTGGCCAGAATGAGGCCGTTGTTGAGCACCGTCGTCCAGTTGCTGAACGTACCGCAGCCTTCGATGACGCCCGATATGCCGTTCACAAACATGCGATTCGTTGAAGTGGTTGTATCGTCGTCGGCGCGCAGGATGCCGCCTTGCATAAAGATCGTGCCGAGATTGGTCGGGCAACTGGCGGCCGGGCTGTCCCACGCGTTCTCGGTGCGGCGAATCGACAACGTGCTGGCACTGGCGACAACAATGGCGGACGCGTTCTGGACGCCGCCGAAGTCGAACGCGTCACGTGGGTCCAACACGAGCGTGCCACCGCTTGGCGTAGCAATTGTCCCCTGATTCAGGACCGCATAGTTGTTCGATCCGAAGCTGCCCGTCAAACTGCCGGAACCGGTAATTACGTAGCTGTTCGTCAGGTCGCCACCGATCTGTCCGTAATTGATGACGTTGCCCCCCACCACTGCCAGAGTGCCTGCATTGTTGCAGAACGCCGGGTTGCTCAGGAAAACAGACTGGATTGCCCCGCTGTTGCTGGAGATGACCGAGCCTCCGCTGGCTCCGCCGCCGTAAGCGATCGCGGAGACAAGCGTCCACGAATCCGTTCCCGACAGTAATAGCGCGCCCCCGTTCGTGATGGCGATGGAACCCGACAGCGTATTGTTCGTCCCGATGTTGGGCCCGAAGAACTCCAACGTTCCCGCACTTGCCTGGATGACGCCGGCATTGCTGACCGAGCCCGCGATCAAGCTCGACCCGCTCACCGTCAATACACCACCACTACCGATGGTCAAACCGCTCAGGACCTGTAGCGGCGTCGCGGCACCGGCATTGCTGAGGAACAGGGTGTTCGTCGAGCCCGGCGGAGCCGAGACGACCAGGTTGCTGATTGTCATGACGCCCGGAGTGTTGGTGGTGACGGAGTCGATGGTCACCGCGTTGGTGTTGGCATTGGTGATCGTGTCGGCCGAATCCGCAAGTGATGGCGCCCTACCGTTCGACCAGTTGGTACCCGTCTCCCACTTGCCGCCGATGGCACTGATCCAGGTGTTCGTGCTCGTGTTCTGCGGAATGGGGATGAGGAACACTTTGAATACGGTGCCGCTGTCATTAATCCCCCCGAAGGTGGTCGTCCCATAGAAATTGCTGTCGCTGCCTTGCGCCAACCCGGCCAGTGGATAGAACCCATCGTTGGAAACGGCGCCAAATGAGTAAAGATTCGTGTAGCTGCCGCTGGGACTGATCCGAAACACCGTGCCGCACCCGCCGTTGCACTTGGTGCTCATCCCGCCGAAATAGGTCGTTCCGTAGAAATTGCCGTCGCTGCCCTGCACCAGAGGGGCCTCTGGTTTGGCCCCATCGGGGGAGTTGCCAAAGGAATAAAGGTTCGTGTAGCTGCCGCTGGGACTGATCCGAAACACGGTGCCGTAGCCGTACGCCCCTCCTTGGATGGTTGTCCCGTAGAAATTGCTGTCGCTGCCCTGCACCAGGGGGGCTTCTGGATTGGCCCCATCGGGGGAGTTGCCAAAGGAGTAAAGATTCGTATAGCTGCCGCTGGGATTGATCCGAAACACGGTGCCGTAGCCGTACGCCCCTCCTTGGATGGTTGTCCCGTAGAAACTGCTGTCGCTGCCTTGCACCAACCCGGCCAGTGGTTCGCTTCCATCGTTGGGGGACCCCCAAAAGGAGTAAAGGTTCGTGTAGCTACCGCCGGGACCGATCCGAAACACGGTGCCATTGTTGTACGTCCCGCCGCCCAAGGTCGTTCCGTAGAAATTGCCGTTGCTGCCCTGCACCAGCCCGGCTTCTGGTTCCGATCCATCGTTGGAGGAACTGCCAAAGGAGTAAAGATTCGTCTCCGTCTGTGCGTTGGCATTGAACCCTCGACCAGCCAAAACCACCAGAACAATGACCAACGGAATGCGAAGAATCTTCATGATTTTTCCCGCTCCGTCTTTATCGACGCCAAGTTCCCTTGAACTGATGATCCCTTTTCAACATCCTCCTTCATAGCCGAGCCGTGCCAACCTTGCCCTCAAGCCCTCGGAAGGCTGCAGTCCATGTAAAAGCCAGACTTGTGCCATTACGCTTCGTGACGTGTGTTTTATTGCCGCCGGGACAGCGGGGCGTCCGAGCCGTCCGCACCAGAGAGAATCAGGCCACTCAGTAAAGAGAAATGGGAATCTCCCCCGCGGAAAACTGCCCTACTTGGGAACCATCGGGCCAGATCTTCCGTGTAAGACTGCAGGAAAGACCGCCGGGCCGCTACTGGTACGTTAGCTGCTCACATCATCCTCGATGTTGAATCATGTTGTTCTCTCGGTTACTCACAAGGCTCTGTCCCACTACTCTCACAACCCACTCCGATTGTGGTGTCTGAAGCCGAAGATGCCAGCAGGTTGGCACCAGATGCACCGAGACGTTCGCCCGTGATGTAGTTGAATCTCGCCAGTCGATGATTCAGCGGGCGAAAGCAGCGTAGTGAAAGGAGTTGCGCAGTGAATGTGAAGAAGTGGATTGTTCTGGGAGTGGGATCCCTGATTGTGGCTGCGGCCTCTGTATGGGGCGGATCATCGGGTTTCCTTTCGTTTGGCTCGGCTGCCTACACGGTAGCGGTTTCGCAAACAAGCGCCGGTGGTATTCCCCAGTATTCTTACGAGTCCTGGTGGGGACCGGACATCGTCGCACTCGCGTTGGGGGGCGCAACCCCCACCACCAACCAGGTTCTGGCGTTTGCCATGAATTGCGACAGCTCCCAGGCGCTCCTGATCATATATGACAAGTCGAACTCGAACATCACGACGATCGCCCAAACCACCAGCTTCGACACAGTGCAGGCCGCAAACCTCACGACTGGAATTACGAATCTGGAGCGATTTGTGGCCGTCTTTGATGTTCAACCTGTCGGGAACCTGGCGGGAGGTTATTTGACGGTTGCCGGCCGGGTGCATCTGGATACCAACGGCTGCGCCATGGCTGTGTTGACGGCCAAGGACCGCGATTCTCTCGACAAGGTGATGGGAGACGAGGACGTTGTGAAAGCTTCTCCCGGGAACCACAAAGGCATTACCCAGCGCTCCGGACAGGTGCACTTCATGGGCGTGCTGGACGTGATTTCAAACGGCCAAACGAACACAGTGCTCATTCCCACAGGCCATCTGACTTTTACCGGCCAGCTCAGCTAATCTTCGGCAAGACAAGAGGGGGAAACTTCCGGGGCGCTGTCTCGCTCACACGACCAACCCGCAGTCGCTCCCTTATACGTCAAAGCGGTTCTGACTGAACGATGTCCAATCAGAACCGCCCTGCGCGCATAAGCGCCATGCTGAATCTGCAGTTACTTCGAGCGGAGCTTACGGCTCGCAAAGCCCAGCGTTGTGAGAGCCGCGCCGAGTAACATCAAGGTCGACGTTGCTTCCGGCACTTGAGACGGGTACAGCAACCCTTGCGATCCGCAGTCGTTGTTCGGTTCCAACCAATCGCCACTCGGTGCCGCGAGATCACCGCTAAGGCCGTTCAGGTAGCCCGCGGCATCAGTCGCCGCCACCGCAATGTCCCCTACATCAGAAGACAGGATATGAAAACCACCGTTTGACGAACTGAAGAAGCTGCCAGCCGTGTAGGTGGACTTGTTGTTATACAGCGCCTCCCAGATCGCGAGTTGGAGTCCCGCTTGCTGATCGACGGTTACCGCCGACCCTTTATTGGCGTACCAGATTGCGGCCGCGTTCTGAATGCCGCCCGAAATCCACGTCGGATTCACTCCTCCGACGCTGGCGGCGGCAGTGAATGACAGAGGAGTATAGTTGTATGTAGAGGCAATAGACACGCCGACATCGGTGCAATACGTAGACAGCGTAGCTAGCCAACCGGATGTCGAAGTGGCAAAGTTCATTTGACCCACGTAATCATACTGACTCCCGCCGGATGTCTGAATCGCCATCACCAGTCCGCCACCAGTTTCGCCCTCAAACGTGTATTGAACAGCACTGGCTGACGTGGTGATAATGGCCAGCCCGATGGCTGCCAAATACAGCCCTACCCGAGGCGAGAACGACATTGTTCCTTTCATCCCGATACCCTCTCCCATTCCATTCTGCATGCCGCCGAACCATACGACGACATCGACGCAGATTTGATTATTTATATTGTCTAGCACCACGCGTGCCACAGCGACAAATACCAAGCTGGGTTGCCATGTTAAGTGGTTAGTGGTAAGATGATTATAAAATCTATTCTCATTCATGAGATTCCAAGAGATTGCCGAAAAGTGTAATATATTCCGACGCCAATTTACACAACGTTGACTGTTGGATCGTGCGCGGTTCGCCCCACCGAATGGCCTGCCACCGTACCGCGATACGTAGTAGGAAACTCGGCTTTGATGTTGTCGCGGTGACCGCGCAGGAATAGAATGACCTTCGCAAAAAAGGGCACGGGAACTGCCCCGTTCGTTCCCATACGAGCCGCGTATAACATCCGAAGGAGGCTGACGAATGACCAACGTTTCAACGATTCCAAACGATCTCGACCGCTCGCCAAACCACACAAGCGCATTCGTTGGCGGCCGTTCGCGAACGATGCTGGCGACCCTGGCAGCCGCAATCCTGACCGTGGTGGCCGGCTGTCAGACGAGCCAGTCAAAAGCTCCCGTCGAACCCGCCGACCAAGCGAACGCGATTATCCTGCGAGAGGGCGACATGCTGAAAATCACCTTTCCCGGCGCCCCGAATCTCAATGACTCGCAACAGATCCGAAGAGACGGCAAGATTGCCCTGTCCATGGTCGGCGAAGTCGTTGCCGCCGGGCTGACGCCGGCGGATTTGGAGAAAGAGATTCTCAAACTGTACTCGTCCCAGTTGGTCACAAAGGAAGTTACGGTGACGGTAACTTCTTCCTCGTTTCCCATTTTTGTGACCGGGGCTGTGATCCGTCCGGGCAAGATCCTGTCCGACCACCCGATCACCGCGCTGGAAGCCATCATGGAAGCCGGCGGTTTCGATTATACGAAGGCCAACCTCGGTCATGTCCGGGTGGTCCGGAACGGGAAAGCCGGTACGAAGAACTACACGCTGAACCTGAAGCAGGCCTTGGAGGCCAAACAGAGCACGCCGTTCTACTTGAAGCCTTCCGACATCGTGTACGTGCCGGAGAAATTCTCCTGGTTCTAGCGGCAGGCTAAGGCGGGATACTTCCTGTGTCTCACGGGGCGGCTGCCGGCCGTGATGACGGGTGGGACTGCGGACCGTATTACTGCGGCTCTTGTGCGGGCCGCTGGATATTCAGCTTTTCCATCAGTTCGTACAACGTGGGGCGGCTCACACCGAGTTCGGCCGCCGCCGCGGCGATTTTCCAGGAATGTTTCCGCAAACCTTGGAGAATCATCTCTCGCTCCAGGTTCTCCCGGGCTTCCTTCAATGTGGTGGCGCGTGCGGAATCCTTGGATTCGGCCAACTCGAGGTCCTGTACCGTCAACCGCCTGCCCTCGGCCATAATCACCGCCCGTTTGACTCGGTTTTCCAATTCCCGCACGTTACCCGGCCACGCGTGACCGCGCATCGCCGACACCGCTTCCCGATCGAAGGCCAGGCCCTGTTTTCCGATTTCCCGCGAGAATCGTTGCAGGAACGACTGCGCGAGCAAGCGAATGTCCCCTTCCCGGTCACGAAGCGGCGGCAAGGTCATCTGGACCACGGCCAACCGATAGTAAAGGTCTTCTCGAAACCTTCCGTCGGCCATTCCCTTTTTGAGATCGGAGTTGGTCGCGGCAATGATGCGCGCATCCACCTGGATCTCCTGACGGCCGCCGACCCGTTCAATGCGTTGTTCCTGCAAAAATCGAAGCAGTTTCACCTGCAACGGTAACGGGATCTCTCCAATCTCATCCAAAAACAGCGTACCGCCGCTGGCGCTTTCGATCCGCCCCTTCCGTTGCATGTGGGCGCCGGTGAACGCCCCCTTTTCATGCCCGAACAGTTCGCTCTCCAGAAGTGTTTCCGGGATCGCGCTGCAATTGATCGCAATGAACGGGCCGTCCTTTCGAGCGCTCCTCCGGTGGATCGCCATGGCGGCCATCTCTTTTCCGGTTCCACTTTCTCCAAGTATCAGGACGGGGGCTTCCGTCACGGCCACCTTGCGAATCGAAGCGAACACGGTCTGCATCGAGGGACTTGTGCCCAGCATGCCCTCGAAAGTATCACCCTGGAATTGTTGCTGCATCTCGCGGTACTCCCGCTCCAACCGCGCGACGTGGAAACAGCGTTTCAGAAGAAGCTTCAGTTCCTCCGTGTCCACCGGCTTGCAGAGAAAATCGTAGGCCCCGGCCCCCACCGCATTCAGCGCGACTTCCTTCTCTTCCTGCCCCGTGATGACCACGACCTTGACCAAGCGATCCAGCGCGACCAACTCGGACATCGCCGCCAACCCCTCCTCGGGATTGTTCGGTTGAGGCGGCAGGCCCAGATCCATCAACACCACCGCTGGTCGATCGAACTTGAAAAACTCGACCGCGCTGGCCCGGTCCTCCGCCAGCAACACTTCGTAATCCTGCGCCAGCGCCCACTTCATCTGGGTGCGGATTTCCTCGTCGTCGTCGACTATCAGCAATTTCGGGTTCATTTACCTGGCCTTTGGACGGGCAACAGTACGCGAAACGTTGTGCCCTTGCCCAGTTCACTTTCGACCTCGATCCTCCCCCCGTGCGCCTCCGCGATCATCTTGCTCTGGAACACGCCGATGCCCAGCCCCTGCTTCTTGGTGGTTTGGAACGGGCGAAACAGCGATCGATTCCGAAACTCAGCGCTCATGCCACAGCCGTTGTCCGCCACCGAGAGCACAACCCAGCCGTTCCGGTGCGTCGTCTCGATGCACACCCGGCCCTTGCCGGAAACCGCTTGCGTCGCGTTGAGCACCAAATTCGTTACCACTTTGAGTATTTGCTCCCGATCCAGATACAACCTTGGTAATGGATGCAGGTCTTGTACCAGATCAACCTCGCCGGTTTTGGCCCAACCGGTCACGGCTTGGGAAACCACCTCGTTCAGGTCCGTTTCCGTCGGCTGCATTTCCAATTCGTGACGCAACAGGCTCAACCGTTCGATCAGTTGATTGATGTGATCCACGGTTTTGGAAATCCCGCGCAACGCGTCCTCACGAAAGGCGGGCTTGTCAAAATGGACGGGCAGGTTGCGCAACATCAGGTTGAGCGTCGAAGCGGTGTTCTTCAGGTCGTGGATGAAAAACACCGACATAGTCTGAAACGCTTCGAGTTCCCTGGCCTGGAGAAGTTTCTGGGACAACTGGACATTGCGCAGGCTGGCGGCTGCCTGGTCGCCCATGCACTTGAGCAAATCAAAATCCTGTTGCGAGAAGGCAACCCCGCCAACGCGATCGCCCAGCGTGATCAGCCCGAGCAGCTCTCCGTTACTGATCATCGGCACGGCAATGCGGTCCCCTCCCCTGCGGAATTCATCCGGATGCCACTGCCTCAACAGCGCGGCCCACCTTTCCTTCGACGCGTCGATATCCACGGGCGCCGTCTGTTCGAGCAACGCACGAACGACTTCCGCCACCTCGGCGCCCTGCGGGCTGAGATTCGCGCCCGTAGTATCGGACAACGACGTGGATGCCGCAAATGTCAGGCGTTCTCTTGTATCATCCACGAGCCAGATGGTCACGGAGAGCGCTTGGAGGATTTCTGCGATCAGTTTGACCGTCGCACGGCACAGTTCCGTCTGGTCGACGCGGGAGGCGGTACCCTCAGTGAACTTTCGCCAGACCAGACGGTAGTCATGCAACGGCCGTTGAAGGTGACGGCTGACAAAGCGCCTGGTCAACAGCCGCACCCGCTCTGACAGCAACAGGACCGTCAGCAATACCAGGGCGACCAGAATGACGAATGTCTTGACAGCAAACATCGCGTCGCCGCCAAAGAACGCGACCACTTTGGCGAACACCGCGACCGCAAACAGGTAGATCCCGGCCAACAGCACGGTCAGCGAATTGCACAGGACCGACTGTGACGGATATACGCTGACGTCGAAATGTCCGGCCCGCAACAGCGAGCGCATAATCAGCAGGCAGGCCACGAGGAGCGCGCCCGAGTTGACGCCCTCCAGGGACAGGTCAATTCCGAAAAACAGAAGCGCCTGGCTGCTCGTGTACACTCGGACGGCGAATAGTACACCCAGACCCAGAATCATGAATTTGATTCGCCAGCGCATCGTTCCGACGGACGCCCGAAACGTGCGCTCAAGATTCATCAGTACGAATACCGCGGCGATCAAGAAGAGAAGGTTCAAAGCGATTCCAGACGGACTCAAGCGAAGCATCCAGTGATCCTCGATGGCGCTGGGGGCAATCGAAGCAATCAGGTCTTCGCGGAACAACACGGCAAGCCCCGCGGGCAGAAGGAAGGCAGCGGCCACAATGAACCACCATTTAGCCAGAAATTCCCGGGTATTCCCGCGCGAGTAACTCAAGCTGAAGAGGATCCAGACTCCGGGGAGCAAGGAGAGGACAATCATCCTCAGCATTTCCCAGTGAACGACCTCTCCCGGCAGAACGGCGTCCACGGTCATGCCCGAGAAAACGCTCTCCGTTGACAAGGCGAGCATTCCCAGCACGAAGGTCCAACGGACAATAGAACGCTCCGCCCGAATGGCGACGCCCAAGGCCAAGGTGCCGCTGAGAATGGCAGCACTGATTGCCAGTGCAAACGTAATGTTCATGACTTCTCGTTCAAAAGACGGGAACCGGCTTTGATCCAGGCAATTCGAGTTACTATAGCCAGAAACCGCCAGGAATCACAGGAAAACTACTGGAGGCGTTGGAAGCATTTGGTGCATCGTTGTGCGAGAGCCGATTGTTCTTCGATGGCATCCCCCAGAGGGAAGCCCCCCCGCCACGGTTCCGTCAATTCCACAAAAGAAAAGTCAGAATCTTCTGAATGAAGTTGGCCGGGGCAAGGATCCAGTTGCAATACTCAACATCCACAGTCAAATCAGCTCGAAGAGCGCCAAACATCCGTTCAAATAAACGGGGGGAAATGCAATCTCGACCTGCAAAGATCGGAAGGGCAGGGATGATCATCCCTGCCCTTCTTAGAACAATGAAAAGAAAACTCAGTCGAATTACGCCAAACGTCGCTGAATCAACCCGAGTGCTGCGAGCGCCGCGCCAAGCAGAAGCACCGTTGTTCCCCCATCGGGAACGCCGTTCACCGAGGCTGAAGACGCGAACGCGAGCACCGTGTCCGACCCGGTAACAGTGATGGTCCAACTGCCGGCCGTAGTGTCGTACCCGGTAATGGACGCAGTACCATTGCCCGAAATATTCAGGAAGCTGCTGTTTTGAAGGTTAACGAGCACAGAACTTGCCGTGAAGGAATAGGTCAAACCCCCGTAGTTGAACGTCCACAACACAAAGCTGGAGACAGGCACCGGGTTGAATGTGAAATCCGCAAACGTGATGGGCGAGGGGCTAGAGACGCCGGTGGGCAGACCAGCATATGTTCCCGTAGGCGGAGTCGCAGTGGCAATCTGCACATCACTATAGCCCGTGAAGGCCGTTGCCGAAGCCAAAGAGCCATTGAGTGTCGTACCACCGCTAAAAGCAATTGCCCCGGAAATCGGGATCGCTTGCGCCGTCATACTCAGCGATGCCATCACGACCGCTACAATTGAAAGTGTAATGAGTCTGCTCTTCATTGTTTCTCTCCTAATGTTTTCCCTATACTCTGTTTCTCCAACCATCCAACAGGCTCATCAAGCAGACGACATGCCACGAGGTTTCTGGTTTGATTTTCTGATTCATAAGTGGCTAATCCACAACATAGTATGTATCAGTCAAAGTTTTTTGTTGCGATTAATGGCGCGGAATGGGGGGAAGAAACCGTAAAGGAATCCGACGTTCTTCAGGGATATTTTACACGTCGCCAAGTCCATCAGCACCCCTACCGAAAAGGTTGTTTCCATGTCAATCTCCGATTCCAAGCCCTGTCTGACGGCACTGATGCTCTACAGGATGGCCGCGCGCATTGCCTGAACAAATCACCGCGAGAGGGCACGCGGCCTGTACCAGCGTCACGCTTCTCGGTGGAAGCTGAATATTCTGGGCGGTGAGAGAACTCACTTCAGCTCAGCCAACACACGCCGCGCTTCGCTGGCGAGTTCACCGGGTAAACTCAAGTCCAAAGCGCGCTGGAGCGATCGTTTACTTTCTGTCCGTTGTTTGAGTCGATATTGATCCATGCCCAGGTAATAAAACACCTTGGCATCTCCATTCAGCTTGTTGGCGCTCTCCTGCAGCAGCTTGGACGATCTCGTGTAGTCACCCTGCCGATAGGCGAGGATGCCCAGCGCCTTTGCCAACTCCGAATCGTCGGGAAACGCTTCTCGAGCCTGCATCGCGAGCTGTAACGCTTTCTGGTTGTCGACGGGTTGATCCCCCGCGTACAGAATTGCCAGCCGCCTCTTCGCCGGTCCAAAGTCAGGATACAGCGACAGCACTTTTTCATAAACCTGCTCCGCCGCGCGAATATCCGGTTTTTGGTCTTCAATCGCTCCCATCACCATGAGCGCGGGCACGTAGTCGGGCTGCGATTTCAATATGTCCTGAATGCGGGATGACGACGCGGCTGCCTGCTCCGGGTTGCCAGCCAGCGCGATCATGTCGAGAAAACGTGTCGCGGCATCCGCCCGCGAGAAACCAGTCCGCGCCTGCAGGGCACTTTTCGCATTTGACGCGGCATCTGACACGTGGCCAACGCTGTAGGTGGCCTGCGCGAAATCAAAGAGCACTTCGGGATTCGGGGGCTGTTGGGTCAACGCTTGTTGGAGCAAGCTCGCTGCCCATTTGTAATCGCCCGTCTGGAACGCCAGTCGACCAAGAATCAGGGAGATGGCGGGATCGTTCGGCGCGATTTTGTACGCGCTCTTGGCAAATTCGATGGCCCTGTGCGCGTCGCCCAAATGTGTCGAGTAGAGTCGCGCGAGACTGACCAACGCCCCGACATGGTTGGGATTGGCGGTCAGAATCGACTGATACGCCTCTGTCGCCTTATCAAAATTCCCCTCGCGCTCGTCAATGGCAGCCAGCCGTGTTCGGGCTACCGAGTCATCCGGCGTCGCCGCCAGTCGCTTGTCCAACATGGCCCGCGCCTCGGGTCCGGCAGACGCGGGATCAATGGCCAGGATTGCCAGGCATCGATCCGCTTCCTCGCGGTCCGTAACATCCTTGTTCAATTCCTGGGCGCGCTGCAGCGCCGCCCGAGCTGGTCCTTCCTCACCCAACATGTAATACGTCAGGCCCAAATGAAGCTGGATGTCGGCCTGCTTGCCGATCTTGCCGGCGCTTTCCAACAGCAAACTCAAGGCCTTCGGGTACTGCTTCATCCGATAGAGGATCCAACCCAGCGTATCGGCAGTAAACGGGTCGTATGGCTGCAATTCCCTGGCTTTGCTGGCGATCTCGTACGCCTTGTCCGTCTGTCCAAAATGTTCCGCATACAACCACGCAAGATTGTTCATTGCCGGCGTGTACTGCGGATTGGTTGCCAGCAGTTTCTCGTAGGTGTCGCGGACTGCATTGTAATCCTTCTGCTGTTCCTGGATCATGCCGATGAACATCCACACCCCGCCGTCCTTTGGATTTTTCTCCACGAACGCGCGGAGATCGTCCAATGCCTTCTGTCCCTGGTGGGTGTCGACATACAACTGCGCGAGCATGAGATGGGCGGTCCGAGATTCCGGCTTCAACTCGATGGCCTTCAACAGCGCGGCCTCCGCCCGTTTCGCATCCTGTTGCGTCAGGAAAACCTTGGCCTGAATCAAACGCGCCTCCGCCGACTTGGGGTTTCGATCGAGGAGCGGCTGCACCCGGTGGAGGGCCGTTTCATACTGTTTGTCCGTGAGATCCATGTCCACCAACTGCTCCACCCCGGCCAGGTAATCGGGAGATAATTCCACGGCCCTGCCGAATGCCGCGCGGGCTTCGTCGCGCTTTTTCTCCTGGAGAAACGTCATCCCCATGAGGAACGGAGCATCTGGATTCTTCGGAGCCAACTTCTCCAGGGCGCGGTAGATCCCGATCGCGGATTCGAAATCGCCCTGGGCGCGATACCCGTCGGCCAGAAAGACCTGGGCCTGGACAAATTGCGGTTGTTTTTCCACCAGCGCCTTCAGCAAAGCGATGGCCGCACCCACTTCGCCGGTTCTCATTTCGATTCCCGCCAATAACACCGTGGCTTCGGCAAAGTTCGGCGCCAGACTCAACGCCTGGTTCAGGCTGATCACCGCCTGCCCCACCTCGTTCTCGGCCGCGTAGGCCACCGCCAGTTGGTAATGAGCGTTGGCCGCCTGTGGATACGCGGCCACTGTCTTCTTGAATTCCACGACCGCCTTGTCCGGTTCGCCCTTGGCCAGCATCAGTTGGCCGTTCAACAAAAGAGCGTCGTAGTTCAACGAGTCGCGCGCCAACATCCTGCCGATCATATCCGCGCATTCGTCGTATTTCTTTTCAGCCAGGGCGATCTCCGCCAGCCACCTCCACGCGGGCAAATAGTCCGGGGTCTTCTGGGTGATTTCTTGCAAGAGCTGTTTGCCGGCCGTCAGGTCGCCTGCCCGGATTTTGTACTGGGCGTATCCCAACCGCCTCGGAGATCGAGGAGGAGATAATTCAGCCGCCATCTTGAACGCCTCTTCGGCCTGCTTTTGATCGTTTTGCGCGAAGTACAAGTTCCCGTAGGCCCAAAACACCGAACTCGATTTTGGGTCGAGGGCTTTGGCCCGTTGCAAATCGGCCGCGGCTCCCTGAAAATCTCCCCGGATCTGTTCCAAATGTGCCAGGCCCACATCCAATGCCGCTGTCTCACCCCTCTTTTGCACCACCGCCTTCAATCTCTCCTGTGCCTCGGCCGCGGCGTTCGTGGTGACAGCTGCCTCAGCCAATAGCAGCGGCGCCTCATCATCCTGCGGCTTTCGGTCGAGAACGAAGCCGGCCTCGTCCCTTACATCCTTTGTCTTACCCGCTGACAAATAGATGGCGGCCAGCTTCCGTCGCAGCTCCAGGTCTTCCGGCGCCAGTTCCTTCCCTTTGATCAGGAACGGAACCGCCCGCCCATATCGCCCCTGTTCGTAATAAATGATGCCGAGTCGACCGATGGCCTGGGGATTCGTCAGATCCGTTTTGAGCACGATCAAGTACTCGATCTCCGCCTTGTCCAACTCGCCTGAATCGAAGTACTGATTGGCACGCGCCAGGTGGCGGGCGCGTCTGGCCGCCCGCGTGCAACCGCTTCCGGCCACGACGGTTAGAAATAGTGCCGCCAGCGTGAGAATCCTAAAAATAAACTGTCGCATGAAGTGCCTCCATCTGTTCGTAGTACCGGATTCTCCCGACTCAACTGGATGCACGCCCGTCCTCGATGAGTGGGGAATCACATCGTGCATAGTGCCATGGCCATGTCAGACGCGTCAAACTATCACCGACCATCTGGATCGCGGCGCAATCGCGGATGCATCTAGACGATACCGTCTTTGAACAAGCGATCCTTTACCTTCTCCGCCGCAGCCAGCAGCCGGTCGTTTTTCGACAAATAATTGTCCCTCACATCGGACAACATCCTTCTTGCAAAGACACGCGAGCGAAAGTTCCAGGAGGGCCGGTAGTGATAGATCCGCTTTTCCGCGGTACGGTACAACACCTTCACTTCGCGCTCGTCACCCGGACCAAGGCGAACGTCGCATTTCAAGAAACCAGACTGCCATTCAAACGGCACGCGCTCGCCTCCCACCGTCACCGCTTCAACCAGTTCGGGCGCCTCGGGCTTCATCAGCGAGTAGAGACACGGCTCATCATTGGTATTCCGCAACCTCAACAGCGGCGTGAAGAACCTGGCGGCATAATGGCCGGGCCCCACCTGCTTGACGACAAAGGTCGATGTCAGTGTTCGATTAAGCGGCATCCACACGGGCGGGCTATCGAGCGTCGCCAGCTCGCGCGTGATCCGCCGTAGCGGCTCAAACCCGCGTTTGAAAAATGCATGGTGTTCCCCAATCAACAGTGGTTTCTGGAAAAAGGCGTCAATCGCGAAGTCAAAAACGTCGTCCGGATATCTCCGACCGAAGATGGCAAAGCTGTCGTACTTCGTGACTGCGACATCCAGAACATCCCGGAGCGTCAGCGGGCTCTCCGCGGAATCCACGGGCCACAGAGTCGTGTTCACGGCCGCCAGGTACCGGCACTCCTTTAAAGCTCGAATGGCCTTTGTGGAGAATCGTCCTTGCGGAAACACCATGACGTGGTCATAAGGCATCTGGGTCAGTTTAGTGTGCATGTCCATGCGTTCCAAGGCCCACCGGGCCTTCTGATTCAGCCACATTTCATCCTGGCTGGCGAACTCGTCACTCGTATGGTCGCAACCGTGGACAGCGATGGAAAAGCGATCACGTTGGCCGCGCAACATATTCGTAATGCGCCGGTCGCTGCGCCGATAATTGTACGGGATGAACCCCACCGTCAGGGAACAACCCGTTTGCTGGAGTTCGTGGGCCAGCGGTTCGTAACGAAGGAAACCGTATCGCTTTCTCAGATAGGGATCATCAATCACGATCGTCGCCGCCCGGACTGCTGCGGTCCAGCACCACCGGCCGAACACCGAGCGGAGGAAAATGGACAAACCCAGCAGTTCGGCATACCACTGCCGCGGCAGGCAATTTGGAGGGAGGGGAACGTCAATGTCCACCAACGTGGGACTGGACAATAGAAACAGCGTGCCCTGGCCGCTCGGCACCGACACAAAGCAGGGTTGGTCGTTCACCGAGATTCGGGTGTCGATGCCATTCCGAGTGGACGGCGAACCAAAAGCCAGCGGAACCACAGGTGACTCAACCGTGTACGACATGCCGGAAATCGGAAACGTCTTGTGTTTCTTGTCCGCATGAATGTGATACACGACCGTTTTCGCCTCGACCGCGATCACGGAGGCGAGTGCTCCCCGTGTCAGACTTTTCAATTCGTCGCATTCCGCTCCCGCGACGCCAAATCCGTAGACCAGGATGGCCTTCGCCTGATGCAACAGTTCCGGAAACCACGTCTGTGATTTGAGAATTCGGAAAGTTGCCAAATTCAGCGCCAGACAGCGTTCGGACGCGGGCACCGTCAGAACTTCTGGCGGAGGCTCTGCAAGTTCAGCGTGGACCGGCGCCAGTTGCGCCGTCACGCCCAAAAACCCGGCAAACTTGGCCAGTGCCCGGTCCGAAAGCAACGAGGCTTCGGACGAGAGCACAACGAGCCGGGGCTCTTTGGTAAATCCTTCCATTGGGATACGCAAGCGGGTTACGGCAGCGGCCGAAGACTTGTGGAAAATGCCTTGAGCGTCGTGCTCCGGGTCAACATCTGCCCGATTTTGGCGATGGGTTTGGCGGGGTTGCCCTGCACCATCGTCATCGGCGGCACGGACCGGGTCACCACGCTGCCGGCCGCAACCACCGCGCCTTTGCCGACGGTGACTCCCGGCAACACCATCACCCCCGGGCCAAGCACCGCGCCCTCTTCGATGATGACTCCTTTCGATTCACGAAAATGGGCGATGATGGTTGCGCGAATCCCCACCACGGCGTCGTCCCGGATCTCAACCAAATACGGATGCTCGGTTTCGATGATCGCATCGTATCCGATCCACACACGCTTCCCCATTTTCACGCCGCGCCAACGATGCAGCCAGACACGAATACTGGTCGCCCCCGGCGATATTCTCGCGAGAATCTGCAGGATTCGATTCTTCAGTCCCGACAGGAGAACAATTCTCATCGTGAGATCTTCACTCCTTTGCGGCCCAGCGCCTCACCGATCTGCGAGTAGCTCGTGAGCCGGTCGATTTCGTCCACTTCAAATTCCACACCGAACGCCGTCTGTAACTCCACGATCAACTGTACCATGGCCAGCGAGTCCCATTTTGCGATCCGGTCTTGCACGATGTCCGACGCCGTCGTATCGGGGCGAAGCTCAAAAAATTCAATCAACATGTCCCGCAATCGATCCGTCTCCACGTTCATTGCCCTCCGTTGCTTGCCAACCAGACCGGGGGCTCGACCGGTTTCAGCGGTTCCATCAGGTACCGGGTCATCGACGCGCTTTCCTTGACCCGTGCGAACCCCAGCTTGTCATAGAAGCCCTTCGCAAGACCATTTTTCGGTGTCGGAATATATTCGCCAATGACACCGTGAACCTCGTGATCCAGCGCCTGTCGCGCCAGTTCGGCCCAGAGAAACTCCTCCACCCCGCGCCCCAATGCCCGGCAACTGACGAGATAGCTGTCGATTCGCAGCCGCCGGCCATCCTCGGCGGGAACCGCCAGCAAGACGCCGACGATCCCCTGATCTCCGAATTTGTCGGACAACCGCAGCGCCAGGTTGATGCTGCCCGGCATCGCCACCAGTGCTTTCAACTCTTCCAGTCGATGTCTGCGAGTCGTCAAATTGAACTGGTTCGTCTTCGACAACATCTGGACCACGCGCTCCACATTCCCCTCGTGGACGGATTCAATCGTCGCCTGAAGATGCAGGGACCGGAGAAACTCTTCCAGGTTCGTTTCGCATCCCTGGGTGCTGCGCATTTCCCGCAACTCATATTCACGATGTCGTCCACGATCTTCCGCGGTCACCGCGTAGACGTCGAAGGCGTCGGTGGATTGCAGCGCCTGGAGCATATGGAGCGGGTCGCCCCGTTGGTTGATGACCAGCACCTCCGGGTGGAACATTCGGATTTGTTCCCGCTCGTAGTCGGAATCGTCCAACACCGCGAAACTGTCGATCCCCAGCCCCAGTTCCTCTGCCATCTCAAGAAGATTCTCGTGTTTGTGGTTGAAATTGACCCGTTTACTAACGAAGTCCTCCCACTTCAACTCCATGTCCGGCAATTCTCGGAAGGCCTGCTGCACCTCGGCCTCATCATTCTTGGACAGCAACGCCAGGAGCACACCCTGGTTCTTGAGTTCACGGGCTTCCCGTTGAATGCGCAGGAATATGTTCCCGGGAAAATCGTGCCCGAGCTTTAGATGGTGAATGCCGTCCTCGCCGAGGATCCCGCCCCACACGGTATTGTCCAGATCCAACACCAACACTTTTCGTCGAGGCGCCAGCAACGGCCTCAGATGACGCGCCGCAAACAATCCCAACGATAGCGCTCCCCGCAGGCTCAGTGGTTGCCGGGCCATTTGCTCCATCAGCGGGTCGAAGGCGCTAGCTCCTTCATGTCCGGCCCACCAGTTCAGATCCAATACGTAAATCCCCGGCGCCGATGCGGCCAGCTCATACAGTCTACGATTGAGTTCCGCGACCGCGCTCATTGGCCCCGTAGTCAACTGGGAGTTCAGTACCAGTCCTGATAACACACGAGGCACCGGAAACGTCGACACAAACAGGGGCGATTTCCCCGTTTCCCGATGGGCGCGGCACACCCGTTCAATTCTCGACCACAGAAGTTCCACCTGACGCTTCAGGACTTCGGCGCCACCGGACGAGAATGGAAGCAAAACCTCTGGCAGCAATTCCTCGATCCGCCACAGGACCACCGTGGCCAAACTGCTCTCTTGATAGACAGGCGACCCCTTGTCGAGCAGGGTTTGTTCGATGGTGTTCAGGGGCGCGATCCGCAATTGCGGCCGGCAGGGAATGCACTGCAACCCCAAACGCAACGCCGGTTCGATGGGTTCCAAGTTGAAACTGGCCAGAAGATTGACCGCCACCTCGGGTCCCCGAAGCCTGGCCTCGGCCCCGTCCAGCGCGGCGTTGGCCCGGCGCACTTTCACCCATGTCGGCGTCTCCCCCAACGCTTCCGACACAGCAGGACGGGCCGACTCCGGCACCCGTAAGAGCGTGACATCAATTGGCGAGTGCATGTGCCTTGACCTCTTTCAAAATGCAAACTCCCAGATGCAGACCGCTGCCGAAATTCACCACCACGTGGAGACGGTTCTCGTTGCCGGAGTGAAGTTTTCCCAGCGAGATGACCGAATCTGAGCTCAGACAGTGGGCCCGCTCGGCCAACTGGTCGAGAATATGCCGCTCGGCGCTGACCTTGAGGTAGCCGCTTACCATGTCCCAGGCCTGTGGGAAAATGTTGGGGTAATGAAGCACGGCCTCGCCCAACTGCTTGCCCGCCCCGACGCGATCCGCCAACTCCCGGGTCATGTGCACGGTACGTTTGACGATTTCCACCAGTGGCACCAGCCGCCGACCCGTCGAATAGTAATTGACCCCGAGAACCTGGAAGCCTTTCTTCTCGCGGCCCATGAGGAAACCTGACGCCGCATCCGATGTCAGGATTTTCTCCCGGCGCGCGTCAAACCACATTCCTTCTGGCCGCACATCGGCGGTGAGACAAACCACCGGCGGGGCGTCGGTGGATCCCAATAATCCTGCCCCCGTCGCAACCAGCGACAAAAAGCCGGTGCAGCCGCTCGCAAACGAACCAAAGTACGGGACATGATCCAAATCAAATTGCCGAAGCAGTAACGCCGGAAAATAGGTTGCCCGAGACATTAAATCCTGATCTTTCGATTCTCTTCCGAGCGACGCGTTCTCCCCGTACGAGTGATGAACGACAATCGCGCTCGGGTTTGCACAAGATTTCAGTAGAGAACCGAATGGTCCCGCCGCCAGCGAGAGCAGGTCCTCGGTCTTCCCGGCCCCGCGGTTGAATTGGTAGCCGTTCTTCGCCAGTTCTTCAATTGGGTTGCCGATCAGATCGGACGCTTTCAACTCGGCCAAATCCCGACGGACCGACCCGAGTTTGTGGGTCAGTTCCCAGAGGAACACACCGGAAGTTTGATAGCTGATAATCATTCCGCGACACCCTGGCCGGACGTGAAGGCCGCTTTCAGGATGCTCCCGTGTTGTGACTGCCCGTGCGCGCGCCGCCCTTGCCGTCTCGGCCGGCAGCTTCGGCAACATACTGGCTGAGCGGGCCGAGCACGGTCAATTGCTCCGGATCCAGGCTGCTCATATCCAGCTCGATTTGAAATTTCTTCTCCAATTCGCCGACCATCTGGAGTACGCCCAACGAATCGATGACCCCTTTCAGCAAGAAGTCGAAATCATCCGGCAGGACGGCGGGGTCAAACCCTTTTCCACGGATCTGGTCCGCATATTGCCCGACCAGAAACGCGCGCACGTTTTCGGAACTGATCTCAGTCATTTGCAGTCTCCAGCACTTTCATGAGAGCTTTGCGATCAATCTTGCCGTTCGGGTTCAACGGAAACACCGGCAGGCAATGTATCTTCCGTGGCACCATGTACAGCGGAAGCCGCAGGCTGACCTTCTTCAGGAGTTCCTCCGCTTCCACGCTCTCGGTTTGCATAAACGCTTCAATTCCGCTGGCCCCACCCGCAACCAGCGGCCATCCAAATGCCGCCACACCATCGATGCCCGAGAGCTCGCGAAGAGCGGCTTCCACTTCGCCGAGCTCGACGCGGTGGCCCAACACCTTGATCTGGTTGTCCACTCGTCCCAGATAAATCATCGGTTGGCCATCCAATGGACGGCGTACGCGATCGCCCGTGCGGTAATACACCTCGCCCCTGCCCGGCGGCGTGACAAAGCTGGCCGCGGTCTTTTCCGGATCGCGCCAATACCCGAGAGACATCTGCGGACCCGTCATGAGCAATTCGCCATCCTCGCCCGGCGCCACTTCGCGAAAGGTTTCATCGGCTACCAGCGCGACCATGCCGGGGAAAGGCTCGCCAATGGGCACAATCCCGTTTTCCGCCTCGGAGGCGGATCGCGCTGGATCCCACCGATAGAACATGCAGGCGATCGCCAGTTCCGTCGGGCCATACAGGTTTTCCACAATGGAATGGGGTGTTGCTTCCGACCAGGCCCTTGCCACCTCGGCCGGGAGCGCCTCGCCGCAAAACATGCTGGCCCGCAACCGCGGATACAGGCCCGGTTTCAACGTCCCCAACCGTTTCATGAACACAGCCGTGGAAGGAACGGAAAACCAAATGGTCAGGCGCGAGTCGTTGATGAAACGTCCGGGGTTGATGAGCGTCTTCTCCGACGGGCAGCACACACAGGCCCCCCGTTCCCATGCCACGAACATGTCCGCCACCGACAGGTCGAAAGTCATGTCGAACGTTTGCGAGAACCGGTCTTCGTGCGTAATCGAAAAGCGGTTGGCGATGAAATCCACATAACTCCTCGCGTTGCGGTGCGCGACCATGACTCCTTTGGGCACACCCGTGCTGCCCGAAGTGAACAGGAGATACGCAATGGAATTCGGGGACGTCTCCACCGGGCGCCACGGATCGCTCGGCGCCAGCTGACCGCCGCCGATGAATTGGTGGTTTGGCCAGCGCGAGGCCAGCGCGCGTACGTCGTCCCGTTCCGGCAGCACAATGGCCAATGTGTGGTCAATTCCCTCCAGAACCTGGGTCAACTGGTTCTCCGATTGTGCATCGACAATCACCGCCTTGCAGCCGGAGCGTTGCAGCATCGTTCGGGTGCGGTCCGGGGGGAATGTGCGATTGAGAGGTACGTATCCGTGGCCCCGCAGTAACGCGCCCAAAACACCCGCGAATGCCGTCATCGACCGATACGCAAAGACCGCGGTCAGTGGTGGATCGTTTGCGGTGTCGAGCGCGGACAGCGTGGCCGCCAGCGACGCCGCTTGCTGGAACAGTTGCGCGTACGTCAGGCGCTGACCGGAAACTTCCAGGGCCGGGTGGTCCGCGAACCTCTCGACCGACTGCAAGAAACCGGAACAAAGCGAGTTCGGGTGTGTCATGGTCATCGCCGGTAGTGGGTCAAGAACTCCGTTTCTGGTCCGTGGGTCCCGCCAGCACTGGTTCCGACCGCCGAAGGAGAATCAAGAGCAGGAAGAACGGCACCATGGACAACGCAAAAAAGACCGGGCCGCCGTCTCGGTGAATCGCGGAATGAATCATCTCGGGACCGATATGAATGCACAATTGTCCGATCACGAAAATACGGAGCCCGTTTCGCAACAGCCCGAGTGGAAGCACTGCCAGCGCCAGGATTCCCCGCTTCCACGGCGATCGCAAGAAGAGGTGCCCCGCGACCAGACTGGTCAGGAACAGCACCAGGCTGGAATGGATGCCACTGCATACTGGCGCCACTTGCAACGCAAAGCCTGGCAATTGAAAATTCAGGTCGTTGCAAAAGACCGGCGTCCCGGCCAACTGAAACAATCCGTAGGCCGTCAGCGCCGACCCTCGCTGGAGAAAACTTTCCAACCAATTATGTACCAGCGTCGGAAACGGTACCATGAACACGAGGAAACACATAGGAAACCGCATGGCTCGAAGCGCTTCTCTGCCCGCGAACAAACCGCACACACCGAAAAAGAAGCAGACGAAGGCGGAGGTCGTCCATGCCAGACCATCCTGATTGGCCATGGGCCGACCGGACCACACCGCCAGCCAGTATCCGGCCAGCAGAATCGATCCGGCGCACCACGCCAATACCGCGAATCGATGGGGTGCTCCTGAAAAGCCCCGCACATTGCGCCGGTTCAACCAAGCCAGATACGCGCTCACGAACGGCACCAACAAGACGTAGGAATACAACTCGCTGGTTGCCGCGAACCACACCAGACGCGTCAACGGCACGCTGAAACAGGCCACGAGGACGATCGTCGCCCATACAAAATCCTTCGGCCATCCCGGGCGGTCGACCGCCACCGGGTTTCGCCCCGCCGCCTGCGCTGCATGCATGGATGGAATCACTTTAGTATTGGAATCCAAGTTGAAATCCGAATTGATTGCTGTTGTACCCGAAACCGGCCTGAGTCGACGAGTTCTCGCTGTGCTGGTACGTCGCCGCCATCGTGCCGTGTTTGAGAATCACGCAGGTTAGACTGGCATTGATTGAATAATTTTGGTCACGACGACCCGTGTTCACGGTGCTTGACGTAGACACGTACGTGTCCCAATGGTACCCGCCGCCGGCGCTCAGATAGAGTTTTTTCAGGAGTCGCTGGCTCAGACTCGCCGTCACGTCGGTGCTTTCGATGATCTGATCGTCAAACGGCGACGTGGACACGGTGCGATCGGCATCCAAGACGAGCGCCGTAACCTTGGACGGCGCGTATTTGACCTCCGCACCGAAGATTGGACTGACCAGATCACCCGTGGTGGAATCGAGGAATTGCCGTTCTTCCAAGCCGCCATGGATCTGGAAGCTGGTGACGTCGGTCGCCCGCCAGTTCACCCGTGCCTGGTATTGTTCGAAGACCGAATCAACGCCCGCGCTTACGTTGTCATAGCCGCCACCAACGCCAAGGCCCCCATCCAGCCGGGGCCAGAACTGGTAATTCAACCAATCGAGTGTCGACCACTCGCGCGAGTTGGTCAGTTTGTCGTAGTATGCAAGGTTTTGGCTGGCGCTCAGGTCCATTGACATGACCGTGTTGAACCGATAAGAGCCCGTGAAGGTGGTGACAAATGTCTGTTGCTCGGTCTGTCCGCCGGTCACGATCAGGGGCGTGTCCGATCGATTGTATGTCTGGCTGAATCCGAGAAGCCAGTCGCCGTACGCAAGCCCGCCGGTCAATGCGGCCGAGTGGTCGAGAGTGTTATGAAACTCGTTGGTGCCATGATGCTGGGTGTCGGAATAGAATGTCCAGGTCGGCGTGTACTCCAAGGTCCAGTTTTTTCCGAGATCCACCAGCAATCCCGGGGAAACATTCTGGATGAGCGCACTTTGAGGCAACCCAGGCGCGGATTGGATTCCCGTCTCGTACAGCAACTGGTAAAAGAAATATGGGTGCAGATCCAAAGGACCTACTTGAAACGGTTGTTGTTGAAGAGCGCTGCCGGGAACCGCGTTTCCGAAGTCGATGAACCCGGCGCTGTTCGTCTGGACCTCCTCAACTGCCGGCGGTGTCGTTGAGATCACCGGGCGTGGCGCCAACACCTCTTGCCCTTGCGTGCCACCAACGAGGGCCAGTTGGCAACACAGCGCTCCTCCGAACCACCCTCTGATAATCCATCTTTTACCAACCATGGTAATCCGTTCTGATCGTATTCCAGTCATTGATTCTATCACCTTATGTTAACGGACAACATGTTGATGGCGAATTGGTTGCGGCGGACGGCGGAGCGGCCACAGCACGGGGTTGCCGACATGCCACCTCCGCAGCGATTCTTCCAGCGCCTCGTGCACTGACCGTATCCGCACCCCGGTGGACTGGACTTTCGAGACATCCAGGATGCAATTGGAGCGAGGCGCCGTGGCGCCGTGGCGGTAAAATTCTTCGTCATCTTTCCAGAACTCGAACGTTCGGCCGGGTTTCAAAACTCGCTCAATCAAAGCGACTACCTGTCGCGTTGTGACCGCGCCGGGGTTGGTCACGTTGTATATACCAAACGGCGCTCCCCGCTCCCAGAGATTCAAACAGGTTTGCGCGAAATCGTCCAGATGCGAAAGCGAGTTCACGCTGTCGTAGACCTTGGGGTAGTACTGGATCTTCGACAGAAAGTTCCGCGGCTGATCGTCCTCGCTGAACGGGATGCGGCAGCGCCAGACATAACAATCCCTCACCGTCCGCAACGCTTCTTCCGCCAGGGCGACGGTCCCGCTGTAGAAGCTGCAGGGCGGCTTCAAGAACGAACAGTTCGGTTCATCCAACTCCGTAAAGCCGGAGAACCTCTCGGGGTGCCGTTCGAAGAGCCAGCGGATTTCCGCCCGGCTGAGATCGTTTTCGATCCGGGTGCCCCCGTTGTCGAGCACCTTGGCCCCATTGTAAATCGATCCCGACGACACATGCCCCCACGGCGTATTGGTTACTAGACAGACACGCGCAATGGTTTGGGGAAGCAGCGCGTTGGCCGCCAACGTCTCCGCCCGCGCCAATTCGCAAGCATCCACGTTCGGCTTGCCGGTGTATCCCGCCGCGTTGATGATGAAGCTCGGCCTCATCTTGCGCACGTAATCGAACAGGATATCGAACTGCGTGTAATCGATCGCCATCCGCGTCAGCGGGACGAACGGATAGCGCCGCCGCCGCAATTCCGCCGCAAATGCCTGCCCAATATAACCACTGGCTCCTAATAGCAGTATCATGACCCGGTCCGCCGCCCGTTTACGCGCTCGCTCGAATTCGCGGTGGAATCTTCCATTGTGTCAGCGTCCATGGACGCCGGCGCCGGCTCGCCGCGCATTCGCGCATATTGGCCCGAAAAGAACCAGCGCAAGAGCAGTCTGCTCGCGGGGTTCAACCACATGGCCGCTGGCTTGGTCACCACACGGCAGCCGCGCCGCATCAGGAAATCGTCAATGCCGCGGGCCTCGGTCGTCTTTGGCATTTCGGCGTATACCTGGGCGATGCCGCCAAGGCACGCGCACCTCGCAAACCGGCGGGATCGTCCACCTAGGTGCCGTCCTTTCCGCTCCGCTTCAATCAGAGCGGGCATGCCACTGATCACGGCCTCCACATCGTGAATGGAGTTCGTAGCGTGGACCCGGTAGGCCAACACGGAATCAATGGTTGGGCCGACTATCTTCTCGCGGTTATACGTGGGAACGACCACGCTGAATCGGGGTTTCATGGTTTTCTCCCCTCTCCGTTCGTCGACGCGATCTACAGTTCCTGGCCAGCCCACACAACCCGTTCCCTTCCCAGCAGGCCGCCTTTGCGCGCCCAGCCGAGTTTCTGAAACGGCGTCCGGCGCAAGGATGATAATTGTGCGCGGTTCCACTCGGCGGCTTCGATAAACGCCCGTTTTCTTCCCTCGCCAGCAAGTTGTTCCAAAATGTGGATGACAAGAGTGGGGTTGATTCCCCGCCTGCGGAAGTCCGGGAACACAAGGAAATCGAAAAGATGCACGTCTTCTCGCCCCAATGAAACGTAGTGAGGTTCCATCGTGTCTCCGACAAGCGTCCAACCGTATCCGGCCAGTTGGCCATCGGCTCGTGCCAGCCAAAGAGACGCCTCCTTCCCAAACCGTTCCGTGATCTGTCGCCCGGTGACGTCCGGGTTCCAGAAATTGACGATCTGTTCCCGGTCACGCGAGTTCAATTCCGCTTCCCGGGTCTTCCGCTCGAATTCGAGACCGTCCGTCGGGCCATTCTTCCGCGCCGGCAACATTGCCAAATCGCAGGAGAACAAGACGAGCCCGTTGCCCCCGACCGCCCGGCCCAGCCCCAGCCACGCGCGATGGAGGGTCGCTGCCACGCCGTGTCGCTGCCAATAGGAAAACGCGCGAGCCACAGGATTCCACAATCTCATTCGGGCCACGCTCACCCGGGTGCTCCCACGCTCCCCGATGGCCGGGAGCAATCCCTGCCGAAAGAAGCCCGCAAGCACGCACTGGCCTTGCGCATGCGAAGCCGACTGTCTGACGCTGCCGACCGTCGCACGAGCGTCGAGACGAATGCCGAGAGATATCGCAGGAGCTGTCCGAAACCCAAGAGGATCACCATGTACAGGCGGCCCAAAATCCCGTGATGCTTCCGCCAGTAGCGCAACAAGGCGCGATGTTGTTCTACCGCGAACCGAACGGGGTCGTTCACCGAACTGCCTCCGCGGTGGTGGATCGCCTGCGCGTCAGGACAAAACATAATTTCCCACTTTGCGTTCCAACAGCGCCGGCACCAGTCCACGTCTTCGGCGTAAATGTAAAATCGCTCATCCAAAGGTCCCACTCTGTCGAGCGCCTCGCGTCGCATGACCCAAAAGCACCCGACCAGCACGTCCACGGGCCGAACTTCGTCATGCCGAAAGTACAGCATGTGCTCGCCGCTGAACAGCGGGTGGGGACCCGAGAGGCGTGCCAGACCCGACGCTGCACACAAATTGTTCCAAGGGTTGGGAAATCGACGGCAACTACTCTGGAGGGTCATGTCCGTGTTGAGAATCCGTGGACCAACCAGTCCAACTTTGGGATGCTGATCCATGAAGGCAACGAGAGTATCTAGGCATCGTCCCAGAATTTTCACATCCGAATTGACCAATGCGATATACCGCCCATGGCTTTGCCGAATCCCGATGTTGTTGGCCACGGCGAACCCGAGGTTTTCGCGACATCGGAGCAGACGGACCTCAGGGAAGTGTTTTCCCACCATTTCCGGCGAACCGTCTGTCGAGGCGTTATCCACGACAATCACTTCTGGAGCCACCGGCGCGCTCGATTCGTACACGCTGGCCAGGCATTCCTCCAAATGACGCCGGGCGTTCCAACTCACAATGATGACGGACACATCCATGGCAGGGTTGACGAAACTCCGTGCTTCGGTTCTTCTCGTTGACTTAGCAAACTGGTTCTGTTCCCGGGAGCGGCTTCGACTCCGGTGGTTGGGGGCGACTTTGGGCCGGATGACGGTCACCGCCTCGCCGCCACAGGCGTACGAGGTCGACCGTCCTCACGAACGCGGATCCCAAGAGGCTGTTGCACGCCGCAAACGGGGCCATGTGGCGAACATCATTCCCCGACAGGCCGCTTTTGAACTGGTAGCCGCCGGGATTGAACTCGGGATCGATTCCTGCGAGGTCATAATATCGAAATCCGTGTTCTTTGAGCCAGCATACCATAACCCAGTGAAGAAGGTATGCGCCTCTGGCCCGGAGGCCAGCGTCGCCGGTCGCGCCCAGCACATAGATTCCTGTGTCACCCATGGCGGAACAAACAATACCAGCGATGGGGGTGTCACCCTGACGACAAATCAATACCCTCATCCGTTGGGTTTCGGACAGTCCTGCGTGAATGCGGCCAAACTCGTCCACGTCCACCGACGTATCAAACCGCTTGCGTTCCCACATTTCCTTGTAGATCGTCGCGAATACCTGGTACTCCTCGATACCGGTGCCGTCGATGATCTGCAAACCGTTTTTCTCAGCCCGCTTCAAATTGCTTCGCCATGTTTGGTGAAACCGCCTGCGCACTTCATCGGGCGTGCCCGATAGATCAACCACCATGGTCCGATACGTGTTGACCTTGTTGGCCGGCTCGGTCTTGAACCCAGAAAACGCCGTTCGGAATAGCTCGGCCCGTGGCGATCCCTCGAAGGCATTTGGCAGAACCCGCAAGAACAGCTTCCGACGCTCGACGTACTCCGTCTGGAGCGCCTGCGCCATGTCTCGCAGGACTTCGGAGTCAAGTTCCCTTCCCCGCCGGTGACACAACGGCCCCCAGCGCAGATACGCGATCCCACACCCCACCACCGGCACGCGAACGATCCGAACCTGCGCAATCCCGACCACGTCGCCGTCCCGCTTGAGCACCACATGGCTCAGATTGCCCTCACCCCAGCGGATCGCGCCGAAACTCCAGGTCTGGTACACATTGGCGTCGACAAACAATTCCAACAGCTCGGCCCATTCCGCCGATGTCACCCGATCAATTTCCACCAGGTTGCGCATTGGTCCCTAGTTTCTCACCACCGGCACCGGCTTCCGACCGAGCAACGACAACACGCGCCGCTTGGCCGCCGAACCCCATCTCACCCACCGATATGCGCCCAACAACTTCAGTCGGAATTCGATGTCCCAATCGGTTGGCTGCACGGACACCCGCCCCATGAGTCCTCCCCGAATCGCCGACGACACGCTCTGCGGTGTGGCGTCAAAATAGAATTCGTAGCCGGCTTCGGCCGCGAGCCTCAATTCCCGCGAGCCATACCTTCCATAGGGGAAGCTCAAGGCAACAACTTTGCGTCCCACAATCGCCTCCAGCGCAGCCTTCGATTCCCGCAGTTCACGGGCAGCTTCCGCTTCCGACAGCTGCGGCAGGTCCGGGTGCGAGACGCAATGCGAGCCGAAATCCACTGTTTCCCACTTGGCCATGTGGCGGAGGTCTTCTGCTGCGGCCACCAGTTCCCCCACCCGGTTCTCCCCCCCATAATCGTCCCAGGCCGACTTGCGGCCCACATACCCCGTCGGCACAAATACCGTCACCGGTATCCCGCGCTGACAGAGCTCCGGCAAGCCGTTTTCCGTAAAACTGCAGAACGCATCGTCTGCCGTCACCGCTACATAGCGCGCGCCGTCTTCCAAAGCCGACGCGGCGGTTGCCCGCAGGGGCCGCGTCATTTGCGACAACACGTTCAACTGCTTGCGCAGGAGCGGCACCGAGCCGCCCGAAACCGAGTGATAGTTAATGACCACGCAATATCCTGGCACCCGGCCGACGCGCAATCCCTTGATCACAATGTCAACCGCCGCGATCGCGACACTCACCGAAAGTTTCACCAGACGACCCACCATGTTGACTTGTCCTGCCAAAGAAATCGATTTATCGCTCCACGCGCCACCGAGCTGTGGGGTCACGAAAGAACCATTCGCTCCTGGATCAACCTCCATGTGTCGACAAGCGCCGAGACGCGCAACAACACACACCCGGCGGCGTACGCGACGCCGCCCAGAGTGATTTGTATGCACAACAATACTGCGAGACTCTTTATCCCCAGCACGTTGGTCGCAATGACGACCAGCCCCATCAGCACGGAGATACCCAGGTATGGAAGCAAATCAAAAAACTGTTCCCGCCAAGAGTACGACAACAGTCGGACCGAGTAGAAGGCGTTGATGAAATAGCAGAGCACGGCGGCGCAAGCCTGCCCCCACACCAGCCCGAGAATCCCATAATGATAGGTCGTGATAATGGCCAGGATGATCAGGCACTTCTTGATCATCTCCAAACGGAAGAACAGGTCAGACCTTCCCAGGGCCATCAACGCGTTCAAATGGATGGAATCCAGCACGTTCACCGCACCCGCCACGCAAAAGATGGGAATCAGTCCCGCCGATGGCAGCCACTTGTCGGTGATCAAAACCCGCACCAGCGGCACTGCGGTACAACCCAGGCCCATGAGGGCAGGAAAACTGACAAAGGCGATGGACATCAACGCCTTCCGTACCGCTCGTTTCATGCTCGCCACGTCGTGTTGCAGGGCCGAAAACAACGGAAACGAAACACGGCCCACCACGTTGATCAGGTTGGACGACAGCATTTCCTGCGTCGAACTGGCTCGAGTGTAGAAACCGAGGGAGGCCGCAGTAAACAGCTTGCCGATCGTAAAGGGATACAGATTTTGAAACACAACGTACAGCAAGCCCGAGGCGAACATGCGCGATCCGAAGGAAAACAACCGGCGAACCGAAGCGAGGCTGAACACAGGCGACGGCCGCCAGACATGCAACGTCCACAACATCACTGTCCGCAACGTGTCGGCGATCAGAATCTGCGCCGCGAGGCTCATCACACCCATCCCGCGCATCGCCAGGATAACCGCCACCACTCCCGATATCGAGTTTGCCGTAATGCTGATCTTGAGCTGGGTCTTGAAGTCCATTTTCTTCGTGAGCAGCGCCGTTTGCACGACCCCGAACGCGTTGATCAAGACGTCCGCCGCCATGATCCGGGTCAACGGGATCAACGGCGGTTGCCTGTATAACGCGGCGACCCATGGCGCGGCCAGAAACAGACCGAGTGCGGCGACCAATCCCAAGAATACGTTCACATAGAAGATGGAACTTTCATCCAAATGGGTGGCGTCCTGCCGTTGGATCAGGGCCTGCCCAAAACCACAACTTGCAAACACCTGGGCGATTCCCAGGAAGACGGCAATCATTCCCAGCAAACCAAACTGTTCCGGAAGGAGGAGCCGGGCCAAAAAGATCCCAATGACAAAACGCACGCCCTGTGAGCTGATCTGCTCCGCCGCGCTCCATACCACGGCGCCGAGCGCTTTTGATTTGAGTGTCCTGCTCAATGGCCTTCCGCCCTGTGGTATTCGTCAGGAGACAGCGGGACCGTCAAGTTGATTTCGGGCCGCACCCGGACTGTCAACCAACGCGTTCCCATTGCCCGCTGTTCTTGTTGAACTGCCTCACCACGCGCGCCGGCGCGCCAACCGCCACGGAAAAATCCGGGATGGACGTATTCACCACCGCGTTGGCGCCAATGACGCAATGCTGGCCGATGGTGACGCCGGGCAGGACGACGGCATTTTCCCCCAGCCATGTGTTGCGGCCGATGGAGACGGGGGCGATACTGTCAATGCCCTGATGCATGATCGGCATGTCCAGGTTCTCGTACGCATGGGCGTGGTCGGAGATGTAGACATTGCGGGCCAACAAGACGTACTCGCCAATGATAACCTGTTGTGCGGCGGAAATGGTGGCGCCCATTCCAATCCCGGCGTGCGCCTGGATGACAATCTTCGCGGATTCATCGTCCTCACGGCCGCCCACCACATGGATCCAACAGTCACGATTGATGGTTACCTTTTCCCCCAAACTGATCTGGTTCAAGCCGTAATAGCGAAACGGCGGCATGATCCTGGACCCAGCGCCGAATTCCTTGAATTGGCTCGCCAACAGCAGCGTGTACAATCTCGCCAGGATCCTCGACCGTGCGTGGTCAAGCCATTCTATTGTTCCGATACTCATTGCCTCCTCACCAACCAATCCAGCGTCGCGTGGTTGTCAATGGGAATTCCCAAATCACCATCGCACCACCGCCCTACGATGCTGCTATAACACCGTGGGTAGGCCCGATGCGATTACCTTGTGTGCCGAGACAGTTTCTGGAGCAGACTAAATGCGCCGAATAAAACCCAGCTGGGAGGGTCGCGTTTCCGCGCAACCGTGCTGTTCCTCGGATATTAGCGGCCACGCAGGGAGCGAGGCCCTCCAAGACTTCAGGGTTCTCTGCCAGGGGCGCTAATGCGCAGCCAGGAACCGCCAGTGGTAATGGGCGCCTACCTGCGCGACACCGTTGGTGCCACCGCCCGACTGTGAACTTGACTTGACAACGACCAGGTTGCCCTGCACGTCGACACTCGTGCCGCCAGGACCACTGACAACCAGTTGCACGGAATTGGTACCCGCTGTCGTGTATTGGTGCACCACCGTGGTGCTCGATGTGTTGATTGAACTCCCGTCACCGAAATACCACAGACGGTTCGTGATCGAGCCGGTCGATGTGTCCGTGAACGTGACCATCAATGGCGCCGTACCGTTGGTCGGCGCGGCACTGAACGCGGCCACGGGTGGCGGAACGCTATTCGTGTCGCCACCAGTTGAACTGACCGTAACCAGATTGGCCTGCACGTTTGTACTCGAGCCACCCGGGCCGCTCACGACCAACTGGACCGTGTCCGTACCGGCTCCGGTGTATTGGTAGATCACGGTCGTCGCCGTCGTGTTCGTTACATTACCGTCGCCGAATTGCCAAACGCGATTGGTGATGGTACCGGTGGATAGATCGGTAAACGTCACCGTCAGCGGCGCCGTTCCGTTGGTTGGCGTCGCGCCGAACGAGGCCACGGGCGCCGAAACGCCATTCGTGTCTCCCCCGGTTGCGCTGACCACAATCAGTTTGGTTTGCAGATCGACACTCCCCCCGCCAGGACCATAGACATTCAAACGCACGGAATTGGTGCCCGCGGTCGTGTATTGGTGCACCATCGTGGTGCTCAACGTGTTGGTCCAAGTCCCGTCACCGAAATGCCACAGGCGGTTCGTGATCGAGCTGGTCGATGTGTCCGTGAACGTCACCGTCAGCGGCACCGTTCCGATGGTCGGCGCGGCACTGAACGCAGCCACGGGTCGCGACGGCGGCACGCTGTTCGTATTATACTCGTAAGCTCCCATGTCCCACGAACCCAAGGACGGACGGGGATTGCCGTCTTTGTCGGCGTTCAGCCCCGGCAAGTTAAGACTACTCAGGTTGGCTCCCGCTCCAATCACGGTCGAGCTGGACTGCAAATGGTAATCGTTTTGCACGGAGTTGACGCTCGACCCGTATGCGAGGCTGACAAAC
>PLTX01000089.1 GCA_003164675.1 Verrucomicrobiota bacterium | reverse complement strand
GTCCAGTCAACGGGTGCAGGTCAGATGGAAGCGCTGTGGGAAGATCTTTCGCGGACGCCCGAAGCGATCGCGTCGCCGGGGTGGCACAAGGACGTGCTGGAGAACCGACAGAAACGCGTTGCCGAAGGGAAAGTCCGTTACGCGGACTGGGAGACCGCCAAGACGAAGATTCGCCACAAGGTGTCGTGACCTCAGCGTCAGAAACAACCTCAATAGTGTGTGCGCTTGACACGGGACGTCTAGACGTCTAGCATGTGCAGCATGAGCGAGAGCCAGAGCCGGTACGCGCCCGGAAGAGTTCGCGATGCGATTTTCCAGGTGCTCTCGCTGAGTCCCAAGCCTCTTTCGATCAAGCAGATTCAAGAGCGGGTGTCCCGGGTAATTGGATCGACGCCCACATCCTCGGTTCGTTCCTATCTGCGGCTCAATACTCCACATTACTTTGTGCGCCAAGGTTTAGGCGTCTACAGTGTGCGCCGTGACAGTTCGGCTGGAATTCAACGCGCTCTGCTCAACACGGAAACATGGCAGCCACCGCAGCGCATCGGCCGCGCCCAGCTTTTCCATGCCGATTGCTTTGATTGGTTGGAGAGACAAGAGGACAGCAGTTTTCATGCGGTCCTTACGGACCCGCCGTACGGGCTGCACGAATACACCCCGGAACAACAGGCGAAACTGAGGAGTGGCAAGGGTGGAGTGTGGCGTATTCCGCCATCGTTTGACGGGCACGTCCGGTCCCCGCTTCCTCGGTTCACGACGCTGACGGCGCAGCAACTTGAGGAATTGCGCAGTTTCTTCTTTTTGTGGGGGCGCCTGTTGCTTCCGAAGCTTGTGCCCGGCGCGCATGTCGTCGTTGCGTCCAATCCACTCCTGTCCTACATCGTGGCCGGTGCACTGGCTGACGCGGGTCTTGAACGCCGGGGTGAAATCATCCGGCTTACCATGACCATGCGCGGTGGTGATCGGCCAAAGGCGGCGCATGAGGAGTTTCAGGAGGTTAGCGTCATGCCGCGATCGATGTGGGAGCCATGGCTGGTGTATCGGAAACCTCTGGAAGGCAGAGCCCAAGACAATTTGCGAAAATGGAAGACGGGCGGACTGCGCCGTCCGTCGAGCGAGAAGCCATTCGGGGACGTGATTCCGTCGTCCCCGACGCGGAAGGCCGAGCGACTTCTCGCGCCGCACCCCAGCCTTAAACCGCAGGCATTTCTTCGGCAGGTAGTGCGTGCCCTCCTGCCTTTGGGTGAGGGGATTGTGCTGGATCCATTTGCCGGTGCCGGCTCTACTTTGGCCGCGGCGGAGGCGATTGGCTATGCCAGCATCGGGGTTGAAAAGGATGTGCGGTATTTTGAGGTGGCTTGCAAGGCGATCCCGAAACTGTCACGATTTCACCCCAACGGAAGCTCTCAGAGCCGGTAGACCCAGTTCTCGCGGAGTTTTTTGATGCCATCGCGGTGGAGGGTGGCCGTCCGCGTGCCCAATTCACCCCGGGGATTTTTCCTGAAATCCTCAACGGTGACACTCCCCAGATAGACCTCGGTGAAAGTCATGGGATGTCGATCACGCGCTGGCTCTGTTTCGGTGTCCGTGTCGTAGACGAAAACACACATCCATTGCTCCCTGGCCCCGTGCGTATCAACAGCTCCACCGGATTTTCTCGTGGTCTTAATCTCAATGCCGTCCGTGCCGGCTTTTACCGAATTGTCGGCGTATACGCCCTGAACGATCAGGTCGGGATGGCCGTTGAAATATTTGTTCTCGGTCAGCGATCGAGAATGCTTTGCCAAACTCGCGGTGAGCATATCGGACAGCACGCCGGACATGATCGCTGGACGCAACATGTCGTCCAATCGTTGTAATCCTTTTTTGGCGAGATGGGCGTTTACATCGTAAAAGAAATCGTAAACATCCTGCATGGCCATCTGGAAATCGTGCAACCTGAGTTCGTACGGAAGATGCGCTGCCTGATTGAATTTCGCCTCCACCACAACGTTGTGAATGATGGCCATGGCCGCCATTCTTAGCTTCTGCAGGCGGCGGATTTCAAGCATTCGTTTGAACGGGGTGCCATTACGGCAGGGAAGTGCAGTGGCTCTGGCAGCTGCGGGTGGAAAGGCCTGTTACTCGGCTTGGGAGACTGCCAAGTCGTCCAGTTGACACGGATGAGGTGATGGGCTAGGATGTGCGACGGATGTGGCGGATGCCACAGAGTGCCGCGAGGGTTGCTTCTGCGACCGCGCGGATTGCGTCGACGCTGATCTTGGGCGTTGCGGGGGAGAGGGCGGGCGGTTGGCCGGGAAAAAAGCAAAAAAGGACAAAACAAAGCCAATTTTATTTTTGTTTCGCATGTGTGCATCATGCTGATGTAAAGCATCTTAACACACGCTCATGTGTGAAAAACCGATTGGCTTTGTTTCGCCGGAAATGGCTTCGTCTGGGGGGTGACGATGCGTTCAGGCGGACGATTTCGGTGCGAGAGTGGTCATCCGCACGACCATGGTTCCAGCTTTTGGAGTTGCGGTTTGGTGGAATTCCGTGTAAATCCGTGCAAAGCGCGGGTAGGCGCTTCTGGCGAGGGAAGCAATCACATGAGCAATTACGGTCTTGAAAAGCATGGTATCACGGGCGCGGGAAAGGTGCATTGGAACCTGTCGGTGGCGAGGTTGGTGGAAGAATCCATCAAGCGCGGCGAAGGCATGCTGACGAGCAGCGGCGCGCTGAACGCGATGACGGGGAAACGCACGGGACGTTCTCCGCGTGACAAGTGGATCGTGGAAGAGCCGTCCACGAAGGACAAGATTTGGTGGGGCAAGGTCAACCAGCCGATTTCCGAGCAGGATTACCTGGGGTTGCGACAGGAAGTGCTCGCATACTTGCAGGGACGCGAACTGTTCGTGATGGACGGATTTGCGGGGGCCGACCCGCGGTATTCGATGCCGATTCGTATCGTGACCGAGTACGCCTGGCACAATCTTTTCGTGAAACAGCTTTTCCGCCGGGCGACGACGGAACAACTCGAGTCCCACGTTCCCGAGTGGACAGTGATCAACGCGTGCAAGTACAGCGCGGACCCGAAGAAGCACAAGCTCAACAGCGAGGCGTTCATCATTGCGGATTTCTTGCGCAAGACCGTGCTCATTGGCGGGACGCAGTACGCGGGCGAGATGAAGAAGAGCATATTCTCGGTGCTGAACTTCGTCCTGCCCCCCAAAGGCGTGTTACCGATGCACTGCTCGGCCAACGTGGGCAAGGACGGCGACGTGGCGATTTTCTTCGGCTTGAGTGGGACGGGCAAGACGACGCTGTCGGCGGACCCCAATCGCGATCTAATCGGTGACGACGAGCACGGCTGGAGCGATCATGGTGTGTTCAATTTCGAGGGAGGGTGTTACGCCAAGTGCATCAAGCTGACCAAGGAACGCGAGCCGCTGATTTGGGATGCGATCCGGTTCGGCTCGGTGATTGAGAACGTGGTGGTTGATCCGGTCACGGGCGAACCCGATTACATGGATGATTCCGTGACGGAGAACACGCGGTGCGCCTATCCATTGGATTACATTTCCAATGCCGTGCCGAGCGGCATGGGTGGGCATCCGAAGGCCATCGTGTTTTTGGCCTGTGACGCGTTTGGCGTGATGCCGCCCGTGGCGCGACTGAATCCCGCGCAGGCCATGTACCATTTCATGGCGGGTTACACCGCGCATTTGGCGGGGACCGAGGCGAATATGGGTAAGGACCCGACCCCGACATTCTCGACGTGTTTCGGCGCGCCATTTCTGCCATTGCCGCCGCAGACGTACGCGCAAATGCTTGCGGAAAAGATGCGCAAGCACCGGGTCCACTGCTACCTGCTGAACTCGGGGTGGGTTGGCAATGCTTTTGGTCGGGGTCCGCGCATTTCCTTGAAGATCAACCGTGAAAATGTGACGCACATCATCGATGGCACTTTGGACAAGGCGCAATTCCACAAAGATCCGACATTCGGGTTCGAGGTGCCGAAGGCTTTGCCCGGTGTGCCGTGCGAAGTGCTCGACCCCCGCGCCGCCGCGAAGGACGCGGTCGATTACGACCGCCGCGCAAAGGATTTGGCGGCGAAATTTGTGAAGAACTTCGAGCAGTTTCGGGGCGTATCCGCAGAGATCGTGGCGGCGGGACCGAGGGTGTGATGCCAGGGGCGTTGTCGGCAGTACTGCGAAGCGGTGCGGAAGATCGTCGCCACATAGAGTCGGCCTGCAACCTTGCGCTGATGCATCACTTTCGGTTACTGTACCCCCATGCCGAAGACCTCCGAGAGCGCCGAGGATTATCTGGAGCGTATCTACGAACTGATTGAGGACAAAGGATACGCGCGGATGATCGACATCGCGCGCACTTTGCGTATCCGTCAGGCTTCGGTGACACGGATGGTCCAGAAACTGGGCGAAACCGGGTTCGTACGCTACGAGAAGTACCGCGGCCTGGTGTTGACCTCGAAGGGCAAGGGCGTGGCGCGCGCGGTGCGTCGTCGGCATCAGGTACTCGAGGAATTCTTTACATTGCTGGGGGTTGACGGCGGAGTGGCCCAGCGCGATTTGGAGGGGATCGAGCATCACCTGAGCCCGGCCAGCGTTGAACGAATCGAAGAACTGGTGCGATTTCTCCGCGAGAACCCGCGCGTATTGCGGAAGATCAGCGCGGGACGTATTGAGAAGAGATGATGAATCGACCGGTCGCAATTGTGGCGGTAGCTGTGTTGGCCCTGGGCGTTGTGTTGAGGGCTGCGGACATTATTGACGGTGTTGTCGCCATCGTGAACGATAAGGTCATTACCTACAGCGAGGTGATGATGCTGGTTCAGCCTGTCGACCGGGAACTACGGCGCAATTTTTCGGGTCAGGAGCTGGAGGATCAAAGGCGGAAAGCCCAGATGGACGCGCTGAACACGCTCATCGAGCATGCGTTAATCGTTCAGGAATTTGACGCCAAGGGGTACAAGATCCCTGAGACGTACGTGGAGGGGCAAATCAACAACCGTATCGCCACGGAATTCGGCGGCAACCGGGCGGCTTTTATCAAGACGCTCGAAGCGGAGAACCTAACCCTCTCACAGTTTCGAGGTCAGGAACGCGAGCGCATTATCATCGAGGTCATGAGGGACCAACGGGCGCGAAAGACCATGGTGGTCTCCCCTTACAAGATCGAGAAATATTACCAAGACAACATCGACCAATTCAAGGTGGGCGACCAGGTCAAACTCCGCATGATCTACATCAAGCGCGGCGAGTTGGTCGCTGCCGGCGCTGTTGCCAACGGACAGGACTCGGCGTCAGCAACCAATCAGCCGGCGCCGACCAATTCGGAGGCAGCCGCGGCGGTCACCAATTCCGAGGCAACCGCCGGCAGTTCAACCACAACGGTTGCGGAGGCGACGACGGTGACAAATGTGTCAGAAGTCCCGCTCACAAACTCAGAGGTCCCGTCCGCCGTCTCGACCACTGCCGTTAGGGGGGCTACGACGGCCATGACGGCGCCGCCTGCTGTCGATCTCCAACGCAAGCTTGCGGAGGAGATTCTGGCAAAGCTGGACGCAGGGGACAGTTTCGAGAGCATGGCGCGTGTCTATTCCGAGGGCAAGGAGGCGAAGGAAGGCGGCGATTGGGGTTGGATTGGGCGTGACATTTTGCGCAAGGAGCTTAACGGAATCGCATTTTCCCTGAAGCCGGGCCAACACAGCCGTGTCATCGAGACGGCGGAAGGCTACTACATCTTGGAGGTCGACGACGTGAAGCCCGCGCACACGACTCCTCTGGCCGAGGTTCGCGACGATATCGAAAAGACCCTGTTGCAACAGCAACGTGCCCAGATGCAAGAAGCTTGGGTCAAGGATCTTCGCGCCAAGGCATACATCCACCTCTTCTAAAAATGCCAAATCGTCTCCGCATTGGGATCACGCTTGGCGACCCCGAGGGCATCGGGCCGGAGGTCGTGGTCAAGGCCTTGAAATCCGGTCGGCTCGACCGGCGCTTCGATTATGAAATCATTGGTAACCCGCGCACGAAGCGCCGCGCGGATGCTGCGGACTGGGTCGCGGAAGGAGCGAAGCTCTGCCTCGATGGCGAATTGGCCGCGATCGTTACCGCGCCCATCAAGAAGGAGCTGTTGCACCGGGCCGGCTATCCGTACGTTGGTCAGACGGAACTTCTCGCGCACATTTCGCGCACAAAACGGTTTGCCATGATGCTGGCGGGCGGACCCTTGCGCGTGGCGCTCGTGACCATCCATGCGCCCTTGCGCGACGTTGCGAAACTCATCACGACGCGCAAGATCGTCGAGGTGATCGAATTGTCAGACCAGATCTGCCGCCGGTTCGGCATCCGTCGTCCACGAATCGCGGTTGCAGGACTGAATCCCCACGCGGGTGAAGGCGGGTTGCTTGGTGACGAAGAACGGCGGGTCATCGCGCCGGCGGTGAGGCGCGCGGCCCGTCATGGCGTCGCGGTCAGCGGGCCACATTCAGCAGATACACTGTTCTATCGCGCCGCGCACGGACAGTTCGATGCTGTGGTCGCCATGTACCACGACCAAGGTTTGGCGCCGTTCAAATTGGTCGCGTTCGACGATGGCGTGAATCTGACGCTCGGGTTGCCGTTTGTGCGGACATCGCCGGACCACGGCACTGCGCCCGATATTGCCGGCAAGGGTGTCGCCCGCCCCGATGGGATGATCGCGGCGATCAACATGGCGGCAAAACTTGTTCGAACCAGGTAGACGTCGGAAGATGGCGCTTATGAAAGAGTTTACCGTTCGGACAAACAGTCACACAGAATTCCTCGAAATAACGGACCGGCTGCAGGAGGCGATTGACGAAAGTGGAATCAAAGAGGGCATCTGCGTGGCGGTCGTACCCCACACTACGGCGGGGATAACGATCAACGAGAATGCCGATCCCGATGTGGTGTCGGACATGATTTACGCGCTCGACAAGGCCGTCCCGTGGAAAGATCCGCACTACCGACATGGCGAGGGCAACACGGCGGCACACGTCAAGTCGAGCATAATGGGGCACAGCGTGCACGTGTTGGTGCGCGGCGGTAAACTTCAGTTCGGCACGTGGCAGGGCGTGTACCTTTGCGAATTTGATGGACCACGGAGCCGCAACCTGTGGGTGACCGTCATCGGGTGAGCCACACTTGATGGAGCGCGGCGTCTACGTGGTTTTATCGCAGAGGCTTCTGACCGTAGTAAGCGTCGCGGCCGTGCTTGCGGAGGAAATGCTTGTCAAGCAGTGCCCGCTGCATCGGCTTGACTGACGACTTCACACGAAAGGTTTCGCTCGCCAATCGCGCCAGATGTTCGAGCACGACCGCGTTCTCAACGGCTTTCTCGACAGTCGTGCCCCAGGCAAACGGCGCGTGGCTGGCCACCAGCACGCCGGGGAAGTGAAGCGGATCGGCTTTCTTGAACTTCTCCACAATCACGCGCCCTGTGTTCGCTTCGTAGTCCTGTTTGATTTCCCTGGCGGTGAGCAAGCGCGTGCACGGCACCGGTCCGTGGAAATAATCAGCGTGCGTTGTTCCGAGCGCGGGTAACTCGCGTCGCGCCTGCGCCCATGCCGTGGCGTACAGGCTATGCGTGTGAGCGATTCCGCCGATTTCCGCAAATGCGCGATACAACACCAAATGGGTTGGCGTATCGGAACTCGGCCGCAGGTTGCCTTCGACGACCCGGCCTGTTTTTAGCGAGACGACGACCATGTGTTCCGCTGTCATCGCGTCGTATGGCACACCAGATGGTTTGATTACCAGATGGCCGCTGGCACGGTCCACGCCGCTGACGTTGCCCCAGGTCTGGACGGCGAGTCCCACGCGGACCAATTGCTGGTTCGCCTCGCTGACTTTCTGCTTCAGTTGTTCAAGCACGGTATTGTCGCGGCGGATTAAGTTCTTAATGCCTGACTCGCGCGCGAATCTCCAGTAGTTTCTTCATCACGTTGTGCAGGTTCCCGTTCCACTCGCGTGCGCCGAAGGCGTCGTGCAGCGTGCGGTACAGCGGATACAATTCACGGTACATGGCATGCGCCTGCGGGTTTGGCAGGAAAACGCGTTTTCTCACGCCGGTCATCGCCTTCTGGGCTTCCGCGTAGTTCTTGTGTGCTCCGGCCACGACGGCGCCCGCTACGGCCGCACCGAGCGCGCACGTCTGCGCCGAGCGCGAGATTTTCATGGGACGGCCCGTCACATCCGCGTAGATTTGCATGACCAGGGGATTCTTCTCAGCGATGCCGCCACAATTGACGATCTGCTCGACCTTGACGCCGTATTCTTCGAACCGGTTGATGATCGTTAAGGCGCCAAATGCGGTGGCTTCGATCAGTGCGCGGTAAATTTCCGCGGGTGTCGTGTACAGTGTTTGGCCGAGCAGCAACCCGGTGAGTCGCTGATCGACCAGAATGGTGCGATTGCCATTGTTCCAATCGAGTGCCAGAAGGTCCGACTCGCCGGGCTTCAGTTTCGCGGCCTCTTGGGTCAGGGTTTCATGCGAGCCGTGTCGTCCACCAGGCTTGATGTAGTCCACAAACCAATTGAAGATGTCACCGACCGCCGATTGTCCCGCTTCCAATCCATAATACCCCGGCAACACACTGCCGTTGACGATGCCGCAGAGACCGGGAATGTCTGCGAGCGGTTGTGCGACCGGCGCGATCATCATGTCGCATGTGCTGGTGCCGATGATTTTGACCAACGTGCCCGGCGCGATCCCTGCGCCGACGCCGCCCAGATGCGCATCGAACGCGCCTACCGCCACGGGAATACCTGCGGGCAGACCGGTGCGCCTGGCCCAGTCCGCGGTCATCTCACCAACCGCGCGTTCGATGGTGTGGGCTCTTGCCGCCAGCCGCGAGCGCAATTCGCCGAGTTTGGGATGGAGCGAACCGAGAAACTCGGCGTCGGGATAACCGCCCCACGTATCGTTGTACATTGCCTTGTGGCCGGCCGCGCAAATGCCGACCGTGAGCCTGTCGGGTGCTTCCGTTCCCGTCAACATGGCCGGGATCCAGTCGGCAATCTCGACCCATGCGTACGCCGCGTCGAACACGTCTGGCGACGTTCGCAGGCAGTGAAGAATTTTACTGAAGAACCATTCACTGGAATACGCGCCGCCGCACTTGGCGAGGTATTGCGGACGCATCTCCCTTGCGGTTTCGGTAATCTCCGCGGCTTCGAGCACGCCGGTGTGGTCCTTCCACAGCCAGGCCATGGCGGCGGGGTTTTTGGCAAATTGTTTGTCGAACGCCAGCGCCCGGCCGTGAGCGTCGACCGGCATTGGCGTGCTGCCCGTGGTATCGACGCCGAGACCGACAACCTGGTCAGGTTTGAAGCCATTGACCTTGCGCTTTGCCTGCGCCAGCGCCTTCTGGATGGAGATCTCCGCGCCGGTGAGGTAGTCCCCCGGATGCTGGCGGGCAAGGTTCGGGTCGCGAGACAAGATCAGCCCGTGCGCATACTCCCAAACCGCTGTGCCGACCTCGCGTCCGTTACTTACGTCCACGATCAGTGCGCGGACGGAATTCGTCCCGTAATCCAAGCCGATGGAGTATTTCGCGCGCACGTGAAGGAACACGGCCTACGGCTTCACGATAATCTTCACCACGTTGTCTTTGTAAGCGGAGTTCAGGGCGAACGCCTCGGCCACGTTCTTCAACGGAACGCGATGTGTGACAAGGGAGTGAACATCCACCTTGCCTGATTCGACCAGACGAATGGCCCGCGGGTATGTGTGTTTCATGCGCCGACTGAAAACAATCGTCAAACCTTTGCGGCGGGCCGTGGAATGTTGGAATGCGCAACGATCTTCGGACGGGATTCCGACGAGGACGACGCGACCGCCGGGGCGTGCGAGTTCGAGGGCCTGTTCGATGGCTGCGCCGCCCCATGCCGCTTCGATCGCCACGTCCACCTCCCCACGAACCGCCAGGGGCTTGGCCCCCAATTTGGCGGCCAACATGAGACGCCCCGGCAGCGGATCCCTGACGAAGATTTCACCAGCTCCCGCGAGCTTGGCGGCTTGCACGAGTAGCAATCCAATTGGCCCGGCTCCGATGACGGCCACGCGGTTGCCCGGCCGGATTTTCGCAAGGTTGATGGCGTGCAGCGCGACGCCGAGCGGTTCGAGCATGGCTGCCGCTTCATCATCGATGGAATCTGGCACCGGAAAGCAGGTTCTAGCCGGCACGACCATGAACTCGCACAAACTTCCGTCGTCGGGATACAGGCCACAGAAGTGGAGCCGCCGACAGAGATTCGGATTTCCGCCTTCGCAGAGGTCGCAATGGTGGCATGGCTGAGCAGGGTCGACGGCCACACGCATGCCCGCGCGCAATTCCTCCACGCCGCTTCCGATCGTTTCAATGACGCCGGCGAATTCATGTCCGAGAACGAGGGGGGATTTGAGGACGGTATCACCGATACGAGCGTTGGCGAACGCATGCACATCGCTGCCGCAGATACCCGTGGCGGTGACGCGCAACAAGACATTGCCGGGTCCCGGTTTGCCGGGGTGGGGGATGCGCTCGACGCGAATATCGCGGGGGCCGTACAAGCGCGCCGCCAACATGGGACGCAACGATGAACCCCCCTTTGCCAAAGGGGCGGCGGTTACAGTATGGGAGATCGGGGAAGGAGATCGCGCCGAGACTGCCGCTCTCACTATCGTTTTAGTACGTCGAGCCATGGATCAGTTCACCTCCAGTTGATTCTTACATCCGTCCTAGCCCTGGCGCGAGGTGATAATAGATTTCATTCGTGCGCAGTTGCTGCTTAAAGGGGCGCAGTTCTGTCTTGGCGTCAATCACAACAGGTTCCAGACCAGCAACTTCTGCAAAGTCTTCCATGTGCTCGGTGGTGACGGCGTAGCTGAATGCTGTGTGGTGAGCGCCGCCAGCATGAATCCACGCCGCGCACGCGGTTTTGAAATCGGGTCGGCATTTCCAAATGGCGCGGGCCACCGGCAGTTTCGGCAACGGCTTCGGTGGTTTGACCACATCCACTTCATTCACGAGCAACCGGAAACGGTTCCCGAGATCGATGATGGAGACATTGATCGCGGGGCCAGCCGGCGCGTTGAATACGAGGCGAACGGGATCTTCTTTGCCGCCGATGCTGAGCGGATGAATCTCCAAAGACGGTTTGTCCGCAGCGATGGATTCACAGATTTCGAGCATATGGGCGCCAAGCACCAAATGACCGTCGGGGTGGAGATGGTACGTGTAATCCTCCATGAACGACGTGCCGACCGTAAGATCGGCGGCCATCACTTTCATGGCGCGGAGCAACGCGCAAGTTTTCCAGTCGCCTTCCGCGCCGAAGCCGTAACCGTCGGCCATGAGACGTTGCACGGCGAGGCCCGGCAGTTGTTTCAAGCCGTGCAAGTCCTCGAACGTAGTGGTGAATCCTTTGAACCCACCGCTTTTCAGGAAGGCGCGGAGCCCGAGTTCGATACGCGCGCCATCGCGGAGCGATTCATGGCGCGCGCCGCCTTTGCGAAGTTCTTTGGCAACGTTGTAGCGTTGCGCGTATTCGTCGCACAGACGATTGATCGTCGCGTCGCCGACTTCATTGACGACCTTCACGAGGTCGCCGACGCCGTAACCGTTGACCGCGTAGCCGAATCTGGCCTCCGCGGCAACCTTGTCACCTTCCGTGACCGCGACCTGCCGCATGTTGTCGCCAAAACGGCAGAACTTTGCGCCCTGCCAATCGTGCCAGGCCCGCGCGGCGCGCATCCAGGCGGCGACGCGGTCCTGAACTTCCGTGTCCGACCAGTGGCCGACAACCACCTTGCGATTCAAACGCAAACGTGTGTGAATGAATCCTGCTTCGCGGTCGCCGTGGGCCGACTGATTAAGATTCATGAAATCCATGTCGATCTGGCCCCAGGGCAGGTCGCGATTGAATTGTGTGTGGAGATGTAGAAACGGCTTCTTCAAAGCGGAGAGACCGCTAATCCACATCTTCGACGGCGAGAACGTGTGCATCCACAGGATCAGGCCCGCGCATTTGGGAGCGTGATTGGCTTCGAGGCAGAGTTGACGGATGGCGTCGGGCGTGGTGAGCACCGGTTTGAACGCGATCTTCAACGGCAGGCGCTTCGTGCCGTTCAACTCCTCCACAATCTTGCGCGAATGTGCGGCCACCTTCTTCAGCACCGCCTCACCGTAGAGGTGCTGGCTGCCGGTGACGTACCAGATTTCGGCGGTATCGAGGTTCTTCACAAGTGGCCTCCTGCTCAGATGAATTCGTTAAGGATGTTCTCCAGCAACTCCTGGCGACCGCTCGCGTTGGCGTCGGGCTCACCCTTCTTAAACGTGTGGGCTTCGAGTTCCTTCAAGCCCACCTTGCCCTTCTCGATGTCACGACCGATGCCCTTGTCCCAAGAGGCGTATCGATTCCTGACGAATTCGGCAAGGCGCCCGTCTTTGCGGATCGCGGCGGCGATTTTCAGCCCGCGCGCGAAGGCGTCCATGCCTCCGATGTGCGCGTGGAACAAATCAACCGGCTCGAAGCTCTCGCGGCGCACCTTGGCGTCGAAATTCAGGCCGCCGGTTTTGAACCCGCCCATGCCGAGGACCACGAGCATAATCTGCGTCGTCAGGTAAACGTCAGTCGGGAACTGGTCGGTGTCCCAACCGAGCGATTCATCGCCGCGGTTCGCGTCAATGGAACCGAGTCGGCCGGCGGAAGCGGCGACGGTGAGTTCGTGCAACATCGTATGGCCGGCGAGCGTGGCGTGGTTGGTTTCGATGTTGAGCTGGAAGTCATCGAGCAGATCGTACTCACGCAGGAAATTCAGGCACGCCGCTGCATCGGAGTCGTACTGATGCTTCGTTGGCTCCTTCGGTTTGGGCTCGATGTAGAACTGGCCCTTGAAGCCGATGGACTTCTTGTAGTCCGCCGCCATGTGCAGGAACTTCGCAAGATGTTCTTGTTCGCGCTTGAGGTCGGTGTTGAGCAGCGTGGAGTAGCCCTCGCGTCCGCCCCAGAAGACATAGCCCGCGCCGCCGAGTTCGTGCGTGACTTCGAGAGCCTTCTTGACCTGCGCGGCGGCGAACGCGAACACGTCAGCGTTGCAGCTTGTCGCCGCACCGTGGACGTACCGCGGATTCGAGAAGAGGTTGGCCGTGCCCCAAAGCAGCTTGATGCCGGTGCGTTGCTGCTCTTCCTTCAGGACTTTTACAACCGCATCGAGGTTCTTGTTGGTCTCGCACAAGTTCCGTCCTTCGGGCGCGACGTCGCGATCGTGGAGGCAATAAAACGGCGCGCCGAGCTTCCCGATGAACTCGAACGCAACCCGGACGCGGCGCTGGGCGTTGCCAACGGAGTTCGAACCGTCATCCCAAGGGCGGACAGCGGTGCCGACGCCAAACGGATCGCTCAGCGAATTGCGAAACGTGTGCCAGTAGCACACAGCGAAACGCAGGTGATCGCGCAATGGTTTGCCGTCGAGTTTCTCGGCGGCATGGTAGTGCTTGAACGCCAGTGGGTTTCTCGACTTTGGCCCCTCGTATTCGATTCTCGGAACATCGGAGAAAGCTTGTGTCGCCATAATGGCCTCTGCCTGCCGCCGGAAATCCGGCAGCGGGTCTGACTCGCGCCGGCTCGGATTCGTTTGTGCCACAGCGTGGCCACACCGGGCAACAGATTTTTTGAAACAGCAGAACGCGCCGGCTGGGCGCATCCCCAGCCTTCTCAAACCACTACTGCCTTAAACGAGGCCGACTCCCACGGTTTCTCGCGGCACTCGCGCGCGATTTCGTTGAACGCTTCGATCTCGGCCCTGGAGACAAGCAGGCCGCCATGCTTCCCGGTTAGTTCAGCGGCCTATGGCTTCCGGTTGTCCGGGTAGCAGGCACTTCTCGTTGCTGTGACCGAGGATGTCTTGGATGACGGCCTTATCTCGCGGATTTGCGCGCTGGAGGCAGTTGCGTGACAGCAACACCGAGGAAAACTGGAGCGCAACAGCGGGTGGTCAATTCACCGAGTCGTGAATAAGGCAGTTGTCGGTTGTTTTTGCCTTGTTGCCGCCGTTGCGCTCCGTAATGCCTGAAGATGTATTTGGTTCCAAGAGAGATTGAACGGGTGAAGAATAACCTTGTCCCGCGCATATCTGGCACAGGCAAGCCCGGACAGGAGGCCCACGATAATCGTCCACGTACTTTTCATGAACTACACGCCCCATCGTGGGGGCCAAGTTGGTCGCGCCCCCCACCAGCATCCCAACCAGTCGGCTTGGTCAATAATTTACTAAAACGTTTAACTAAATGAAAAATAGGCCAATTTCTAGGTTTTGTCAATTCTTCTTCTCGAGAAATGTGAAATCCAGAGCAACGCATGATCGATCGGTAGCGCATGACCCCTAACGAGAGATCGAGCATTACCTCCAGTATACGAAGTGCCACCGTGTCGGCCTCCCCATGGACAAGCTTGAGAGCCTTCCTCGCTCGGGCCGGTCGGGCTCGGCTTGGGCGGCGTGTGGGTGGCTGGTTGGTGCCGGTTCTACTTCAGCCACAGGTGGATTGCGTCTGGCAGTTGGGGCGCCCCCCCCCTGTGGGGCCTCTCTCCGTCCTTCGTAGTTGGGCGATCGCCCGCGAGATGCATGCGCTTTCCGGCTTGTGTTTGGAGTGTGGTTTTGTTCTGCTTCGCGCACGGGGCGAGCCGCGTGATGGATCGCCATCAGGATCGCGATTCTCGTTTCCCGCGTAGGATTGGGCACAGTTGCGTCTGCGTGATCCCCAAATGGTTGGCCGTGCGCAGTGGCAGTCAACCGAGTCGGGTCATGTGCGCCCGCGCATGACCGTCGCCGAGCAGCAATTCCGCGTATCTGCTAGGCGATATTCTGTTCCCAAAGAAAATCTCTACCCCGATATTTCCTGATGAACTCTTTCTCCAGCCAACTACGGAAGCTCCTGTCGTCGAGGCAGTGGAACCAGGTGCGGGCCGCCAGTGAACTCGGCGTCACGCAATCCCAAATCAGCGATTATCTCAGCGGAAAGAGCGAGCCGTATCTGAGTACCGCGGTCGCGGTCGCGAAACGGCTGGGGATCTCGTTGGATGAATTGTCGGGCATCGGCCCATCGAGCACGGTGGTTCGGGAAGAAATCGTGGTCTATGGAGCCGGCGAGTCGTTCAGCGAGTGGGTCGAACGACTCAAGCGCCGCTGGCGGCGAAAAGGCGCGTCGCACGCCGAGATGGAACTCGCCATTCGCGTCCTGTTTCCCGACGAGGCGGACAAGGTCATCCGTTGGCTGAACACGTAGCGGCAGGACGACCCCTTTACTGGGAGTGCCAACCGGCGTTGGGTCCAGCGCGGTATCAGGTAGCGGCATTATGGTGTGGAAATTCTCCACAAGTAAATCGCTGGTTTCCACAACGCCATTTTCCTTTCTGTCATCAGGTGGGAATTAGAAAAAGAAAACCGCCAAAACCTTTGCATCAGGTTTTGACGGGCCGTCTTGACCTGCCCCTGTTTGCAGGTCAATTCTAGTTGAGTCCTGGCGGAGATTTTGCCTTGTGGTTGTTTGTTCAATGCTTTGCATGCCCTCATAGATCCCCTGGGGCTGGCCACCGCCCGCGCGAATTCCAGCGGCATGCGATTGCCCAGTGAACTGTACAGGCTTCCGCCAGCACGGTGAACCAATGTTTGTCGAGGCATTCATCCCGCACCTTGCCGTTGAAACTCTCGACGTTGGCGTTTTGCACCGGCTTGCCGGGTTCGATCAGCGCGTTCTTTGTGCGTGCGCCGTCATCACCCAGCCAAACGCCAATACCTTGGCGTTATTGGCTCAAGTGGTTGGTGGTGGCCGATGTCAGTACGCATTTACTGTTGGCGCAGAGCGCACGCCGGACCGGTCAACGATTGCGCTCGCCTCCCGCCGATGATTGACCGAGCCCACGCAGTGGCTCCGTTGAAACTGGTTCTGGCCGATGCGGAATTTAACACGGAGCGCAATCACCAGCACCTCCGCCAGAAGATCGGCGTAGATGGTCATTCCCGCCAAACGCGGCCGGCCAGAGCGGAAGATGCAAAGCGTCACGCCTAATAGCCATCCACAATCCACCACCTAACCCCCGTCCCGTCAGGGACTTGACGGGCCTGCTAGGATTGAACGTGATGGGCGCAACCCTTGTCAAAATGGTTGCTTCAGGGTTGTGAACCTCAAGAGGATAAAATAATGGAACAAGGTATCAGTGCGATTAACGAACAGGTCAAACGCGAAAGCGAATTTGTGCGAACCCTCGTCGGCGAGATCGGCAAGGTCATTGTCGGCCAGAAATATCTCATTGAACGGTTGCTGATCGGATTGCTGGCGGACGGTCACGTCTTGCTCGAAGGCGTGCCGGGCTTGGCCAAGACACTGTCGGTGAAAACCCTCTCGGCGGCGATCCAGACGACGTTCCACCGGATCCAGTTCACGCCCGACCTGTTGCCTGCAGACGTGATCGGCACGCTGATCTACAACCCCAAAGATGGCGAGTTCCGCATCAAGAAAGGGCCGGTGTTCGCCAACCTGATTCTGGCCGACGAAATCAACCGCGCGCCCGCCAAGGTGCAAAGCGCGTTGCTCGAAGCGATGCAGGAGCGCCAGGTCACGATTGGCGACCAGACGTTCAAGCTGCCGGAGCCGTTCCTGGTATTGGCGACGCAGAACCCGATCGAGCAGGAAGGCACTTATCCGTTGCCCGAAGCGCAGGTCGACCGGTTCATGCTCAAGCTCTCGATCCAGTATCCGAGCAAGGAGGAAGAGCGCCAGATCATGGATCGCATGGCTGAAACGGGCAAACAGATCGTCACGCAACCCGTGGTCACGCCCGATCAAATCCTCAAAGCGCGCAAAGTGGTGGACGCGGTCTACATGGACGAGAAGATCAAGAATTATATCGTGGACCTGGTCCACGCGACGCGCGAGCCGGCCGAATACAAGATCGACGTGGCCCGTCTCATCCAATACGGCGCCTCACCACGCGCAACCATCTACTTGACCGTCGCCGCCAAAGCCTACGCGTTTCTCCAGGGCCGCGGTTACGTCACGCCGCAGGACGTGAAAACCATCGGCATGGACGTGCTGCGTCATCGCGTGATTATCAGCTACGAGGCCGAAGCCGAGGAAATGACGAGCGAAGACGTGATCAAGAGGATTTTTGACGAAGTGCCGGTGCCTTAGTTTGGTAAAGCACGGAGACACAGAGTCTCTGTGTCTCTGTGATTGGATTGGACGAGCAAGATGATCCCACGCGAGATTTTCAAGAAAGTCCGCCAGATCGAGATCCGCACGAACCGTGAAGTCACGGACGTGCTCGGCGGACAGTATCATTCTGTCTTCAAGGGACGGGGCATGGAATTCGAGGAAGTGCGCGAATATCTGCCCGGCGACGAGGTGCGGTCCATCGACTGGAATGTCACCGCGCGGTTCGGGCATCCATTCATCAAGAAGTTCCGGGAAGAACGCGAACTGACCGTGATGCTCGTCGTCGATGTGAGCGCCTCGGGGCAATTCGGCAGCGTGCGGCAGACAAAGAACGAATTGGCCGCGGAACTGGCCGCCGTGCTCGCCTTCTCGGCCATCCGCAACAATGACAAGGTCGGCCTCATCATGTTCACCGACCGGATTGAGAAATTCGTCCCGCCGAAAAAAGGCCGCCGGCACGTGCTCCGCGTCGTGCGCGAGATCCTCGCGTTCCAGCCCCAGGGCCGCGGGACGGACCTACAATTGGCACTCGATTACCTCAACCGCGTTCAGCCACGGCGGGCTGTGACGTTTGTGGTTTCGGATTTCCAGGTGACCGACGAAGAGTCGGTTCGCAAGAAACTGCGCGTGGCCAGCAAACGTCACGATGTCATCGCGTTGAGCCTGCGCGATCCGCGCGAGGAAGAGTTGCCCGCGATCGGATTGGTCGAACTGCGCGACGCCGAGACTGGCGAGCGGGCGTTGGTCGATACATTCAACCGAAAAGTCCGCGAAGAGTTCGCCGCCAAAGCGCGGGAACGGTTGGAGGCGTTACGCCGGTTGTTGCGGTCGGCGAGCGTAGATCAGGTGGAAATCCGCTCGAATGCGGATTACGTGCCGCCATTGATCCAGTTTTTCAGCATGCGCGAGCGACGGATCTGATGGAAGACATACGCGACATCAAGGGACTCGTTCCGCTGCCCCACGGCTGGTGGTGGCTGTGGCTGTTGTTGGCCTTCGTGGCGCTGGCAGTGGCTTTTTGGCTCTGGAAACGGCGGCAGCCGGGCGTTTCCGCTTTTGTGGCTCCCCCTCCCACGCCTTACGAAGTGGCGATTCGCGAACTGCGTCGTTTGCGCGAGGAAAATCTGCCAGTCGAAGAATTCTACACGCGACTGTCGGATGTCGTGCGGCAATACCTCGAAGGTCAGATGGGCTTGCGCGCACCCGAGCGCACGACCGAAGAGTTCCTCTATGAAGTGTCTCGCGATCATTCGCTTTCCGCGGAACACCGGGAATTGCTGGGCGCGTTCTTGCGGGAAGCCGACCTCGTCAAGTTTGCGAAGTTTCGGCCGGGCACGGAGGACATGCAGCGCGCCCTGGATGCCGCTGAGAAATTCGTGCAGGACTCGCAGCCACGCGCCGAGGAGGTGGTCGCGACGGTATGAAGTTTGCCAGTCCATGGTCGTTGGTGCTGTTGCTCGTGTTGCCGTTGTGGTTGTGGTGGGAACGACGGTCCGCCCAACGCGGCGGCCTGAAATTCTCCTCGGTTACGGTGGCGCGCTCGTTGTCATCGTTTTGGGCGACTCTCGGTCCATCGCTGCTGCTGATGCTGCGCGGGGCGACGCTGGTGCTATTCATCGTCGCGCTGGCGCGGCCACAATTGGGCCGCAGCGAAAGCAAGATCAAGACCGAGGGTATCGACATCGTGCTGGTCATCGATATTTCCGGCAGTATGCAGGCGATGGATTACGAGAAAGGCGGGCAACGCGAATCTCGAATCGATGCGGTGAAGGACGTGGTGCGCGAATTCATCCGTGCCCGCCCTAATGATCGAATTGGCATGGTCGTGTTCGGTACGCACGCGTATGTGGCCAGCCCGCTCACGCTCGACCACGATTGGCTCGAACGCAATCTCGACCGCATCCGCATCGGTTTGGTCGAGGGCAACACCGCCATCGGCGCGGGCATCGGCACGGGAGTCAATCGTTTGCGCGACACCAAAGCCAAAAGCAAGGTGATCGTGTTGTTGACCGACGGTGGTGAAAACGTCAAGAACCCGCCCGCCCTCGAAGCAGCGAAGGCCGCCAAAGAATTCAATGTGCGCGTGTACACGATCGGCGCGGGTTCGCAAGGAATGGCCCCCATGCCGATCCACGACCGCGCGGGCAACCTGCTCGGCTATCAGCCGATTCAGGCTGACCTCGACGAAGACCTGTTGAAACAAATCGCGGCGGCAACGGGCGGACAGTATTTCCGCGCGGCGGATGTGGCGTCGCTGAAGAAAACCTATGCGCAGATCGACACGATGGAAAAACAGAAGGTCGAAACGGTCGCGTATGAGGAGTGGAAGGAATTGTTCCCGTGGTTTTTGACGCCGGGACTGGGATGTCTGGTCTTGGCCGTCACCCTGGAACACACGCGCCTACGGAGGTTGCCGTAATGCATTTCGGCAATCCACAAGTATTCTGGCTGCTGGCACTGGCACCGGCGTTGGTATTGTTTCTGGTCTGGGCGTTCCGCGCGCGGCGGCGCGCCTTGGAACGCTTTGCGTCCCAAACACTGGCGCAACGACTGGCCGATTCGGTCCGCCCGGTGGCGCGGCGATGGAAGGCGGTATTGATCGTCACCGCGATCACCCTGGCGGCGCTGGCATTGACCCAGCCGCGTTGGGGCTTCGAGTGGCGCGAGGTGAAACACAAGGGTGTGGACATCTTTGTGTTGCTCGATGTTTCCAAGAGCATGCTGACCGAGGATGTGCGACCCAATCGGTTGGCCCAGGCGAAGTACGCCGTCCAGGACCTGCTGGAGAAACTTCGCGGCGACCGGATCGGCCTGATCGCGTTCGCGGGAACGGCATTTGTCCAATGCCCGTTGACGGTGGACTACGAAGCGTTCCGGCTGACGCTGAAGGACGCCGACCCACACATTATTCCCCGCAGCGGAACCGCGATTGGCCCGGCGATTCGCACGGCATTGAAAGCCTTCGACGCGAGCGAAGGCCGGGACCATGCCATCGTGTTGATCACCGACGGCGAACAGACGGAGGGCGACGCCGTGGCGGCTGCGGACGAAGCGGCGAAGGCGGGTGTGAAGATTTTCGCCATCGGCGTGGGCACGGCGGAGGGCGAATTGATTCCGATACGCGACGAGGGCAAGCCGATGGAGTTTTTGAAGGACCGCGACGGCGCGGTGGTCAAGTCGCGGCTTGATGAGGAGACGCTGAAGCAACTCGCGCTGAAGACGGGCGGCATTTACGTGCACAGCGCGGCGGGCGACTTCGGCATGGACGCGATTTACGACAAGGGCATCGCGCAACTGCAGCGCAAAGAATTCGAATCGCGACTGCAGAAGCGATACTTCGAAAGATTCCAGTGGCCGTTGGGCATGGCGTTCGTCCTGCTGGTGGTCGAGTCGTTCGTCAGCGACAGGAGGGCAGCATGAGATTTTGGTGGTGGCTGCTCGTGTTGCCGACGGCGGCTTTGGCGAAGACCGAAAACTGGCCCGAGCGTTACAACACGGGCGTGACGGCCTATCACAGCAACGATTTCGCGCGGGCTTCGCAACTGTTCGAGAACGCGACGTCGTCGGCGGATCGCACCCTGCAACAGCGCTCCCTGTATAATCTCGGCAACGCCGATTTTCGCCTCGGCCAATCCCAGCCCAAACAGGCCCAGCAGCTTTGGCAGCGGGCGCTCAAAAGCTATGAGAGCGCGCTCGCCATCGACCCCAACGACGCCGACGCGAAGTTCAACCACGAATTCGTGAAGAAGAAGCTTGAAGAATTGAAGAAACAACAACAACAACAACAACAGCAGCAACAGCAGAAACAAAACCAAAAGAATCAGCAGGACCAGAAGCAAAACCAGTCAGACAATCAACAACAACAGAACCAGCAGCAACAGAGCCAGCAGAATCAACAAGACAAAAATCGGGATCAGTCCCGACAGCAGAATCAACAACAAGACCGACAGCAACAACAAAGTCAGCAGCAGGAACAACAACAGAAATCCGACCAGAAACAGTCGGATCAACAAAAGAAGGATCAGGAGCAACAGTCGCAGCAGTCGGCGGAACAGCAGAAGCAACAGGATAAGCAGAGGGAGCAGCAACAAGAACAGCAGGCCCAGCAGGACAAGCCATCACCGCCCGAGCAACAGCCCCAGGAGAATGGTGGCCAGCCGGAAGATATGGACAAAATGCAGGCCGCCGAGATGCTCGATAACCTGCGCGAGGACGAACGGAACTGGAATTTCTTCCCCGAAATGCAAATGAAGGACTTGAAAGATTCCGGCCAACCAGCCAAGGATTGGTGACGATGAGACTCTGGCTGGTTATCGGACTTCTGCTGACGGCGACAGGCGCATTCGCGGATGTGTCCGTTGTCGCCTCCATTGACCGGAACCACGTCGCGTTTGGGGAGTCGGTGACGCTGACCCTTGCGGTCCAGGGCACGCAGAGCGGCGCGCAGCCATCGATCCCCCGGGTGGACGGCCTGAGCTTTGACGGACCGTCCACGCAAAGCAGCTTCTCGTTGAACAACGGGCAGATGAGCCAGTCCGTCAGCTTTGTGTATCAGGTAACACCCGCCCGAACGGGCGAATTCACGATTCCGGCAATTGCTGTCAACGTCGGCGGCAACAGATATTCCACCGAGCCGATCCGGTTGGTCGTGGAAAAGGGCTCGGCACAGAATGACTTAAGCCAGGAGATCTTCGCGCGTGCCATGGTCCCGTCCAAGCCGGTGTATCTGGGTCAAACCGAGCCGGTGGAAGTACTCGTGTTCGCGCGGGCGGATGTCCCGTTCAAGGGGCTGAGCTCATTTAACTGTGAAGCCGACGGGATGGGGTTCAAGTACCTGCAAAATATGAAACAGGGTACGCAAGTCATCAACGGCGAATCCTTCCACGTGGCGATGATCCAGGGGGCCATTTCGCCAGAGCGCATGGGGACGCTGAACTTTGGGCCGTGCATCCTGAAGGCCCAACTCACCGTTCAAAAGCGCGGGCGCAACGGCTGGCCGTTTGACGATTCGATGTTTGACCAAATGTTTGGACGAGTCGAGGTGCGGGAGGTGCCCGTGACTGTTGACGCCGTGCCGATCGAGGTTCTTCCGTTGCCCGAAGAAGGGCGGCCGGCTGATTTTGGCGGCGCCATTGGACAATGGAAACTCGATGTGACCGCCAAGCCGACAGATGTCGCGGTCGGCGATCCCATCACCGTAACGATCAAAGTCAGCGGCAACGGCAACATCGACACCGTGCCAACACCGAAGCTTGGCCCATTGGACGGATTCAAGACGTACGATCCGACGACGAAAACAACGAAGGACGATTTGAACACGACCGGCGAGCGCGTGATGCAACAGGTGCTCATCGCTAAGAGCGCCGACGTGAAAGAACTTCCCGAGGTGCGGCTGGCCTATTTCGACCCGGAGGCCCGGGCGTACAAGGCCGCCGTCCAGTCGCCCATCAAGCTTGTGGTGAAGGCCGGCACCGGCGGCCAGACGACCATTGTCAGCGGTGGCGGACGATTGCGTCCAGATGAGAAGTTGGGGCAGGACATCGTGTATCTGAAGGGCGACCTCGGGCCGGCGGCGCCCGCCGTTCCCTTCTGTGGGACGGCCACGTTTTGGGCGCTGAACGTCATGCCGGCGCTTGCGTTGCTCGGCACGGTCGGCTGGAAGCGACGCACGGACAGGCTGCGCGGCGACGTCGCCTACGCGCGTCGGACGCGGGCGGCGAAAAAGGCGCGCAAACTTCTCACCTCCGCGACGAGCTACGACGAAATTCAACACGCCTTGCAGCACTACCTCGGCGACCGGTTGAATATCCCGGTCGGCGGCATCACCGCATCCGTCGTCGACGAGCAGCTTGTGCCGCGCGGCGTGAATGCTGAGCTCGCTGATCGAGTCAGGGCATGCTTCGAAGCGTGCGACACCGCCCGGTTCGCCGGCGGAGGTGCGGATACGAGCATTCAGGCAACCCGGGACAATGTGGAACGATTGATTGATGAACTTGAGACGAAACAGCTTTAAGATCAGCGCAGCCATCTGGCTGGTCGGCCTGTGTGTGGCGTTCGCCGGAGCCGGTGACGACTTCAAGTCGGCCAACCAGTTGTATGATGCTGGAAAATTCGCCGAGGCAGCGGCGGTTTACGAGAAAATCGAGCCGAAGACGGCTTATGTGTACTACAACCTGGGCAACGCCCATTTCCGCGAGGGCAAATTGGGACTGGCCATCCTCGATTACGAGCGGGCGCGGCGGTTGGCGCCGCGTGACCCGGACATTGTGGCAAACCTGAAGTTTGCCGAGCAGCGGTTGGGGGTCGATGATGTGAACGCGCCACCACATGCGTGGCAGAGATTTCTCCGTTCGATTATCGAGAGCCGTAGCTCAACAGAGTGGGGGGTGTACGAGCTGGCGGCACTGTGGCTGACCGCTCTGGCGGTCGGAGTGTGCCTTTACATTCCCCGACTCCGGACCGGATTGCTCGCCATCGCTGCGGTGGCCTTTGTGGGATTTGCGGCCTCCGTGTGTGCGCTTGGCCATGAAGTCCTCAGCGATCGAACGGCTCCCGCCGCGGTCGTCGTGGCTGCGGAGACCGCCGCACGGTTCGCGCCGATGCCCGACTCCACCGCCCATTTCAAACTCACTGAAGGAACCCGGGTCGTGATCCGAGAGGATCGCGGCCAATGGTTGTTTGTGGAACGGGCCGATGGGCAACAAGGCTGGGCAAAGTCGGACTGCATCGAGCGGGTCACACTTCAAAGTTGATTCATTGTCATCCAGACGATCAAAGACGCGACCGGATTCAAACTGACGCACCACCCTATTGCGCGGGCGCGAGTTCGGGGGTGCTCTGACGGTGGCGAAGCTTGAACCGTTGCCGCATGTGCTCGAACGCGAGATAAATGACCGGCGTGGTGTAGAGCGTGAGGACCTGGGAGAACAGCAGACCGCCGACAACGGAAATACCCAGCGGTTGGCGCAGTTCCGATCCCGTTCCAAGTCCAATTGCCAGCGGAACGGCGCTGAGCATCGCCGCCATCGTAGTCATCATGATCGGTCGGAAGCGAATGATGCAGGCCTTGTAGATGGCATCCTCCGGGTTCAATCCTTCGGTGCGCTCGGCGTCCAGCGCGAAATCNNAAATCGATCATCATGATGGCGTTTTTCTTAACGATGCCCATCAGCAGAATGATTGCGATGAAGGACACCAGTGTCAGATCGAAGCCGCAGAACATCAGCGCCACCAACGCCCCGACACCCGCTGAAGGCAGCGACAAGATGATCGTGATCGGATGGATCAGACTTTCGTAGAGCATGCCCAACACGATGTACACGGTGATGAGGGCGGCCAGGAGCAACAAGGGCATGGTAGCCAGCGATGCTTGGAAGACTCGAGCAGTGCCTTGAAAGCTGCCCATGACATTTTCTGGTATTCGCATCTCCCGCGCCACGTTTTGAATGATCTCGGTTGCCTGACCCAGGGAAACTCCCGGGGCGAGATTGAACGAGAACGTCACCGCCGGGAATTGACCCTGATGATTCACGGACAGGCTGGTGTTGCTGGTCGCAAACCTTGAGACACTGGCCAGTGGCACCATCTTGCCGGCATTGGATTTGACGTATATCCTGTTGAGCGCGGACGGTTCCAGTTGGTCTTTCGGGTCCACTTCCAGCACGACGTAATGCTCGTTGTACTGCTCGTAAATGGTCGCGACCTGTCGCTGACCGAATGCATCGTAGAGGGTGTCATCGATGTTTTGGGGCGACACGCCGAGCCGGGAGGCGGCATCGCGGTTGATCACGACATTGGCCTGCAGTCCATGCGTTTGCTGATCGCTATTGACGTCCCGCAGTTGCGGGATTTTGCGGAGTCGATCGAGCAATTCGGCCGACCAGTAATTAAGCGCGTTGAGGTCCGTGGAGGTGAGGGAGTATTGGTATTGGGCTCCGGTGAGTCGGCCGCCCACACGAATGTCTTGAATGGACTGACAAAACAAGGAGATGCCCGGCAGCGCGGCCATTTTTCGGCGCAGGCGACCAATGACCTGATCAGCAGTGATTTTCCTTTCTTCCTTGGGTTTCAGCATAATGAACATGCGTCCTTTGTTGAGCGTAGAACCGCCGCCCGCGCCAATAAAAGAACCCAAGGTGGCGACTGCGGGATCGTCCATGACAATGCGCGCCGCTTGCGCTTGAAGTTTCGCCATGGTTGCAAATGAGACATCCTCGCCGGCCTGGGTCTGTCCAATGATTGCGCCGGTGTCCTGCTGTGGAAAAAATCCTTTCGGCACAACGATATAGAGCCAGACGGTGGCGATCACTGTGGCGAGCGCGACGAGCAGCATGAAAATCTGATGCCGAAGCACCCATTTGAGACCGGTTTCGTAATGGTGGAGCATCCAATGGTAGCCCCGTTCGCAGACCCGGTAGAACCGCCCGGGTTCTCCATAGGCCGATTCCGGCTTAAGGAACCGTGAGCACATCATCGGCGTCAGCGTCAAGGAGACGACCCCGGACACCATGATCGCGAGGCTCAGTGTGACCGCGAACTCGTGAAACAACCGCCCGATCAATCCGCCCATGAACAGCAGCGGGATGAAGACGGCTACCAGCGAGGTGCTGATCGAGATCACGGTGAAGCCGATTTGTCTCGCGCCGTTGAGCGCGGCTTGCATGGACGACTGGCCCTGCTCGATATATCGATAGATGTTCTCAATGACCACAATAGCATCATCCACCACGAACCCGACCGAGATGGTGATGGCCATCAGGGAAAGATTATCGAGGCTGTAATTCAGCAGATACATGATGCCGCACGTGCCGGCCAAGGCAAGGGGTACGGTCACGTTCGCGATAAACGTGGGCCAGAACCTCCGCAGGAATAGGAAGATGACCATGACCACGAGCGCGATGCTCAACAACAGTGAAATCTGGACGTCGTTCACCGAGGCCCGAATCGTCGCGGTCCGGTCGGAGAGCACGCGCAGCGTCACCGAGGGCGGGATCCATCGTTCCAGTTGAGGCAATTGCGCTTTGATGCGGTCGACGGTTTCGATCACGTTTGCGCCGGCCTGTTTGAAAACAATCAGAAGCACCGCCCGACGGTTTCCATCCCAACCCTCCAGCAGGTTGTTTTCAACACCCTCGATGGTTTTCCCGAGGGACGTGAGTCGGATGGGCGTGTTGTCTGCTTGGGTCAGGATGAGGGAACGATAGTCGCGGGCGTCCACCAGTTGATCGTTGCTGACGAAAGTATAGGAGACTTGGTTGCCATCGATTCCCCCGATGGGTTGAACCAGGGTTGCCTGGCTCAGAAACGAGCGGACATCCTCTAGGCTGAGTCTGGCCGAGGCCAATGCTGCCGGATCGATCTGCACGCGCACCGCCGATTTTTCAGCGCCGTTAATGACGACCTGGCTGACGCCATCAATCTGGCTGAGCTTCTGTCCGATAATCTGGTCGGCATATTCATACACCTGTGCGGGCAAAAGTGTGTCGGAATACATCGACAGCACCATAATCGGCGCGTCGGCCGGGTTAACCTTGCGGTACGTCGGTGGGCTGGGGAGATTGGCCGGCAGATCGCTGGCGGCGGCGTTGATCGCCGCCTGCACGTCCCGCGCCGCCGCGTCGATGNNACCGTTTCGGGGTTGGCGCCGGGCAACGAGGCCGATACGGAAATCATCGGGTAATCCACTCGTGGTATTGCGGCGACCGGCAGGAACCGATACGCCACGATGCCCATGAGGAACAGGCCTGCGGCCAGCAGGGACGTTCCTACGGGTCGACGAATGAAAGGCTCGGAGACATTCATGACGGCGACGGACTATTCACGTCCCCGGCGGCGCCCTCTTCGAGTTGACCTTCGCTGAGCAGGCCGGCCCGGGCACGGCGATCACGGAACCATTTCGCGCATTTCTCCATGTAGAGATAGATCACGGGCGTGGTG
>PLTX01000011.1 GCA_003164675.1 Verrucomicrobiota bacterium | reverse complement strand
GAATCTCATCCGGGAAATGTGGGTTTGTTTATACGGCTGAACTATAGCTCCCTGCCTGCGGCTTGTGAAGCTCATCCGGGAAATGTGGGTACAATGGGCAAACGAATAATCCCATGTTCGTGAGTTTGGCCTATGGGACGGGTACTAACTCGTTCTCCAACAATTACGGTATCCAGTCGAATTCGCCCTGTGTCGGCGCTGGCATGAACCTGAGTGGCCTGAATTTGCCCGGCCTGAGCGCGGACATCAACGGTAACCCGCGCCCGACATCCGGTCCGTGGGATCTTGGGGCCTATCAACATTGAGCTAAAGCGGAGAATTACCATGAAGACAGTGTCCTCACGGTCTGATTGTAGCGACAGTTTTCCACAGTGGAAAACCCTAACTTGTCCTTGCAATCGGGAAGGTAGCCGTGGTAGAATATGGCCTATTCGAGGCCGGGAACGTATGAAAGGAATACTAAGTACAACCTCGCTTGGCTTTGTTTTCCTTATCAATTTCTGTCTCAAAGTTCCCTGCACCGACGCCGACACGATCTATGTTTCAACTTTTAATTTTAACACAATTGATAAGTTCGATTCCACCGGGAGTGGATCGGTCTTCGCAACCAGTGCCTCGGGGCTAAACTACCCCACCGGACTTGCCTTGGATAGCAGTGGGAATCTATACGTGGCCAATGCGGGCAACAACACCATCGAAGAATTCAATTCGGTTGGGACTGGTACAGTCTTTGCCACGTCGGGCCTGAATGGTCCAATCGGCCTTGCATCTGACAAAAGCGGGAACCTCTACGTTGCCAATTCCGTCGATAACACCATCGAGAAGTTCGATTCGGGGGGAACCGGCTCGGTCTTTGCCACTGCCAGTTCGGGCTTGAACTCCCCTGGAGGCCTAGCGTTCGACAGCAGCGGCAACCTCTACGTCGCGAACAACGGCAATAATACCGTTCTGGAGTTTGATTCTAGCGGGACCGGGTCAGTGTTTGCTACCGCTGCATCGGGCGTGAATAACCCCGGCGACCTTGCGTTCTACGGTGGCAACCTCTTTTTGGCGAACGGTGGCAACAATACGATTGAGAAGTTCGATTTGAGCGGGCATGGCTCAATCTTCACATCGACGAACTTAGTTTCCTTCCCCATCGGTCTGGGCTTCGACAGTAGCGGTAATCTCTACGTGGGGAACCATGGTGACGGCGATATTCTGAAATTTGACCAGGACGCAATCGGGTCCGTGTTTGCGTATGGCTTGGAAGGCGCGGCGAATGATATTGCCATCGAAGTCCCCGAACCGTCGTCGCTCCTGTTGGCCGGATACGGTCTGTTAGCACTGGCGTTGTTTCGTCGTCGCCACTGAGTGCACTCAGGCGTCTGAACAAGTCTTCCTCCACATGAGGGCGGGTAGCGTGTACGGGCTTGATTGGCGTTGACCGACGCTGAGCGGGTCAATACTTGTCAACATCACTGCCGAATGCTGGGCAAATGGCCGTCAAGAATCCTACGCTTTGGCATAGGGGTAAGGCGTCCGATCTGTAAACCAGCCGCATAGGATGGGCAAACTGATGCAACATTTGTGCACACTGGATTGGTCAGCGAGTGCGTGGAAATGGAGAAACGGATGCGCTGCCGTGCGGTGGTCAATGCGTGGCCGATACGTGGACAGTAAGGAGATCAAGCGTGGTCATGTGCGTGGCTCGTCCGCGTACTCTACGTGGACGGTGGGCAACCGTTGAGTGGTACGGGCGTGACACCTGCGCGTACAAGGCGCGGACAGAAATCGGTACACTGCCGCTGCCTCACCGACACGAGCTGATTGCTATCGAGCCATTAGATTGCACTGCCGCGACTTCAAGATATTGGCGTGATTCGATTCCACGCCGCGTACACAGAATCCATCATTCCACAAAAGACGCCCGACCTCTAACTGGGTTAGATATTCTTGTCCAACCGATATCTGACGCACATCCGAATGAAATCCGATTCGGCATCCGATTTGGCGTACGAAATGAAAATTACTGCAAATCTGTTGCAGAATCTTGACGCACCAAACACGAAGTTAAGGTGTCCAACAGGGCAGGGCGGCACACTACCGACCAGCAAGGCCCAGTTGGTCTGTACGCAGGCGCGAGAGCCGCGGGAAATGCCTGTCTTCCGCCACGCCAAAGTGATCATCTTGGCAGGGCTAATGTGCGCCAGAAAAACAAATTTCAGCCTAGACACTTACCCCTCCTCCAGGAGGCGACGAAGTTGCTCGATGGCTGCCCGACTGCCTGATCGGTGAATAACGCGTGGCCACACCACGGACTGACGAGCGGACGCCGCACGGCTGTCGGAAGAAAAGTCAAATGGCTGACGGCACGTTGCACGCAGCCGCGCCGCAATCTTTGCCGCTGATTTGCTGGCCCATTGCTTGCAGGCCCGTTCCCGTCATGGCGCGTTGCTGAATCGGCAAGGGGCATGCCTGAAACGCGCCCGCTTCGCTCCGAATGAGTGCAGTCGCACCGTGCTGTCCGTGGCTGCGCGCTGCTTGCCGCCGACAGCCAGAAAGTTAAAATCTGCCGGGACGCCCGTCAATGCGATGCACACGCGTCGTAGCTTATCCGGTGTAGCAGCTACACGCGCGCCTGATGTCTTCGTGTTATCCCTGGCCGGATGATTCCGCTGTATTGCTCATCGACTACTCGTGAAACGACGCCAGGCGATTGTACGGCTCGCTGCGTGCCGTCAAGCTGTTCTCGCTCCGCTGCGCTCCACCGCTGGCGCTCCTTGACCGTGCTGGCTCCGCCTGCGGCGTGGCTTTTAGCGCTTCACGCTGGAGCATTTCACCGTCGGGTTGGCCCCGTGATCCTCCCCAAAAACCTGTCAACGACAAAATGAGCATTTTTCTGCAACCATAGCCAATCATATAAACTTGGGGATACTCCCTGCAAAGCCCGAGATTCTTGGCATCCGGGATTTCCATTTCATGCGTGCTAATCTCACGGACGCGATTCAGACAGAACTGTGATCCTACAGGCAAGAGCACGTGTAATGGCATGAATGGACTGACAACAATCGGGGAAAGGGAGGCGGGAACGCCGTTGCCGCGCCTCTATCTCAGGCCCGATGAGGCCGCACGCGCCATCGGCGTTTCGAGGCGCACCCTGTCGGCATGGCAGTCCGCCCGCGTCATCGGCTTTCGCCGTGTTGGTCGCACGATACTTTTCTCCGTTGCGGACATTCAAACAGCGATTGACCGCTATCGCATCGCGCCAATCGGCGAGCCGAAACCGCGCCGTCAGTCAGTCGAGACTGGCACGATCACTGCGCCGGCCACCGGCAGTGAACTGCCAACGCGCAAACACCGGATGCAACGCATCGCACCTGAGCCGGCTACACCCTAGCCAGCCACCCACCGCCCGAGCATTGCTGCCAACACCGGCAGCATTTGCGGCAGGATCACCAGAGCCGCTACACAGCCACGTATTGCTTCACAGTAGGCCGCCAGAGGCTCGATCACACTGCCGATGTGCAACAACATCCTCCCCCAATCACCGCCGAGATCGTCGCGCATCGGATTTTCCAGCGGGTTCCAATTGGCAAAAAATGGCAAAGTCACAGCCTAATCGTGCCATTCCTTGCCAGTGGGTGCAAAATAGGCAATCGGCTTGTAAGCCTTACTCAACAAGGTTTTGCGGGATTTACTTAGGAAAACGCGAGAGCCTGAAAAAGCGACTTTATAGGTTTAGCAAACCGCCGCCTTCAACCACTCGGCCACCTCTCCACCAATGACTTAGGAAAATTGTGTTGACGGCACTTGGCAATATATGGCAAAGTGAAGCATCGAAAGGGATACGTTGCCATGACAACCACCAAGACGAAACAGAAACTTTGGCCGCCGATTCACAGACTTACTTATACCAGCGGAGGGACTGGCTGGCAAGTCGCGTGTATGCTCAAAGGTGAGCGTATCCGCGAGACGTTCCCCACCAAAGAGGAAGCGGAAACCCGCGCCGCGCAAATCCGTCAGCAGAGGGACAACGAAGGCGCTGCCGCATTCGCCTTGCCCGCTGCCGCTCGCGTCGAGGCGGTCAACTGTGGCGAAATGCTGAAACCCTACGCGGCCACGATCACGGAAGCCGTCACCTACTACGTTGAGCACGTCTTGGCCTACCGCAACGCGCCCCCGGTGTCGGAGATCGTCAAGCGCATGGTCGCGGAAGCCGAATCAGCGGGCCGTCGCGAAACCACCGTCAAGGACTTACGGCTGCGTCTGGAGCGATTTTCCCGCACGTTCGGAAAACGGCAGCTTGCCGGTATCAGCCTCGCCGAGTTGAAACAGTGGCTTGACGACCCGACGCAAACGGCGCGAACACGGATTAACTACGCCACGAAAGTCAGCCAGCTTTACGGGTACGCGATTCGGCACCAATGGGCCGACGTGAATCTTGTCGAACGCATCACCCGCCCCACCCCGGAAGCAGGCGAGCCGGGCATCTTCACTGTCGAGCAAGCGGCCCGCCTATTGGAACACGCCGACGAAGCGGGATTGCTGCCGTATGTCGCCATCGGGCTTTTTGCCGGGATTAGGAGTGCCGAGCTTCTGCGGCTGGACTGGTCAGCGGTCAAGCTGTCGGAGAGAGCCGTTGTTGTGGGTGCGGGCATCGCCAAGAAACGCAGCCGCCGAGTTGTGGAGATCAGCGACACCCTAGCACCATGGCTGGCGTTGTGCGGCAAGAAGCGGGGGCCAGTGGTGGACGTGCCGGACTTCCGTAAGGCGTTGAACGCGCTCGCCAAGTCTGCCGACGTGAAAGAGTGGCCGCAGAATGGTTTGCGCCATTCGTTTGCCAGCTATCACCTAGCCGCTTACAACGACACCGTGCGAACGGCGTTTCTCATGGGCCACAGTAACCCTCGCATTGTCCACGATCACTACAAGGCGCTTGTCCAGAAGTCCGACGCGGAGAGGTTTTGGGCACTGCGACCGGCTGCCGACGCCGCCGGAAAGATCGTAGCGATGAAGGCTGTGGCGAATGGATAAAAGGGGGGCGGAATGCAATCGAAAGGCAAACGCGGACGAGTAACCGGACGAGTTCTGGCAAAAGAGATCGACCCTAGCGCCAGTTGGGACAACTTGTATCGTAAGGCGACGCGGGGTGACCTCCCCAGGGGTTTTCCGGAGATTGCGGGGGCTTGGCTCAAGCTGGATGAGCAGCGGAAGGCACTTGACAATGAACGTCGGGAGCTGGGCACTCGTTGGACAGATTCGCTACTCAAATGGCTTACCATTACGCGTGGTAAAAGGGTGAATCCGAAGGGTCCAATCGGGTACACGCTAGACGAGCTGCTGAAGGGTGCAAAGAAGGACAAATCGAGAGACAAGGAAGTTTACCGTTGGCTTCGGAAGGATGCAGCCTTTACCCGCACACAGATGAGGCTCTTTGCGGAGATCGATGCGCGCGTCGGAAATATATACCGATGTGCCCTTGAAACAGGAGACGTACGAGACCTACGCCAGCTTCGTCTCTTTGTGGCTGAAGTTAAACTGATTCGCGAGGGACACGATTGCGTTGATCCGCGCCGCGCGGTTTATCTGCGGGTGATTGGCAAAGACGAAAGCGGCCAACTACGCCGCACACCCCCCCCTGTGCCAACATCCTGGTTAGCCCGCGCGTTGGGATGTGACCGCAAGACAATTCGTGAGTGGCACAGGCACTACGAAATCACATCAAGTCAGGGGAAACCCGGGCGTCCCAAGAAGTCGCAACCCTGAATTTCGGGGAATTCTTTTCAGAACCCCCAATTTTATTGCGCGTTCGCTTGCCGTAATCTTTCGGCAACGTGACGCACGAACTGACATCACCGCGCACCTCTGAGACGAACACGCCGGCAGCGGTGGCACCGATGTACCTTCGGGCCGATCAAGTCATAACCGTCCTGCCCGTGAGTCGCCGCACCCTGTCGAACTGGCAGGCTCGCCGACTGATTAAGTTCTATCGCGTAGGGCGAACAATTCTTTTCAAGCGTGCGGACATCGAAGCCGCACTTGAGAAGTTCGCGGTGATGCCGGTTGGCACCCCGCGCCCGCGGCACCGCCACTTCGAGGACGGGAACGTTATCAGCGAGCCGGTCCCGCCGCGCAAACGCCGGATGGGCCGGATAAATCCATGAATGACGCGACGGACTATACGCTATAGTATGAGCGATGCGCCGTTACGTGAGACCTTTGCCCCTTGCCCCAACTGGTTGGGCCGCCGTCGTGAAGTGTCATCCACAGCGAAACTGGTTTACGCACGCTTGCTCCAGTATCGAGGGAATAAGAATGCTGGGCTGGCATGGCCATCTTACGAAACACTCGCCTCCGAGGTCGGCAAGTGCCGAAGGACGGCCATGAATGCCGTCAAGGAGTTGGTAGATCACAACCTGGTGGAACTGAAGCGCCGTCGTAACAAAAGCAATGTCTTCCAATTGCTGCGGCATCCGTGGACCGAGTCGGCTGGTGAAAAGATTGCACCCCAACAACTGGAGCCAGTGAAGGGGAGTTCACCGCATGGTGAAGCGGATTGCACCTCCACTGGTGAAGCGGGTTGCACCCAAAGAGAGAAGAAAAAAGAAATAAAAGAGAACCCCCCGTCCGTCGTCAAAGGGCGGGAACGCGGCCAGATCGAGAATGACCTCAATACCGCCAGAGGCCAACTCTCAGAGCTTACAAACGAACTCAAGCCCCGGTATCAAAACCCGGTTAATCTTGCTGACGACTGGCGGATAAACATGCTCCAAAGAGCCGAGAGCGGCGACACGCAAGCAGTCGAGGATACAGCCAGGTGGACGAGCATCAAAGACCAGTTGAAGCGGTTGAGGCGGGAGCTTTGACAGTATGGTCGATGTGCCGACATGGTGGAACAGCACGGTTTTGAGGTGCAAGCGGTTGGTTTTGCGGGTGAAAGCGGGGTGGTT
>PLTX01000123.1 GCA_003164675.1 Verrucomicrobiota bacterium | reverse complement strand
TGTCGAACTTCGACTTCGTGACCGAATCATTGACGTTGATGGCGGGAACGAGCAGCTTGCCGGCTTCGAGCATCTGGTAGAGACGATGCACGCCGGTGGTGGTCTCTTCGGAGACACCCTTCCAGTCCTTCACAACCGCATGCCAGAAACCCGGTCGCTCCTTGTGCACGCGTTTGAGGAGGTCTTTGATGACCTGCTCTTCGTGGCTGGCGCTGGTTGTGTTGACCCAATCACTGCCGTTTTCCAGTTCGTAGCCTTTATGAATCAACAAGGTCGCGTCGCCGCCGTCATCCACGACGAGTTGCGGGCCGAGATTGCCGGGATGCGTGAGCGCATTGAGCGTGCAATCCCAATACTCCTCGAGTGTCTCAGCCTTCCACGCGAACACGGGAATGCCCGCTTTCGCAATCGCGGCCGCGGCGTGGTCCTGAGCGGAAAAAATGTTGCAACTGGCCCACCGCACCGACGCACCGAGTTCGCCTAGCGTTTCAATGAGGATCGCCGTCTCGATGGTCATGTGCAACGAGCCGGTAATGCGCACGCCCTTGAGCGGCTTGGACGGGCCGTACTTGGCGCGGATGGCCATGAGGCCGGGCATCTCGTGTTCAGCGACCTGAATGGTCTTGCGTCCCCAATCGGCCAGCGAGAGGTCGCGCACCTTGAAATCGCCTTTGGTGCCGTTGCCGGTGGCCTTGGTGAGTTTCGCACGCGAGGGAGGAAGTTTGATGGTTGCCATGGTTGCTTTGCCGTCGCAATTGTTAGTTCACGTAGCTTTGAGAGTCAGAAAACATACAGGCCGAAGGGCAGTAAATCAACGAAATACCCGCCAATTTTGTTGATTGATCGGTGTGCCAAAACAACCCTGCCACGCCACAGCCAGAATGTCGTCGGTCAACGTAAGGTTTTGGTGCTCAATGCGACACAAGTCCGCTGCCCGAAGGATCAAATCGCGCGGATCGCAGACGTTCGGCGAGCGTCCCTCGGCTAGCGAGCAGCCTTTTTCAGCGCTTCAGCCTTGTCGGTGCGCTCCCAAGTGAGCGCCTCCAGATCATCGGTCTTCCCAAAATGGCCGTAATTGGTCGTCTTGCCATAAATCGGCCGCAACAGGTTCAACTGCTTGATGATATTCGCGGGCTTGAAACTGAAGATCTCGCGCACGGCCTTCTCGATCTTCTCCTCGGAAACCTTGCCAGTGCCAAACGTTTCCACCAGCACGCTCACGGGTTCGGGATAGCCGATGGCGTACGCGAACTGGATTTCGCAGCGCTCCGCCAAGCCCGCGGCGACGATGTTTTTGGCGACGTGACGGCCCATATACGCGGCGCTGCGGTCAACTTTGCTCGGGTCCTTGCCGCTGAACGCNNCCGCCGTGACGGCCCATGCCGCCGTAGGTATCCACGATGATCTTTCGGCCCGTGAGGCCGCCGTCGCCTTCGGGGCCGCCAATCACAAAGCGGCCCGTGGGATTGATCAAATAGCGCGTGTCCTTATCGATGAGCTTCTTCGGGATCGTCTTCTTGATGATCTCCTCAATGAGGATCTCAGAAATCTCTTTGTGTTTCACATCGGCGGCATGCTGGTTGGAAATCACCACCGTGTGCACGCGGACCGGTCGGTAACCCTCGTACTCAACCGTGACCTGGGTTTTGCCGTCCGGCCGCAGCCAGGGAATCTTGCCGGTCTTACGCGCATCGCGCAGGGCTTTGCCAAGATTATGCGCGAACATGATCGGCGCCGGCATCAGCTCGGGCGTCTCCGTGCAGGCGAAACCAAACATCAACCCCTGGTCGCCCGCGCCCTGTTCGGCTGTCGCTTTGCCTTCGGCAGCCTTCTCATCAACGCCCTGGGAAATATCGGGACTTTGTTTGACGATGGCGGTGAGAATCTGGCAGTCCTCATCGTTGAACACCGTGCTGACATCCTTCGTGTAGCCAATTTCACGGATGGCGTCGCGGACGATCTTGCAGTAATCGAGATGCGCCTTGGTCGTGATTTCACCGGCGAGCACGACGAGGTTGGACTTTGCGAGTGTCTCACACGCCACGCGGCTCTTTGGGTCCTGCTTCACGCAGGCGTCCAGCACCGCGTCCGAAATCGTATCGCAAACCTTGTCCGGGTGACCCTCGGTCACCGATTCCGACGAGAACAAATACCGTCTCTTATCCATACATTCCTTCGTGTTCAGGGAGAGGTGCTTCTGTGGTCGTAACCTCGCCGAATTTGCCGAGAATCTACCGGAAAGAGCATCAAGTCACAAGGAATTTTGGGCGGGGTCGAAGCGGTCTCATGATGGGTATGGGACTTTGCCATAAAACTCCATGAATCTTTGATGTTCCAGTCGGTTGTGCAAAGTCCGGTTTGTCAGGTTTCGCCCGTCTTTGCCGAGATTTGCCCTTTCCGGCTTTACAAGAACTTTACGAGGTTGGCGGCGGGTCAGGCGGCTGGAAACGACTCGACATTCCGCAGCATTTATACCGATTACAGGAATGGCAACAGACAGCATCATCCGGCTGTCACCCACCGGTCGTCTCCTGCGACACAGGCGCCTCAATCGAAGGCTTCTTCGCCCGTTGGGCCTCGTACGGCTTCGGATTTTGGGCGTCAACTCCGCAGGCTTGAAAAGCAGTTGTTTCTGCTTGTCCTCATTTCTCGTAGGGGTAAAATTCGCCCAACGTCAGAACGTCAACCGGATGGATCACATTTATGATGGTCGCAACCAGCGAAAGGAATTGTATGTCAGCCAAGCATCGCCCAACCTTCCTAATTCTGTTTGCTCTCGTGTCTGCTCTGTCGCTGTCGTGTTCTACAACCGGCAAACGGACCGCAGAGGATCTTGTCAACCGTGGCAAGGGCGAGATAACCAGGGGGGATTTCGATGGTGCCATGGCCGACTTCACGAAAGCCATCAAACTCAATCCGAAAGACGCCGCCGCCTACGAGGGTTATGGCGGCGTTAAGGCGATCAAGGGCGATCTGGATGGTGCCATCGCCGACTTCTCGAAAGCCGTTCAACTCAACCCCAAGGACGCCGGTGCCCACTTCGACCGTGGCGTTGCTGAGATGGACAAGGGCGATTGGGATAGTGCCATTGCTGACTACACGAAAGCCATTGGACTCAACCCAAAATACGCCAATGCCTACACCAACCGTGGCGTTGCCAAAGACAACAAGGGCGATCTGGATGGTGCCATCGCCGACTTCTCGAAAGCTATTCAACTCAACCCGCAAGACGTCATCGCCTACATCAGCCGTGGCTTTATCAAGAAAGCCAAGGGGGATCTAGCGGGGGCGGATGAGGATTTGGCTCAAGCCACCAAACTCCAAGGCCGCTGATTGCTGCCCAACAGGGAAAGGAATCGCATGTCAACATTCCGCCCAACCTTCCTAATTCTGGTAGCTTTCCTGTTTGCTTTGACCCTGCGTGGTGTTGCATTCGGCCAACAGACCGCAGAGGATTTTGTCGACCGTGGCGTTGCCAAAGGGAAAAAAGGCGATTTGGACGGTGCCATCGCTGACTGCACGAAGGCCATTGAACTCAACCCAAAATCCGCCGTCGCCTACTCCATCCGTGGCCTTGCTAAAGGAAAAAAAGGCGATCTGGATGGCGCCATGGCCGACTGCAATCAGGCCATTGAACTCGACCCAAAATGCGCCGACGCCTACCTCAACCGTGGCGGTGTCAAGATGGACAGGGGCGATCTGGATGGCGCCATTGCTGACTACAATCGAGCCATTGAACTCAATCCAAAAGACGCCTCCGCCTACAACAACCGTGCCCTTGCTAAAGAAGCCAAGGGGAATCTGGATGGCGCCATTGCTGACTACTCAAAAGCCATCGAGCTCAACCCAAAACTCATCCCTGCCTACACCAACCGTGGCGAGGCCAAGAAGGCCAAGGGAGATCAGGTGGGAGCAGATGCGGATTTTGCCCAAGCTGCCAAGCTCGGCGGCCGCTGATACCAATCATCAGACATCAGCCTGATGAAACGGCGCGAATTATTCAAGACTTGGACGGCGGGGATCGGAAGCCCAAGAGATTTGGTCAGGAAAAAAGGAGCTCAGCCAAGCGGGACATTCACCGAGTCGTGAACAGGCTTTGGATTGTTCTCCTGTTTCATCCGCTGATGGCTGAGCTCCTGAAATCGTGATCCTCAGAGACCCTCAACCAGCCCTCTCCATTCCAACGTAGGACTGATTGCGGGAATTGCAACCCCCTCAAGGCGTAATGGCGAACTGATAGAACCCTTGCGGCTGATTTGCTCCGGCTAAGTTGGTCAAGGTCAGAATGCCGCCAATGCTGTTCAAGCGGAGGCGACACCGGTAGCCCAACTGCGATCATTCAAGGAGTAATCACAGCCCGATAGAACCGTTTCGGTGGCAAAGTTCCAATGAAGTCGATCAGAGTCAGCGGCCCACCGATGCTGGTTATCGAATCGCCTGTATTGAACCAGTTGGTGGGAACCATCGAGTCGCTATATTGCAACTGGTAGATCTCGCCCGCTACAGACGGAATTATGGTGGCCGCATTGGTGCTGCCGAACAGGATGAAGAACTGGATTGCAGAAATTTGATTGGCCGGAGGATTGAGGAGAACAGTCAGTTTGAACACCGTCCCGTAGTTGTTCGCCCCGCCTCCATTGGCTGTCCCGTAGAAATTCCCATCGCTGCCCTGTACCAGCCCGGCATATGGCTCGTACCCATCGGCGGGATCGCTCCCAAATGAGTACAGATTCGTGTAGGTGCCGCTGGGACTGATCCGAAACACGATGCCGTCATAGTTCGTCCCGCCTCCATTGGCTGTCCCGTAGAAATTCCCATCGCTGCCCTGTGCCAGCCCGGCATATGGCTCGTACCCATCGGTGGGATCGCTCCCAAATGAGTACAGATTCGTGTAGGTGCCGCTGGGACTGATCCGAAAGACGGTGCCATCGTAGTTCGTCCCGCCGAAACAGGTCGTGCCGTAGAAATTGCCGTCGCTGCCCTGGACTAGCCCGGCAACAGGCTTGGATCCATCGGTGGGGGGGCCGACAAACGAGTACAGATTCGTTTCGTTGCCGCTGGGACTGATCCGAAACACGGTGCCGCATCCGAACGAGCCGCAAACGGTGCCCGTCCCGCCTCCACTGGTCGTCCCGTAGAAATTCCCATCGCTGCCCTGTACCAGCCCGGCATGTGGATTTTGCCCATCGGTGGGGGAGTAGCCAAACGAGTACAGATTCGTTTCGTTGCCCCTGGGACTGATCCGAAACACGGTGCCGCATCCGCGGGAGCCGCAATCGATGCCCGCCCCGCCTCCACTGGTCGTCCCGTAGAAATTGCCGTCGCTTCCCTGCACCAACCCGGCCTGTGGATTCCCTCCATCGGTGGGGTAGCCGACAAACGAGTACAGATTCGTGTAGGTGCCGCTGGGACTGATCCGAAACACGGTGCCGCAATTGCAACTGTTCGTCCCGCCGTAATAGGTCGTCCCGTAGAGATTGCCGTGGCTTCCCTGCACCAACCCGGCCTGTGGATTCCCTCCATCGGTGGGGTAGCCAGCAAAGGAGTACAGATTTGTGTAGGTGCCGCTGGGACTGATCCGAAACACGGTGCCGCAATTGCAACTGTTCGTCCCGCCATAATAGGTCGTCCCGTAGAAATTACCGTCGCTGCCCTGGACTAGCTTGGCAAATGGCTCGGATCCATCGGTAGGGTAGCCGACAAACGAATAAAGATTCGTCTCCGTCTGTGCTCCGGCATTGAACGTTCGACCAGCCACAACAATCAGGACAATGACCAATGGAATGCAAAGAATCTTCATGCTTCTCCTCTTCTATATCGACGCCGAATTCTCATGAACAAATAATCCGTTCTCGAAGAGACAGCCCTGCCACAATCAAAACAGTGGGTTGTGCTGGCACAACTGGGGGGCAGCGACTCACTGAGAGGAAGGAGCCGACGCCAGACAGCCGCTCGCCAACTCACTTGGGTAGTGTTGCCATACTAGCACCCCTGCGACCGGAAGTCAATAAATTTAGGGGGGAGAAGGGTGGCAGGGGGCTCGACTCCCACCGCATTTCTTTCAGGATTCCATGACCAGATGCCCTGGGGTTTAGAATGGGGGAGCCCCCCCTCCAGACCGGTTTTCGATCACAAGGGAGCCTCGAACGCCAATCAACGGGGTCGCCATGTCGAATTGGGGGCAACCTGAAACTGTCTTGTCCGCCTCGCCCGAGCTGTCCTGAAGCCTCGCTTCCACCGAAGCCAGTTCCGCCCATGGTACCATCTCGCCGACTCGCAGTGGCCAGCCCCATCGGGGCTGTGAGGAAATGGAAAGGATTGAACAACCAACCAACGACGAGGTAGAACTGCCGTCAGGACTCAACTAGATTGTCCAGCGAACGGGGGCAGGTCGTTCGCGTTGCCAGCGTCGGTCACGGTGCACATCTGACTGGATGGGCTGAATGGGCCACCGACGAATCCGCTGGAAACCACCTCATTGGTTGAACTGACGGAGAGCACGCTCACCGGTTTGGCGGCCAGCACTGGTGGACCCATAAACCCAACATCAGGCTGACGCGCCCGATCAGCCACCATGTCGGCCATATTGACTGAATCGCTTCGATGCGGCACGTCTCCTGCCCTACGGGCTGAAGACAAGATTCTGCTGCACCTTACACGCCCGACTTCAACGGGATTGCGGTCGGCAATCAAGGCAGGCCCGCGGCGGTCACGGCCGAGCGCTATCGTTTGCAGCGAATTCGCGGGGCCGGTACAACGCCGGCTTTACGCAAACTCGCGGTTGGCTTGGTCGAGCGTCTCGAAACTGCCGATGTCGAGCCAGTGGCCGCGGATCTGATAAGCGTACGCCGGCTGCCGCTGATAGAGCCACGCCACAAGCCGTCCGGGCTGGTCAGGGTTATTGCCTTGCTTCACGTACTGATCGATCATGGGCAGAACCGCGCGCGGATAATAATACAGGCACATCGCCGCGAGCGTGGTCTTGGGCTGTGGCGGTTTCTCCACGAATTCCGTGATCCGGTCGTTGTCATCCACCGTCACGCTCCCATACTTCTTCATCTCGTCGAGGTTGCCGATGTCGTACACGCCGAGCGTCGGGCCGCGCTTGGCGGCGAACCGCACCAGTTCAGCCAGTGACGACTTGAACAGGTTGTCCCCACCGATGATCAGCAGATCGTCGTCCACCTTCTGCGAGTCGATGACCAGCTTGATGTCGCCGATGGCGCCCAGCTTGTTGCTGTCATCGGTCGAGTGATCGTTGACCACCGTGATGGGCGGGCAATGGGGGCGGCCCTTCCGGTACGCGACGGCCCAAGCCTCGAAGTCGCGCGCAAACTTCTCATTCGTCACGATGAAAATGCGATCGAGCTCGCGAATCCCTTCCGTGGTCGCCAACACGTGCTCGATCATTGGCCGTCCCGCCACCGCCAGCAACGGTTTGGCCTTGTTCTTCGTCAGCGGATACAATCTCGTCGCGTAACCGGCCGCCAGAATCAGCAGTTTCATCCTATTGTCCCTCGGAAGGCGTGGAGTCCGCGTTCAACCCAGCAAATCGGGATCGACGCGTTGCAACAGCGCATTCAGCATCGCCAGCACTTCGCGTCCGGAATTGGTGTGCAACGATGCTGCGGCGAGTTCCTGGGCTTCGCGGAGCGTCAGGCGACGGATCACTTCCTTCACGCGCGGCAGGCTCGATGCCGCCGCGCTCAACTCGTCGATCCCCATCCCGAGCAGCAGCGGGGCGAACAGCGGCTCGCCCGCCATCTCGCCGCACACGCCCACCCAAATTTCGTTGTTGTGGGCCGCCTCGACGACCGAGCGGATCAGCCGCAGGATCGCCGGGTGCGTCGGTTCGTAGAGATTGGCAACCTTTTCATTCACGCGGTCGACGGCCATGGTGTACTGGATCAAATCGTTGGAGCCGATGCTGAAAAAATCCACCTCGGGCGCGATCATCTCGGCCGTCAGCGCCGCCGAAGGAATCTCGATCATCGCGCCGACCTGAATGTGCTCGTCGAAGGCCACACCCTCCTTCTTCAGGTCATGCATCACCTGGCGGAGGATGTCGTTGGCTTGCACAACCTCGGCCACGCCGCTGATCATGGGGTACATGATCTTCACGTTGCCCTCGGCGCTGGCGCGCAGGATCGCCCGAAGCTGCGCCTCGAAGATGTCCACATTGGCCAGACAGAAACGGATCGCGCGAAACCCCAGAAACGGGTTGACCTCCTGCGGCGTCGTGTCTTCACTGCGAAACTTGTCGCCGCCAATGTCGAGGGTGCGGATGATGACCGCGTTGGGCTTTACCAAGCGGGCGACTTCGAGATATTGCTCGCACTGCTCGTCTTCGGTGGGGAACTCCGGGCGGTTGAGATAGAGAAACTCGGTCCGGAACAGCCCGATGCCTTCCGCGCCGGCCGCCAGCACCACCGGGGTGTCGGACGGCAGTTCGATGTTGCCCGAAAGGATCATCCGATGCCCGTCGAGCGTCTGCGCCGGCAAATCGTGCAGCGCATCCAGTCGCTCCTGGACGCTGTGGCGTTTGACCTCGAGTTGCCCGTAGATAAACAGCGTCTGCTCGCTCGGCTCGACAATCAACGTGCCGCTGTAGCCGTCGAGAATCGCCGGCTGGCCGTCGTGAACAAATTTACTGAGGTTGCGCAGGCCGACGACGGCGGGCAGGTTCATCGACCGCGCGACAATCGCGGTGTGGGACGTGTGGCTGCCCACATCCGTGGCAAAACCGCTGACATGGTGGCGGTCCAGCGACGTGGTGTCGGACGGCGAAAGCTCGTGCGCCACGACAATGGTGTCGGGCGGGAGATTGGTCAGCGCGCGATGGTCGTGCCCGAGAAGGTTGCGCATGATCCGCCGCGTCACGTCCTGCACGTCGGCCGCCCGCTCGCGAAACAATTCGTCCTGCAATTCGGAAAGCGTCGCGACATATTTGCGGGCGACGTCGTTAAACACAAACTCGACGTTTTTTTGCTCCTGCTGGAGGCGGTTGATGACCGAATCGATCAGCGCGGGGTCCTCGGTGATCGATAGGTGCACGTCGAGGATGGTCGACGGCGAACTGGAGCCGATGCCCGAGGCGATGCGGTCCTGCAGTTCATGCAGTTGTTCGCGCGTCTTCATTAGCGCCGCCTCGAAACGCGCCACCTCTTTGGCGACGTCCGCGACCGTGACGTCGTATTCCGGGACGACCTCTTCGGCAATACTGTAGACGTAGATCTTGCCACGGGACACGCCCGGGGATACGCCAATTCCTTGAAAGCTGCGTTCTGCCATACCGCTATCGTCCGTCTATTCTTCGTCGAACTTGCGTTGAAACAATGATTCCAGCTCGCGCACCGCGGCCTCGGCGTCCGATCCCTCGGCGATGATGACGAGTTTGGAGCCCTGGCCCGCCGCCAGCATCATCAGTCCCATGATGCTCTTGCCATTGACCTGTTCCCCGTCCTTCTCGACGGTGATGTCGCTGGCAAATTTGTTGGCGATCTTGACGAACAGCGCCGCCGGTCGCGCGTGGACGCCGAGCTTGTTGATCACCATGATTTCCCGGCTCGCCGTCCTGGCGTCCGATCCACCGCTGCTCTTGCGTGACAAAATCATTTGCTGTGTTGCCTTCCATTACGATCCCGAGGGCGCGCGCATCCGCTCGATGAGCCGCTCGTTAAACTCGCGCGCCGCATTGTGGCCCAGGCTCTTCAACTTCTGGTCCAGCGCCGCCACCTCGATCAACCGCGCAATGTCGCGTCCCGGTCGCACGGGGATGGTCACATGCGGCACCTCGATCCCGAGAATCTTGTAGGATTGTCGCTCGATGCCGGTGCGGTCCACCTCTTCCATCTTCGCCCAATCCATGAGCGTGACCACCAAGTTCAGGTTCTTTTCCGGGCGTACGCTCGCGACGCCGAAGACCGCGGGGACATTGATGATGCCCAGGCCGCGGATCTCCATGTGGTAGCGCGTCGTCTCGGACGAGGTTCCCACCAACTCGCGGCCTTCCAGCAGGCGAATCCGCGTGATGTCGTCGCTGACGAGGCTGTAGCCACGTTCCAACAGTGCCAGCACGCTCTCGCTCTTGCCGATGCCGCTCTCGCCACGGATTAACACACCAATGCCCAGAATGTCCACCATGGACCCGTGCTCGCTGATCTGCGGCGCAAACTCCATTTCCAAGGCAATGGTCGCCGCGTTGATGAATTTCATCGTGACCATCTTGGTCTTGAACAACGGCACCTGGTACTCGTCGCATTTCTGCTGCACGAGCGCGGGAGGATTGACGTTGCGCGCGAACACGAGGCACGGAATCTTCGACTTGAGCACCCGCTCGATGCGCTTGGCGGCTTCCTCGTCACCCAGCGATTTGAGGAACGCCCACTCCGCTCCGCCGATCACCTGGACGCGTTTCATCGCGAAATACCGAAGGAACTTCGCCAGGGCCAGCCCCGGACGGTTCACCGAACCTTCCTGGATCTTGCGCGACAGCCCGGCGCCGCCGGCGATGAGCTTGAGGTGCAGCTTCTCCGCATGGTTCAGGTAGAACCGCTCAACGGTGACCGTCGGGATGGAGGCGGTGGTCATGGTCAGGTCAGCGTGGGTTCGATCAGGCCGAAATCGCCTTTCCTGCGCCGGTACATGACGTTCACTTTTTCCGTCTCGGCGTTGAGGAACACCAGAAACTGGCGGTCCGAAAGCTCCAACTGCAGCACCGCTTCGTCCACAAACATGGGTTTGATCGCAAATTTCTCCGTGTGGACGATCCGTGTCGTGCCGTCCTCCTCATGAAGGTCATGCGTCATGATCTGTTCGTCGACGTGGTACAGCACGGCTTTGCGCGGGCGATGGCGTTGGATCTTGGCCTTGTACTTGTGCATCTGGCGCGCCACCTTGTCCACCACACGGTCGATGGATGCATACAGGTCTTCGCTGACCTCGCGAGCTTCGATGGTGATGTGGTTGCCGCATTGCAGCACGAGTTCCGCAATCTGGCGGAACTTGTCCACTTCCAAAATATAATGCGCGCTCAAAATGCGCGGGAAATCGATCTCGATGTGTTCGAGTTTCTTCTCCGCGTATTCCCGAATGGCCGGCGTGATCTCCACGTGCCGACCGGTCACTGTCATGTCCATGAAAACCGTCTCCTCTTGGTTCCAGCGATCCGACTCACATCGTGAAATCGGGCCCCAAATAAATCTCCCGACTATGCGGGTCGTTGGTCAAAAATTCGCTCGTGCCCTCGCGCACAACTTTGCCGCGATGAATCAGGTATGCGCGATCAACAATGCGCAACGTCTGCTGGGCGTTATGATCGGTCAGGAGGATGCCGAGTCCCTTGTTCTTCAACTCGACAATGATCTTCTGCACCTCGTGTACCGCAATCGGGTCCACGCCGCTGAACGGCTCGTCCAGCAGCATCAACTTCGGCCCGGTGACGAGCGCCCGTGTGATCTCCAGCCGTCGCCGTTCCCCCCCGCTCAGGGTGTACGCTTTGTTCTTCGCCAACGACTTAATATCCAGTTCCTCCAACAAATAATCCAGACGAAACTTCCGCTCCTCCGCCGACAACGGCAGCGTTTCCAGAATCGCCATGATGTTGTCTTCGACCGTCAGCTTGCGGAACACGCTCGGTTCCTGGGACAGGTAACTGATGCCGCGCCGTGCCCGTTTGTGCATCGGCAATCGCGTCACGTCCTGGCCGTCAAAGAAAACCTTGCCCGCGTTGGGCTTGATCAACCCGACCGTCATGTAAAACGAAGTGGTCTTCCCCGCGCCATTGGGACCGAGCAGGCCGACGACCTCGCCGGCGCGGACGTAGATGTCGACTCCGTCCACCACGCGCCGCCCACCGTAAATCTTGACAAGCCCCTGCGTGCGCAGCAGGACGTTGTTGTCCGCCGCCTCGCTCAATGCCTTTGCCCCCAAACCACATCCATCGCCATTTTCAACGCCATGTGCCTCGATTCATCGCAACGCAGTGTACCAGAACCGGCGCGGCTGACAAGCGCGGCAACAGGATCGCTGAAATCGCATTGACTCCGAACCCGCGCGGCTGCAGCAATCTCACCTTTTGGATTAACAGTGGCCCGTGGCAGACCATCGCCTCCCAAACCAATGCCGGCCTGACCAACCTCACGCTCTTTTACACAGACCCTTTCGCTGCGTCGGCGACGCAACGATTCTACCGCGTCGGATTGGTAAATCCTTGAGAGCCGGAATGCAGGCTCGGTGCGGTCGGTAGGGCTCGGTTACTGCGCCGAGTCCTTGCCATTCCCGCCACCGCCTTCATTCTGCTTCCGCTGCTCTTCGGGATAGATGAGCAGGCGGGGGCGGTTGGTCTCGGTCTGGCTGTTTTCGACGTCCATCCGCTGCGAGTCACGCCAGAAGGTGATCTTGTTGCCGGTGACGATGCCGTCGGCCGACTCGGCGCGTGGGTGGCCTGTAAGGACGACTCTGCCGTCGCCCGCCGTGTACTCCGCATGATCGCTGTTGGTTTTCTTGTTGTCGGGCGTGGTGATGACCACGCCGCCATCCGCAATGATCTTCTGCACGGAACGGGTTGCGTTCGTGGTTGTCGTGGCGCCCGTGGTTGTCACGACGTTGGTGACGCCAAAAAACACGGTCATCCTGTCGGCGCGCACCGTCATGCGCGGGTCGACGACGAGCACATTGCCTTCAAATGTGCCAACGTTGTGCGCGTAATCCCCATGTAAATTGTCAGCTGTGATGATTGTCGGCTCATTGGTCGAACTGCCGGTGGGAAGGGGAGATTTTGCAACAGCAGGCGGGGGTGACGTGGCGCCAGGTGCGGTCGCTTGTTCCGTCGAGTTGGTTTCCGCCACGGCGGTTGCTACACCAAGAACCAGAGCGGCGACACCGGCCGCGGCAACGACGAGGAGTTTCTTCATGGTTGTTTCGGTAGCCCCCCAAGAGTTTGTTGTCCGTTGGTGATGACCACGCAGACGTTGCTGCGGATCACCATCGAGGAGGTGTTGCCATCCCACTCGCCGCCAATGCCCGTCAACACCATGTTCTCGCGGTCGATACGCACGTGATCGACGGTCGTGGCGTGATTGTTCGCGCGATCCAGCAGGCACGTCGGCGAACTGAAGACCATGTCCACTTTGTTGCTGGTGTAAAACTCCGCGCGCGCGTTTTGGATGTCCATCAGCCCATCCGGCCGAATCACCGCGCGCTCGCCCAACAATTTCCATTTCAGATTGCCATCGTCATCGCGTTCGGGAACCTCGAATTTTTCAATGTACCCCGTCCCGATGTCCGCCGGCTTTTTCGCCTCGTCCTTGGCGGGCTTCGCGTTGCCATCCGCGAACAGGCGGGGGGAGGCGAACAGAAAGGCCGTCACGACCAGCGTCAGATATTTCGCAATCGCTTTCTTCCATGAGCCACGCGCTTTCAGGATCATCTCGATGACCTCGCGCACCGCGCCGTCGCCGCCGCGATGCCGCGTAACGTAATGCGCGACGCGACGGACTTCGTCCACCGCGTTCGGCACGGCAACCGCCAGCCCGACGCGCCGCAGCACGGGCAGGTCCACCAACTCGTCGCCCATGAAGGCGATTTCCTCGTTGGAGAACCCGTGCTGGCTTTTGACGACTTCAACCATCTCCATCTTGTTGACGGGTTTCTGTAACACAATTTTGACACCCAAATCGGCGGCGCGTTGGGTCGTGGCCTTCGAGGGCCGACCCGAGATGAAACCGATCGTCAATCCCACCCGCTGCGCCATCGCGATGCCATGACCGTCCAGCACGTCGAAAGTCTTGATCTCTTTGCCGTCGCTGGTGAAATGCAGTTTGCCATCGGTCAGCACACCATCCACGTCCATCAACAGGCAGCGGATTTTGCGCAGACGACGGTTCAGCGCCCCTTTGCTCGTGCTACGTAGCGAGCTACTTCGCAGAGTAGCAGCGGTTTTCATCACCCGCTGAGTGTAACAGAATGTGTTCGCGTGACAAGTCCACCGCGTGAGGTCGCGTTCCGCGCCCACGTGAGTGGCGTTGCCACAACGCGGTCACGCGACGGCGGTTGGCACCGCCAAAACCCAAAAGACGAAAACCTCCCTCGTGGCTGGTCAGGAGAGGTCTCGTGTGTGGAGAACAACAAAAGACTATTTTGAGTCCTTCAGCACAACAAAGGTAGTGGCCCGCCCGTGCCGGACGTACATCAGCACACCCTTGTCTTGATCGGCCTTGCCGATGGCGGATTTGAAATCTTCGACCGAGTGGGCCGGCACGCGGTCAACGGAAGTAATGACATCCCCGCGCTGCAGTCCTTTTTCCTGCGCCACGCCGCCGTCGGCAACGTCGGTGACCACAACGCCATCGGACGCCTCAATTTTCAGCCGCTCGGCGAGGTCCTTGGTTAGTGTTTGCACGGTAAGGCCGAACGCACTTTCCGCTTTCGGCGTCAGACGATGCTCCAGCGAGACCGTCTGGAGCTGATCGGGCATCTCATCGGTTTGAATCGTGACTTCCATTTTCTTGGCGCCGCGCACCACATTGAGCACGACTTTTTGGCCAATGTTCTTGTGGAGAATCTGTTGCTGCAATTCCCGCGGCGTCTTCACCGGGGTGCCATCAACGGCGACGATCACGTCGGCGGGCTGGAGATCGCTCTTCGCGGCGGGCGTGCCTTCGCGAATCTCCGTCACCACGACGCCTTCCTTCACGCCCTTCACCAGGTCGGCGTAATCCTTATCCTCGGAGAATTCGCTGATCCCGATGCCGATCCACGGGCGTTTGACTTTGCCTTCCTTGATGATCTTGTCGGCGGAATCCATCGCCATATTGATCGGGATGGCGAAGCCGATGCCGCGGTTCAGGCCGTGAATCAGAGTGTTGATGCCAATGACGCGGCCTTCGATGTCGCACAGCGGGCCGCCCGAATTGCCCGGGTTGATCGCCGCGTCGGTCTGGATGTAATCTTCATAGGCGTTGCCGCCATGGCTGGCCACGCCGCTACGGCTTTTCGCGCTGACGAATCCGACCGTGAACGTGTAATCGAGTTCATACGGCGCGCCGATGGCAATTGCCCATTGCCCGATCTTCACTCCGTCGCTGTCGCCGAGTTTGGCGGCCGGAAGATCTTTTCCGTCCACTTTGATGACCGCCACGTCGATGCGATCATCGATGCCGACGACCGTTGCGTTGGTGAACTTGGTGCCGTCCTTCAACAGCACGGTGATCTGCCCGCCTCCGTCAATGACATGCTGATTGGTGAGGATGTAACCATCCTTGCGCAGAATGATGCCCGATCCCTGGCTCTCGACGTCGGGTGCGTGTTGCTGCGGCATGCGGCGGAAGAAAAACTCGAAAGGCGAGCCCTCAAACTGCTGGCCGTTCTCCTGATCCTCACCACCCTGGGATTCCGATACCGTGGGCGCCTTGTGTTTGGTGGTAATGACGACGACCGACGGGCTGGCCTGTTCGGCGACCCGCTCGAACGCGCCTTCGAGGCGGCGGGCGAGATCGATGTCACCGTTCGATGCCGGCGTTGCCGCGCTTTCCGCGAAACATGCAGGCGTCGCCGCTGCCAAAATGAGAGAAAACCCGATGGTCAACCATCGGGCCGTTTGAAAACCACCGCGCAAATATTGTTTGTCCATAAAGTATGCCTTTTGACCCGTCTCACACGGGCGCGTTCAATCACTGCTGCCTGTCATGCAATTGGTATGCCAGCAACGCCGCGCCCAATATCGCCGAAATCATGTGAATCGGCAAGTGCGGAGGAAACCGGAACCGCCGGTGTGAGGTCAGTTCGAGCGCGGAGCTGTGTTCTCGCCTGTGATCGACGGAGCCTGATCTTTACCATCACCAAACAAACATCGAACGTCTGGACGAGTCAGGACCCAATATGCCCAAAAGGACAGAAGCAGGAAGGGCGCAGTCAAAGCGACACCCACAAGCGGAGAGACAAAGCGCGTGTGGCCCCACCCGTTCACGGCTACCGGTTCTCTGAACACCAACATGTACCCCGAACCAAATAGCGCCACCGCAATAGACAGCCAGATTAGCGCCAGTGCAAAAACCCGCCAACCTCGAGAGCGGCGGCGTAGACCGGCAAAAACCCAGATGCAAATTATCTCTGGGTGAAGGCCAAGACCGTAGCCCTTCAGCCAGAGAAACAATTGGATGACTTGGATGGCAGCGCCCCATAGCCCGTAGACTAGAAAGAGATAGGAAAGGACCGAAAGAGCGGTGGGAATTCGAGGTTGCGAATTCATTGTCTTGCCACTTACGATTCAGCTTACCAGTTCTTTTGGTAAAGTCGAGAATTACCAAACCCTGATTCGCGAGTCGAAAGCTCCGCGCGCCCAAGCCTGCGTTGACAAAGCGGGTGATTTCGATAACCTTGAGTCAGGCGATGGCAACGATGATTACCACGGCAGATACGGTAGAACTTCAGGGACGGGTTCGGGAGCTGAAGAAGCTCAAGAACGCGGTGATCCTCGCGCACAATTACCAGGTGCCGGAGCTGCAGGACGTGGCGGATTTCGTCGGCGATTCGCTGGGGCTGTCGTTCAAGGCGAAGGAGACAGATGCCGATGTGATTCTCTTCTGCGGCGTGCATTTCATGGCCGAGACGGCGAAGATCGTCAATCCGAGCAAGACGGTGATTCTGCCCGACCTCGACGCGGGGTGTTCGCTGGCGGACTCGTGCGACGCGAAGGGGTTGGCGAAATGGAAGGAAGCGCATCCGGACGTCTATATCGTGGCGTACATCAATTGCACTGCGGCGGTGAAGGCGCTGGTGGACATCATTTGCACCTCGGGCAACGCGGTCAAGGTCGTCAACTCGATTCCGCCCGACAAGAAGATCCTGTTCGTGCCCGACCAGAACCTTGGCCAATGGGTGACGGCGCAGACGGGTCGGCAGATGATTCTCTGGCCGGGCGCGTGTTCGACGCACGTGCTGTTCACGCACAAGGCGATTTTCCGGTTGCGTCAGGAACATCCCGACGCGGAGATCGTCGCCCATCCCGAATGTTTACCGGCGGTGCGGATGATGGCCGATGAAGTGTGTTCGACCGAGAAGATGATGAGCTACTGCCAGAATTCGCCCGCGCCGGAGTTCATCATCGTGACCGAAGCGGGCATGTTGCACCGGCTCCGGAAGGAAGTGCCTGGCAAAGTGTTCATCCCCGGTCCGACGGATTCGTGTCACTGCAACGAGTGCAGTTTCATGAAGAAGAACACGCTGGAGAAGGCCGTCGCCGCACTCGAGAATCTCTCGCCTGAAATCACCTTGGATGAGGATGTCCGCAAGCGCGCCCTCGTGCCCATCGAGCGCATGCTGGCGCTGGGGAGGTAAGCTCGTCGCCTCATTCCTTTTCCCGCGCTTGAGTCGGATTCAAGTGTCTGGTATCTCTGCGCGGGATGACGACGGCTACGACGATTCCCCAACGAGCTTACGGCAGTACGGGTTTGTGGGTTTCGTCGCTGGGATTTGGGGCGGGGAAAATCGGGGACGCAGAGTTGGACGAGGCGCTTGTCGAGCGTCTGCTCAACGAAACGCTCGATCTCGGCATCACGCTGATCGACACGGCGCGGGGGTATGGATTGTCCGAGGAACGTATCGGACGTCACATCGCGCACCGGCGTAGCGCGTACGTGTTGTCCACGAAAGTCGGCTACAGCATCGACGGCGTGGTGGATTGGACGTACGACTGTATCCTGGCGGGCGTGGAGCGCGCGCTGCGGTTGATGCGGACGGACCATCTGGATATCGCGCATCTTCATTCCTGCCCAAAGGAGACGCTGGAGCGCGGCGAAGTGATCGAGGCGCTGGATCGTTGCGTGGGCGACGGCAAGATTCGTTTCACGGCCTACTCGGGCGACAACGAACCGTTGGAATGGGCGCTGGCGTCGAGACGGTTTCGTGGCTTGATGTGTTCGGTGAATATGTTCGATCAACGCGCGATGGACAAGGTGGTGGCGCCGGCCGGCAAGCGCGGCCTCGGCGTGATCGCCAAGCGGCCAATTGGCAACGCGCCGTGGCTGCATGCGAACCAGCCGACCGGGCGATACTGTGAACAATACTGGCTCCGCATGAAAGCGATGGGGCTCGATTTCGGCGCCGACTGGGCGGATACCGCGCTACGCTTCACGGCGTTCACGGACGGCGTCACGAGTTGTATTGTCGGTGGCAGGAATATCGAGCATGTTCGCAGCAACGTGGCCTCGATAGCGCGCGGCCCGTTGTCGTCGGATGTTGTCTTTAAGATTCGCGCGGCATTCGCGCAGCACGATAACAACTGGACTGGTCAGGTCTAGCGTCGCTTGTGCAATCGACCTGCTCTATGAACCGACAACGTACGGATTGTGTCCAATGGGCACCGAATCGCGATATGGGAAAAATGAGACATAACCTATCCGTGTTTCTGTTTGTGACAGCGCTGTTGCTGGCACAGGGCGAAAGCCGGGCGAGCACCCAATTCACATCCGACAAAGACGTGCTGCGGGCGACGTTGAAGAACGGGTTGCGGGTGGTGATCGTGCGCGACCCGATTGCGCCGGTAGTAACGACGGTGGTGAATTACCGGGTCGGGTCGGACGAGGCGCCGGCGGGATTTCCCGGTATGGCGCACGCGCTGGAGCACATGATGTTTCGCGGGAATCCGGGTCTTTCGGCGGACCAACTGGCCCAGATTTCCGCCGCAATGGGCGGCAACTTCGACGCCGATACGCAGCAAACCATCACGCAATACTATTTCACGGTTCCCGCGGACGATCTGGAGCCGGCGCTGCACGTCGAATCGCTACGAATGAGCGGAATCCTCGCCACCGATGAATTGTGGAACAAGGAACGCGGCGCGATCGAACAGGAAGTGGCGCAGGACCTCTCCAATCCCGAGTACGTGCTGTACACGAAACTGCTGGACACTATGTTCAAGGGTACGCCGTACGGGCACGACGCGTTGGGAACGCGGCCCTCCTTCGATAAGACGACGGGCGCGATGCTGAAGAATTTCTACACCCGCTGGTACACGCCGAATAACGCGATTCTCATTATCGTCGGCGACGTGGAACCGCAATCGGCGCTGGCCACCGTGCAACGCTTATTCGGAAATATCCTCGCCAAGAAGCTGCCCCGTCGTCCCACGATCGAGTTGCAATCCGTGAAACCTGACAGCCTTCATCTGACCAGCGATCTGGCGTGTGGACTTGCCGTCATCACGTTTCGCGCGCCCGGTTTCGACAGCCCTGATTACGCGGCGGCGCAGGTCCTCGGGGACGTGCTGGCCAGCCATCGCTCGGACCTGTACGCACTGGTGCCCGCCGGCAAAGCACTCTCGACGGACTTTTCGCTGGATGCGCTGCCAAAGGCGGGCCTCGCCTATGGGATTGGCACGTTCCCGAAGGGAGGCGATGGCGCGGCGTTGATCAAGGAACTGCAAAATGTGTTTCGCCAATATGTGAAGCACGGGCTCCCGTCCGACCTGGTGGAGGCCTCGAAGCGGCATCGGCTGGCCGACGAAGAGTTCGAGAGGAATTCCATCCAAGGACTGGCAATGACCTGGGCAGAGACGATCGCCCTGGAGGGCCGCCACTCACCCGACGACGACATCGAAGCGATCAAAAAGGTTACGGTAGCCGACGTGAACCGCGTTGCCCGGAAATACTTGAACCTCGACCGCGCGATCACGGCGATCGTGACCCCCGAGGAATCTGGCAAGCCGGTGTCGTCAGCCAGTTACGGCGGACACGAATCATTTGCGTCGAGTGAGAAGGGGACCGTGCCGTTGCCGGACTGGGCGGCGGCGCAATTGGCGCGTCTTCCCGTTCCCGCGTCCACGTTGCATCCCGTGGTCACGACGCTCACGAACGGGCTTCGACTCATTGTGCAGACCGAAACGATGAGCGGCACGGTCAGCGTCTCGGGCCGGGTGCGCAACAACCCGGACCTCGAAGCGGCGCAAGGCCAGGATGGCGTGGATCAGGTCCTTGACCAGCTTTTTGAATTTGGCAGCAAATCGTTGGACCGCGTGGCGTTTCAGAAGGCGCTCGACGATATCGGCGCGACGGAATCCGCCGGCACAGATTTCCAGGTGAACGTCCTGACCAACTACTTCGCCCGCGGCGTGCAGCTTCTGGCGGACAACCTGTTACATCCCGCCCTGCCCAAGGAAGCGTTCCAGACCGTGCGCCAGCAGGTGTCGGACACGGTGGCCGGTACGCTGGAAAGCCCGGACTACCTCGCGCACCGGGCCCTGGCGATGGCGTTGCTGCCGAAGGGCGACCCGGCGTTGCGCCAGGCGACGACGTCCACCGTCAGCGCCGTGACGCTCGACAATGTGCGCGACTATTATCGCCACGTGTTCCGTCCCGACCTGGCGACGATCGTGGTCGTCGGCAATGTCACGCCCGAGCAGGCGAAGTCGGTCATCGAGAAATGGTTTGGCGATTGGACGGCGACGGGACCCAAGCCCGAGGTGCTTCCGTCTCCCGTCCCTACCAATGGGCCGGCGGTCACGGCGGTGCCGGACAAGAGCCGTGTCCAAGACAAGGTGACCCTGGCGGAGATGTTGGCATTGAACCGCACGAACCCGGATTACTACGCGTTGCGGCTGGGCAATTTTGTTGTGGGAGGCGGGTTCTACGCGACGCGGCTGTACCGCGATCTGCGCAAGGAGAACGGGCTGGTGTACGCCGTGGATTCGTCGTTCGACATTCAGGAGACGCGCGGGTTGTACAAGGTGGACTACGGGTGCGACCCGCCCAATGTTTCCAAGGCCCGCGCCATCATCGCGCGCGACCTGACAGACATGCAGACCAGACCCGTGAGCGCCGATGAGTTGCAGCAGGCAAAGGCGGAATGGTTGCGGGGAATTCCGTTGTCCGAATCCAGCACGGGGGACATTGCGGCGAAGCTGCTGTATTACGCGACGCACGACCTGCCGCTGGATGAAACGATGCACGCTGCCAAGATCTGCCTCGCGCTGACGGCCGACGACGTGCAAGCGGCATTCGCTAGATGGGTGCATCCGGAGAATCTAGTGCAGGCGAGCCTGGGGCCGGATCCGAAGTGAGGAAGGACAGCAGGCGTGAGGTTCGGTAACGGAATCGGGGCAGGCTTGGCCCTCCAATGGCGTCGGCGAGGTCGGGAGACCTTCGCCGAACGTCGGGGATTCTTTGGGCGAATTTTGGTGTGGGGCAATCGGAATTGTGTTGCCGAGATCAGGGGCTGCAACCACCGCGAAACGGTTGCGAGTCAGGCAAGAGTGTCTCGCGTCTCGTCGGACTCGGTTTCGCGGCGACAACAGGGGGGGCGGCGGAGATTATGCGTTAAGAAGTTGTTGACATCTGGACTAACATGCGATAAGGCATAAGATGTTGTTGGCTCTTTGATATAGCGGGAAAGCGGAGAGGGAGACGACGCAACGGTTTGCTTTGGCGCCAATTTGTGGCGAGGGTGAGTTGTGCCCAGAGGGAGGGAAGGGTTCCGCAAATAGTGCTTTTTGGCAAAACAAACCCAAGCTTTTGGGGTGTGCGCTTCATGTGGATCAGTTTGGTAGACAGTCGGTTGTGACTGTTGAAATGGGCGATTTTCGATTGGGTTTGTTTTGCAAAAATTGGGTTTGTTTTGGGGGCTCTGGCGACAAATTGGCAGTGAAATGGGGAAAAATCGGCAAAGTTTGACTTTCGGGCAACTCGGTGTCATTGAATCTTTGGTTCCTTTGCACACATGAGACGAAAGCTTTTCCTTATCCTCATCACGTTATTGCCGATTTGGCCGGTCCGTGGCGAGGACTTGTCGCAGTACAAGACGGCCGATGAATTGTGGGGTCACCTGCAGACGCTGGAGAGCACGCCGCTCGTTAATGATCGGGTGCAGTATGTCCAGCAGTTGGGGAATCTGCGAAGCGCGTTGCTGGAGTTCGAAACCCGCTTCGGAGACGATCCGCGGCGGTGGGACACAAAGCTGATGCGGGTGCAAATCGAGTCCATGAGCGCGCGAGTCGAAGGCCGCGCACCGGACAATGCCGCGTTGCTGCAAGTTGCCGGTGACATTGTCAGTGCGGCGGATGCCTCGTCATTGACGAAAGCCGATGCGAGATTCCTTATCGCGAAGGCGCATTTGGAAACGCTGGCGCGGTCGGGTGGGTCGATGGATCCCGCGGCTCGCGCGGCGGTGGCGGCCGAGATCGCCCAGTTGGGCAAGGATTACCCAGACGACCGACGCGCCGCGATCATGCAGTTGGAGCTGGCGGTATTCCTCGAACGTCGCGATCCCAGCGCCGCCGAATCGATGTTGCGCACCCTGGAAACCAGTCGGGACATCCACGTCGCCGCCATGGCGCAACAGCAGCTGGCATCTCTCGAGTCGACCCGCCAACTCGGCAAGGCGCCTCTCGATCTGAAGTTCAAGGCCGTGGACGGCACGGATGTAGACGTGGCGAAGCTTCGCGGGAAGGTGGTGTTGGTGGATTTCTGGGCGACGTGGTGCGGTCCGTGCCGCATGGAAATGCCCAACGTCGTCGCCACGTACAACCAGCTTCACAAGGCCGGATTTGAAATCGTGGGCATCTCGCTCGATCAGAGCAAGGAGAAGTTGCTCGGGTACACCCAACAAGCCGGCATGACGTGGCCGGAATACTTTGACGGCAAAGGCTGGGGCAATGACATCAGCAGCCGTTACGGAATCAACTCGATTCCCGCCGCCTGGCTGGTGGACAAGAAAGGGCTCGTGCGCACCACCCAGGCGCGCGGCGCGAACCTCGCCGAGCAGGTCAAGGCGCTGTTGGCGGAGTAGCGAGCGAAGACGCGAAGAGCGATTGAAATCGGTCTGCAAGTTTCTTGACAGACAAACGTCGTGAGAAATAGACTCGACTGCATGAAGACGACTTCGCGTTCTCTACTGATTTCTGCAGCATTACTTTTGCTGACTGCGGCAGGAGCTCATGCTCATGTCATTCCCGGTGACGTGCGTAGTTTTGGCAGCGGGTTCGCGCATCCGTTGTCCGGACTCGATCACATTCTGGCGATGGTCGCGGTCGGCTTATGGGCGGCGCAACTGGGCGGGCGAGCACGATGGCTGGTGCCCGCGAGTTTTGTTGGGGTGATGGCGTTGGGTGGAGCGCTGGCGATGGCCGGGCTGCGCGTGCCGTTCACCGAAGAGGGGATTATGCTCTCCCTGCTGGTATTTGGAATCTTGGTTGCCGTGGCGGCGCGGTTCCCGTTGGCGGCGAGCATGGCCATTGTGGGGTTGTTTGCGTTCTTTCACGGGCACTCGCACGGTACGGAAATGTCCGCCAACGCCGTTGGCTACGCCTACGGCGCGGGATTCATGCTCGCGACAGTCGGGTTGCAGGCGTGTGGCATCGGGACAGCCGATCTTCTGCAACCAGTGAAAGTGCCGGTGGTGCGCTGGGCGGGTGCCGCGATAGCTGTGGCGGGAGTTTGTCTCTGGGTGTTCTAGCCCGTCGCTGATCGAAGCTGTGCGGTCACGCCGATGCGGAATCGAATCGGTTTCGTTGTGGAGGTCGGTGCCTCTCGCGATTCGCAGGCGCACCCGACGCCTCGATCTCGGTCCGGATGTCGCGGTTTATCCTTGAATTCAGAGACGGCGGGGATCAGTATGCTTCACACGTCAGCCCAAGGAGATAGCTATGAGCAACAGGCTTTGTGAGTGGCCGGACTGTGGCCGATTAGCCGGCCGAGATTGGGATGTGCATGGGAAGTTCTATTGCGGACCTCATTACTTCCCCGGACTGGAGAAGGCCTTCTTGGAGGGGTATGCAACATGGGATGGGGTACGCGAGCCGTCCGACAAATTCAAGAATCTGTTCAGTCGCTATGTCGAGCGTCTCTACCCCGCAGGCGGCATGCCGGGGAAACTTTCTCAGGGCAGGATTGAAATGCGAGCGGCAGCGTGGGAGAAAACCCAGGTCGGATTGGAGTTTTCCATCGAGCGCCACCTGAGTGCCTACCGTTGGGGAGGTCCGGTGAAGACAGTCAATCAAGTGTGGGGCTTTCGTCTGCAAACGAAGGATTTGGCGCTCCTGAGGCAGGAGGACGCTATGCCGCAGAAGTTGAGCGTAATCGCCAAAGCTGCGAAATCGGGTATCCCTGCCAGCAGCGGCGTTCGTCAGTGATTGGAGTGGCCGGCGCGACGGCGCGCGTTGCTCTTCGACGCCGACCGCAGGATTTGTCCTGTTGACGCCGATGTCACTGGAAACATCTCACGTCCCGGTCCGTGGCAGTCGCTTTTAAAGTCTGCGTCTACCCTTCACGGATTAGACGGTGGCACAGCGACCGGCGTAGAATAGACCCCCCCGGGTGGCGGCGTCTTGGCCGTGGACTGGCACCCTCCGCCCGAACTCGTTGCGCAACCCACGCCCAGCAGCAGGGCCATCAGCAGAATCGACAAGCAAGCCAGCAAACATTTCATCGGAAAATCTCCTCTCAGGTTAAAGCGGTAACGGAAGAACGCTTGAAAGGCAAGAGCGAAAGATGGGGCATTCACCGGTGCCATGCAGGGATCAAGCATATCTGTGTTGCTTCGCATTTCTGGTGTCGTGACTCCGTGAGAATGACCC